>JBGQKQ010000087.1:0-12108 GCA_041499655.1 Gammaproteobacteria bacterium
CTGGTCGGCGATCGAGCGGGTGATCGCCTGCCGGATCCACCAGGTTGCGTAGGTCGAGAACTTGTAGCCTCGGCGGTATTCGAACTTGTCGACCGCCTTCATCAGGCCGATGTTGCCCTCCTGGATCAGGTCGAGGAACTGCAGCCCGCGGTTGGTGTACTTCTTGGCGATCGAGATCACCAGGCGCAGGTTCGCCTCGGTCATCTCGCGCTTTGCGCGTCGGGCCTTGGCCTCGCCGGTGGACATCTGCTTGTTGATCTCCTTGAGATCCTTCAGTGGGATCCCGATCCGCTTCTGGATCGCGAGCAATTTCTGCTGCTGCTCGAGAATGTTCGGCTCGTAGCGCGCGAGCTGGCCACTCCAGGGCTTCCCCGCCGCGATTTCGTTCTTGACCCAGCGCATGTTGGTTTCGCTGCCGGGAAATTCCTTGATGAAATGCGGGCGCAGCATGCTGCCCTTGTTGACGCACAGGTTCATGATCTCCCGTTCGTGGCTGCGCACTTCGTCCACCATGCCGCGGAGGCTGTCGCACAATCTCTCGATGATGCGCGCGGTGAAGCGGATGTTCATCAGCTCGTTGCCGATCTGGTCGCGAACCCGGATGTATTCCTTGCTGCGGTGGCCGTGCTCGACCAGGGCCCGCTTCATCTTCTCGTAGAGGCGACTGATCTTGGAGAAGCGCGCGAGCGCGTCCTCCTTGAGTTGCAGCAGGCTTGCCGAAAGCGCCGCGCTTTCGTCCTCGCCATCGGTCTCCTCTTCCTCCTCGGGCTCGACGTCGTCTGCAAGCTCCCGGATCGGCTCGTCCTTGGCGTTCGGGTCGATCAGGCCGTCGACAAGCTCGTCGATGCGCATTTCATCGCGCCCGACCTTGCCCGAGAGGTCGAGGATCTCGGCTATGGTCGTGGGGCAGGCCGAAATCGCCTGGATCATGTGTTTCAGGCCGTCCTCGATCCGCTTGGCGATTTCGATCTCGCCCTCGCGGGTGAGAAGCTCGACCGAGCCCATTTCACGCATGTACATGCGTACCGGGTCGGTGGTGCGCCCGAACTCGGGATCGACCGTGGAAAGCGCCGCCTCGGCCTCTTCCTCGGCGTCCTCGTCGGGCACGCCCGCCGGTGCGGTCTCGGAAATGAGCAGCGCGTCGGCATCCGGGGCCTCGTCGTAGACCTGGATGCCCATGTCGTTGAACGTGGAGATGATGGCCTCGATCTGCTCCGCGTCCACCATGTCGTCGGGCAGATGGTCGTTGATCTCGGCGTAGGTGAGGAAGCCGCGCTCCTTGCCGAGCTTGATGAGATTCTTCAGGCGCGTGCGCCGGGCTTCCGCGTCCTCGGGCCGGCTCTCCGCCCGCAGCAGCAGCGCGCGCTCGGCTTCGCTGTTGCGGCGTGGCCTGCCTGCCTTACGCAGCTTGAGGAGCTCCTGGGCCTGCTGCTTGAGCTGCGCCTTGAGCTCCTTCTCCTTCTGCTTCGCGAGGAGCGCCGCTTCCTTGGCCTTCGCCTTTTCGAGCGCGGCGAGCTCCTTGGCTTTCGCCTTTTCACGGGCGATGCGCTCGCGCTCCTTCTGCTTTTCCTTGGCGGCCTTCAGGCGCGCCTTTTCCTTCGCCGCCCGCTCGCGTGCTTTCTGCAGGGAGAGCGCCTTGCGCGCCCGTTCCTTGTCTTTCGCGATCTTGAGCCTCGCCCTTTCCTTTTCCTTCGCCGCCTTGTTTCGGGCAGCTTCGAGCGCCTTGCGCGTCTTTTCCTTGCCCCGCGCTGCCTCGGCCCGGGCTGCTTCCTTCAATTTCATCCTGCGAACCCTTTCCTTTTCCTTCGCCGCCCGCTTGCGCGCCATCTCCAACGCCTTGCGCGCCTTGAGACGCTGCTTCTGCAGGCGCAGGCTCTCCGCGGCTCGGGCCTTCTGGGCCTTGAGCCTGGCAGAGACCTTTGCTCGCGCTGCCTTAGTAAGCTTCTGATTCGCCATGATTTCTCCGCCCTCCGCGGCGTCGAACGGAAACCTTAAATTATAGCATTCTTCGAGGCTGTTTCGCTTTGGCTTTTGAGTTCGCTCATCTGAACCAGCAGGTCCCGGATCTCGACCTGCTCTGCGGGCGTCCGTTCGGTCTTCGCGGTCAGCGCGTCGAGCCTGCTCTTCCTCTGCTCGTGCTGCCAATTGGCGACCAAGCCGTGGAATTCAGGTTCCATATGGTCCGCTTCGAGCCTGGTTTCAAGTAGCGCGGCCTGGCCAGACGCGAGCGCCGCGGCAAATTCGCTGTCCTTGAAATGTTCGATCAGCTCCCCGCCCTGCGCCTGCGGGCTGCGCCTGCAAAACTCGGCGACCGCGGTGAGCATTCGTCCCTCGAACGAGCCGGGGTCGAGTATCTCCTGCGGCAATGCTTCCGCAAGCGCCGGCTTCGCGAGCAGGCACTGGAGCAGCTTGTGCTCGCGCCTGCGCTGCGGAAGCTGAGCGCCGCGCGGAGCTCCCCGCGCCGGGGCCGGCTTCGCGTCGTACCCGCGCGCAACCCGGATCTCCGTCAGCCTGGCCGTATCTTCCAGGCTCATCCCTGCCGCGTCGGCGAGCGACTTCAATAGCTGTACCCGAAGCGCCGGTGCGGACAGCTTTTGCAGCAGAGGTTTCGCCTCGTGCACGAGCCGCGAGCGGCCTTCCGCCGTGCTCGGATCCACCCGCCCTTTCAGTTCGTCGAGGAGGAACTCCGACAGGGGCCGCGCCTCGCCTAGCTTTTTCTCGAAAGCCTTGCTGCCCTCTTCCCGCACGAAGCTGTCGGGGTCATGCTCGGCGGAAAGAAAGAGGAACCGCACGGCCTTGTTGTCGGCCAGATAGGGGAGACTGACTTCGAGCGCATGCCACGCCGCCTTGCGGCCCGCAGCGTCACCGTCGAAACAGAACACCACCTCATCGGTCTGGCGCAGCAGCTTCTGAACGTGAACCGGCGAAGTCGCGGTGCCCAGCGTGGCAACTGCGTATTCGATCCCGTGCTGGGCAAGCGCCACCACGTCCATGTAGCCCTCGACGACGATGACGCGGCTCGCCGCCCTGATCGCAGGCCGCGCCTGCGAGAGACCATAGAGCTCCTGGCCTTTTTCGAACAACGGTGTTTCCGGCGAATTGAGGTACTTGGGATCCCCTTCACCGAGAACGCGGCCCCCGAAAGCGATCACCGAACCGCGCTGATTGAGGATGGGAAACATGATGCGGTCGCGGAAGCGGTCATAGCGGCGCCCGCCTTCGGCGTCGATCACAAGGCCAGCGTCCTTCAGCGCCGTGTCCGCGTAGTTCTGGAACACCCGTTCGAGGTTCTGCCAGCCCTCCGGGGCATAGCCGATGGCGAAGCGCGCCGCGATTTTCCCGGTGAGCCCACGGCCCTTGAGATACTCGATGGCGCGCGGCGAGGTCTTGAGTTGCTCGCGATAGTAGTCGCAGGCCTGCTCCATGATCGCGTACAGATCGGGGCCCGACCCGGACTTCTTCTCGCGCGGCTCGAATTCCGGCATCTTCATTCCCACCGACTCGGCGAGATCTTTCACCGCATCCACGTAGCCGAGACCCTGGTACTCCATGAGAAAGGAGATGGCATTGCCGTGCACGCCGCAGCCGAAGCAGTGATAGAACTGCTTGGTCGGGCTCACGGTGAACGAGGGCGTCTTCTCGGAGTGGAAGGGGCAGCAAGCAAGATAGTTGGAGCCGCCCTTCTTCAGCGGAACGTAACGCTCGATCACGTCGACTACGTCGACGCGATGGAGCAATTCTTGCTTGAAAGAATCGGGAATCACGTCAGGAATGCGGTACGAAGCGTCGCTCCGGCAGGCGCGCCGTGCAGAATGGCCCGCCCGGGCCCGCCCCTCCTCACCATCTTCTCTTTATAAGCGAAATTTCCCGAAACGCAAGTCGCAACACGGACTAGCCCGCGAGTCTCGCCTTTACCATCGCCGATACCTTTCCCAGGTCGGCTCGTCCCGTCAGTTTGCTCTTCAGCACCCCCATTACCTTACCCATGTCCGGCACGCCTTTCGCGCCCGTCTGTGCGACTGCTGCCGAAACCTCGGCCGCGATTTCAGCGTCCGTCAGCTGCTTGGGCAGATAGCCCGACAGGAGGTTCAACTCGAAGGTCTCCACGTCGACCAGGTCCTGGCGATTGGCCGCCTGGAACTGGGAAATGGAGTCCCGGCGCTGCTTGATCATTTTCTCGATCACTGCGGCGATTTCACCGTCGGTAAGATCTTTTCGCTCGTCGACCTCGCGCTGCTTGATCGCGGCCAGCAGCAGGCGAATCGCGGAAAGGCGCTGCGATTCTCTCGCCTTCATCGCAGTTTTCATGTCTTCGGTGATCTTGGACTTCAGGGACATGGGTGGGAAGGGAGGGGGTGGGGTTCAGGCATCACAGAAGCGGAAAGGGCTGGACGGGTTCCCCGGTCCAGCCCTCGATTCCCTGGCTGTCGATCCTAGTAGAGTTTCGGAGGCAGTGTCTGGTTGCGGAGGCGCTTGTAATGGCGCTTCACAGCTGCGGCGAGCTTCCTCTTGCGGTAAGCCGTGGGCTTCTCGTAGAACTCCCGGGCGCGCAGCTCGGTGAGAAGCCCGGTTTTTTCCACGGTGCGCTTGAAACGGCGCAGCGCCACTTCGAAGGGCTCGTTCTCCTTGACGCGTACGGTCGGCATGCCGGTCGGTTTCTACTATTTAGGGACGCGGATTGTAGCAGAAACACCTTGTCCCGGTCATTACGGCTTGGCGGTTCGCGGCCAGCGCGGGGCGTTGAGGCGCTGGAACACGAGGTACAGCGTCGGCAGCACCACCAGGGTGAGCAGCGTGGCGGTGACCAGGCCCCCGATCACCACCACCGCGAGGGGTTTCTGGGTCTCCGAGCCGATCCCGGTCGAAACGGCCATCGGGAGAAGGCCGAGCGCGGCAAGCAGCCCGGTCATCAGCACCGTGCGCATGCGGGCCAGCGACCCGCGCATCACCGCTTCCTCGGGGGAGGCGCCAGCGTCCCGCAGCTGGTTGAAATACGCGACCATGACCACCCCGTTCAGCACCGCCTGCCCGAACAGCGCGATGAAGCCGATGGCGGCCGACACCGAAAGAGGGATGCCGGTAATGAGCAGGGCGAAGATCCCTCCGATCAGCGCGAATGGGATGTTGAGCAGGATGAGGAGTGCGCTGCGGATCGACGCGAACGCGTCGAAAAGCAGTATGAAAATGAGCAGCACCGACACGGGCACGATGATGGCGAGCCGCGCCATCGCGCGTTCCTGGTTCTCGAACTCTCCGGACCAGGTGACGCTGTAGCCGGTCGGCAGCTTCACCGACTTCGCGATCCGCTCTTTCATGTCCGCCACCACGCTGCCCATGTCGCGGTCGGCGATAAAGATGCCGATCGAGTAGACGCGCGTGCCGTTCTCGCGCGCAATGTTCATCGCCCCGCCGATGGTGCTGAACTGCGCCACCTGGGAGAGCGGCACATAGGCGCCGGAAGGCGTGCTCACCGTGATCGAGCGCAGATTCGCGATGTTGCGCTCGGATTCCTTGAGCCGCACGGTCACCGCGAAATGGCGCTCTCCCTCCCACAGCTGCGTCGCGGGCCTGCCCCCGAGCACCATCTCGATCACATCCTGGATGTCGGCGACATTCAGGCCGTAGCGCGCCGCCGCCTCGCGGTCGACGCGGATGAGCAGCTGCGGCAGCTCGCCCAGACGGTCGATGAAGGCGCGCTTTACGCCCTGCACATCCTTCACGGCCGCGAGCACCTGCTGAGACTGCTCCCGCAGGACGTCGAGGTCCTCGCCGAACACCTTGATCACGATCTGCCCGTCGATCTGGGAGATCGACTCGAGCACGTTGTCGCGTATGGGCTGGGAGAAGCTCGGCTCGATTCCCGGGAAGCGCGACATCGCCCGGTCCATTTCATCGATGATGCGCCGCTTCCCCACCCCCTGCCGCCACTGCGACTCGGGCTTGAGCGTCACGAGGATCTCGCTCATGTTGATGAGCTTCGGGTCGGTTCCGTCCTCGGGCCGGCCGGACTTCGAGATGACGCTGTCGACCTCGGGCACGCTCGCTATGGCGGCGCGGAACTTGCCCGTCATGGACTGAGCTTCGGTGACCGAGACGGAGGAAGGCAGCGTCACGTTGATCCAGATGGACCCTTCGTTCAGCTCGGGAAGGAATTCGGTACCGAGCTTGGGCACGACGGCGAGGCTCGCGGCCAGCACCGCGAGGGCAATGCCAATGACCATCTTCTTGCTGCGGATCGCCCAGGCGAGAACCGGCTCGTACACGCTCTTGCAGGCGCGCACCAGGGCATTCTCGCGCTCCGGCAGATTCTTGCGCAGCATCCACAAGCACAGCAAGGGCACCACCGTCAGTGACATGATGAGCGAGCCCACCAAGGCGGAAGTCACCGACCAGGCCATGGGAGCGAAGATCCGTCCCTCGTGACGCTGCAGGGTAAAGATCGGAATATGCGCCGCGATGATGATGAGCATGGAGAAGAGCGTGGGCCGGCCGACCTCCACCGCGGCGTCGAGGATCTTCTGCAGCCTCGGCGTGCGGTCGTGCGCTCCCTCCGTGAGCCTGCGGAACACGTTTTCCACCACGATCACGGCGCCGTCGACGATGATTCCGAAGTCCATCGCACCCAGGGACAGCAGATTCGCAGGTATCCCCACCCAGGTCAGTCCCAGGAAAGTCGCGAGCAATGACAGCGGAATCACGAGCGCCACGATGAAAGCCGCGCGCAGGTTGCCGAGGAACAGCAACAGCACCAGCGTCACCAGGGACGCGCCTTCGAGCAGGTTGGTGAACACCGTCTTCAGCGTGCGATCGATCAGCCAGGTGCGATCGTAGAAAGGAGCGATCGTCACGCCCCGCGGAAGCACCGAGGCGTTCAGGGACTCGACCTTTTCCTTCACGGCCTTGAGCACCTGCGACGGGTTTTCGCCCTTGCGCATCAGAACGATCCCGGTGACGATGTCGTCGTCGTCGTCCTGACCGACGATGCCCTGGCGGGGAACCGAACCCAGGGTCACCTGGGCGATGTGCTTGACGAGGATCGGGACGCCGTTCCGCTCGGCGACCACGATGCTGCCGATCTCGTCGGATGTGCGCAGCAGCCCGATGCCTCTGATGAGGTATTGCTGCCGGCCCTGCTCGAGGTAGCTTCCTCCCACGTTGGCGTTACCGCGTTGCAGGGCCGAAAAGAGCTGCTGGAGCGTGACCTTGTAGTCGCGCAGCTTGCCGAGGTCGGGATTGACCTCGTACTGCTTGATCAGTCCGCCGAAAGTAACGATATCCGCGATTCCGGGTATGAGACGCAGCTGCCGCTCGACGACCCAGTCCTCGATCGAGCGCAGCTCCCTCGGGCCCAGGGAGTCGGATTTCAGTCGATAGCGGTAGATCTCTCCGATCGGCGTGGACAGGGGAGCGAGCGAGGGCTGCGCGCCATCGGGCAGGTCCACTTCACGCAAGCGCTCGACGACCTGCTGGCGGGCAAAGTAGGCGTTGGCGCGATCATCGAAGGTGATGATGATGAAGGACAGACCGAACTGGGTGTGCGAGAACAGGCGCACCGCGTTCGGCAGCCCCGATAACGCCACCTCGAGCGGGACCGTCACCTGTTTTTCGACCTCCTCGGGAGCGCGGCCCGGATAGAGCGTGATGACGTTGACCTGAGTATCGGTCACGTCCGGAAATGCCTCGATCGGCAGTGCCTTGAACGCCGCAAAGCCGCCCGCGACGAACAGGATCGTCCCTAAAACGATGAACAGCGGCTTTTGCAGCGCAAACGCGACGATGCGTCTGATCATCGGACCTGCGCTTCCCTAAGCAGGGGCGCCGCCGCTCAGCTGTCGATGCAGGCGATGCAGGAACAGGTTACCTTCGATGACGACTTTCTGGCCGAGCTTCACGCCCGATGCCACGCTCGCGAGGCCGTCGCGAACCGCGTCGATCTTCACTTCCTGGCGCGAGTAGCGGCCTGGCTTCTCCTCGACGAATACGTAGTAGTGGTCTCCCGCGAGCAGCAAAGCCTTCTCCGGCATTTGCAGGTCGGCCCCGGGCGACTCCAGGAGCTCCGCGGTGACGAACATCTCGCCTTTCAGCTTGCGCTCGCGGTTTTCGACCGAGCCTCGCACCTTCACGGTCCGGCTGGCCGAGTCGATGAAGTCGGAAATGTTTTCCAGGGTCGCCGTGAACGTCTGATCAGGCCATGCCGCGGAGCGCAACTGCACTTTCTTGCCGGGTCTCAGACTTGCAAGCTGACTTTCGGCCGCGTCGAGCTGCACCCAAAGGCGCGCGGGGTCGGTGATGACGAACATCGGCGGCGTGTTGGCGAGCTGCAGATCAGTCCGCAATTCCTGGCCCGGATTGATGTTCCGCTCGACCACCACACCATCGATCGGACTCGACAATGAGAAATTCTGGTCCACCGAGTCGGGGCTCGCGCCGTAGAGCTTCACCTTGCCCATCGCGCGCGCGAGCTCGGCATCCGCGCGCGCGTAGTCCGCCTCCGCCGTGGCAAGATCCTTGCGCGACGAGACCCCCGCCGCATGCAGCTCGCGCTGGCGATTCAGGTTCTTTTCCGCCAGCGCAAAGTCGGATTGCGCCCGCCGCGCGTCGGCCTGCGCCTGTCCGAAATCGGGCGAGGCGAGCTTCGCGAGCGCCTGACCCCGGCTCACGTGCTCGCCGGTTTTCACGAGAATTTGCAGCACGCGCCCGGCAAAAGGCGGAAAGAGACGTACCGTGCGGTTCTCGTCCCAGACGAGCCGTCCAGTAAGGCGTAGCTGCAGCGGTCCGCTTTCCTTGACCGCCTCGCTTGCGAACGATGCCACCTGGGGACTGCCCTCGGGAAATACGATCTGGCCGTTTTCCAGCCGTGGCCGGGCGATGTCGGGCTTCGCGTCTCCGTCACCGCATGCCGATACCAACGCCGCTGCGCCAAGAGCGACTGCCAGCAGCGCCGCCCGCCATTGCACGAACTTCATGCCCTCCCCCATGTCGTTTTGGGCCGCCGCATCGCTACTTGGCGTCTCCGTCCAAACGGCCTATCCCCGCCTGCCAGGCAGCGAGCGCCTTGGAATGATCGTTTCTCGCCGATGCCGCGTCAAACTGGATCGCGCGCAGGGTCCGGCGCGCGTCGAGCAGGTCCATGACGCCGGTGGCGCCGTTCTTGTAGGCGAATTCCGCGGAATCCGCGGCCCTCTTCGCTTCGACGAGAAGCGATTCGTCGTAGCGCTGCAGGCGCTCGGCTGCCGCCTGCAGATCCGAGAACGCCCGCGCGATCTCCGTGCGCGCCTGCGCCCGCACCTTGTCGAGTCCTTCCATCGCGGCGCCATAGTCGACCTCGGAGCGCCGGATTTCGCCGTCGTAGTAGTAGCCGGTGAACAGCGGCACGCTCACGAATACGCCGTAGCTGTTTCCGGTGCCGAAGGTGTTGGCCGGAGCGGTGCCGATCGGATAGTGGTCGTATTGCGCGCCTACCGTCACGTCTCGGGTGCGCAGGCTCCTCGCGAGATCGCGGCCGTTCTGCGCTGCCTCGAGCCGGATTTTCGCCGCGCGCACGTCCGGGCGCCCCTCGATCAGCTCTTCGACCCCGCCGCCCGGACGCCCGGCATACAGGGAAGGCCACGGGTCCACCGCTCGAATTCCGATCGCCCTGCCCTCGGCGCCGATCATGTAGGCAAGCGCGAGCTGAGCGCGGCGTTGATCGGCCTCCACGGCGCGCGCGTCGTTCTGCGCGCGCAAGGCGTCGACGCGCAGGCGCGCGACGTCCGCCATGGCGATGTCGCCGGCCTTGAGGCGCAGCTCGGCCGCACGCACCGAACCCTCAAACAGGGCAATGGTGTCGCGCGCGATGTCCACCTTGTCTTGCGCGAGAAGCAGGTCGTAATATGCGTATCTGAGAGCAAGGCGCTGCTGGCGCTGCGCTTCCGACAGGTCTTCGGCGCTTGCGGACTCCAGGCTTCTGGCGCTGGCCAGGCGCAGCTCGCGGCGATCGCCGCGCTCGATCACCTGGTCGATGCGCACCGAGCTGTCCACGGTCTTGTCGCGCAGGGAGCCCGCGCCCACGCCGGCCGTGGGGCTGATCGCGCCGACACCCAGGCTCAGCGTGGGGTTCGGGCGCGCGCCGGCGGCGAGCGTGTTGGCTCCTGCGGCCTCTACGGCGCGCCGGGCGACCTGAAGCTCGCGATTACGCGTTTGCAGGAGCTCCTCGGCCTGCGCCAGCGTGAGCGCCGAGAGATCGACCGATTGGCCGAGTGTGGCGAGCGGCTGTGCGAACGCAAGACCCATCAGCATCCTGCCCACCAGTCGGATGGGGAGCCTGGACATTGGGAGCGGAATTCTATTTAAGTGTGCCTGACAACGGACTGACGGAAATAAAGAAAAGTCCACAAAAATCATGCTGGTGCTTGGTATCGAGACCTCTTGCGACGAAACCGGGGTGGCCGTCTACGACAGCGACCGCGGCCTGCTCGCCCATGCGTTGCACTCTCAGGCAGCCCTGCACGACCCCTACGGCGGAGTCGTGCCGGAACTGGCGTCGCGGGATCACATTCGCCGCGTTCTTCCGCTGGTTCGCAGCGTGTTGCACCAGTCCGGTGCCCGCGAATCCGAACTCGATGCCGTAGCATTCACTCAGGGTCCGGGACTCGCTGGGGCGCTCCTCGTCGGCGCCGCGTTCGCCAACAGCTTCGCCTTCGGCCTGGGTATTCCTGCGATAGGCGTGCACCACCTCGAGGGTCATCTGCTCTCGCCTTTGCTCGAGGGCGATCCACCGCGGTTTCCGTTCGTAGCGCTTCTCGTTTCCGGAGGCCACACTCAGCTGATGCGTGTCGGCGGAGTGGGAGACTACGAGATGCTCGGGGAAACGCTCGACGATGCCGCGGGAGAAGCCTTCGACAAGACCGCAAAGCTGCTCGGCCTGGGGTACCCGGGCGGGCCCGCGCTGTCGAAGCTGGCCGAACGCGGCCGGCGCGATAGCGTCGCGCTTCCGCGCCCCATGCTCGACCAGCTCGAAAAAAGCGGAGACCTCGATTTCAGCTTCAGCGGGCTGAAGACTGCCGTGGTGACCCTGCTGCGCAAGCAGGCTCCGGGAGGCAGCCCGGAGACGCAGGAGCGCTGGCGCGGAGACGTCGCTGCCGCATTCCAGGAAGCGGTCGTGGATGTGCTCGTCGCAAAATCCCGGGCCGCGATCGAGCGCACGGGGCTGGACAGGCTGATCGTGGCAGGCGGGGTCGGCGCGAACGCCCGCCTTCGCACGCTTCTCAGCGAAGCTGCGGCGCGCGACGGATTCAGCGTTTTCTATCCCGCGGTGGAATTTTGCACCGACAACGGAGCGATGATCGCGCTCGCCGGAGCGATGCGGCTCCAGGCCAAGGGGCCGCCGGGAAAGAGCTATAGCTTCGCGATCCATCCGCGATGGGATCTCGCGGACGCCGATTTGACCGGGGTGGGGCGCTAGCCCTTTTCGGCGCCCGGGGAGTTCGAGCTCCCGGCTTCCGCACCGGATACCAACGAATCCTTTTCCCCGATCTTGCGCTCCCTGCCGGAGACCAGATTGCGGATGTTGCCTTGGTGCCGCCAGACGATCAGCGCCCCGATCAGGACCAACGCGGTCACGGCGCTTTGCTGCTGCGACATGAAAAAAGCGTAAGCCGGTGCACACGCGGCGGCGGCGATCGAAGCGAGGGAAGCGTAGCGCGAGAGCAGCGCGACGGCGATCCAGGTCGCCAGCGCCGCCAGACCCAGCCATGGATCGAGCGCAAGCAGCACCCCGCCCGCGGTGGCCACCCCTTTCCCTCCCTTGAAACCGAGGAACAGCGGAAACACGTGGCCCAGAATTACGGCAACCGCGCACGCCGCGACCACGGTCCAGCTCACGCCGTATTCGGCGGCGTACCGCGCCGAGACAAACACGGCCAGCCAGCCTTTTCCGCCGTCGCCGGCGAGCGTGAGGAGCGCGGCGAGCTTCCTGCCCGTGCGCAGCACGTTGGTCGCTCCGGGATTGCCCGAGCCGTACGAGCGCGGGTCCGGCAGTCGAAGCGCACGGCTCACGATGACCGCGAACGGCAGCGAGCCGATCAGGTAGGCAATCGAAATAAATGCTGCGGCAGCCATAGCCTTCCA
>JBGQKQ010000088.1:0-12033 GCA_041499655.1 Gammaproteobacteria bacterium
CTTCGCCAAGTCGGAAACGCACCTGCTCGCGGTGGCGGGCATGCCCTCGAGCATGTTCCTCACCGAAGGCTTCCTCCCGGAGGAGCTGCTCGAGGAGGAGAAGAAGCGCGCCCAGGAAATCCTCAACGAGGGCATCGCGCAGCTCAAGCAGAAGGGCTTCACCGTCGCCGGGCACCTCGCGGTGGGCGAGCCGGTCGAGGAAATCTGCCGGCTCGCGTCGGAACTGAAGTGCGACGTCATCGTCGTCGGCCACCAGCAGAGAGCCTCGTTCGCCACGCGCTGGTGGCGCGGATCGGTGGGGAAGACGCTGCTCGATCTCGCGCCGTGCAGCATCTTCGTGGCGCAGACGCGGAACTGAGGTTATTCGGCGAGTTGCGTGGCGGTTCCCTTTGCGGCTTTCTCCCTGCTAATACTACTTGAGCAAATTCCGACGCGTTTAATCCGGCAAGCAGCTGAACCAGTACCCGCGACAGCTAAAGTGTCTCGTTCCTTCTTCGCGCAGGCTTCTCCAATCCCACAAGATGCCGATCGTCGGGATCCTTTACGGCGACGGCAAAAATCTCTCGTGTTACTCCAAGGAGGTCGAAAAGCCCGGATAGGACGTGCCCCGAAAAGAGTTTCAGTACGGCAAGCCTTTTTCTTGCCAGGAGGAATCCTGCGTCCGCTGCAACTTGGTAGTAACTCTTCGCTTTCACCGCGTCCTTCGACCCAAATCGTCCGTTGTCTAATGCTAGCCCGAGCAGAAGGGCCGCCTCAGACTCCCCTTTCGCCAAAGCAGCGTGCGCATGCCTATGGAAACTTTCCCACGGGACATCATGATCAAGCGCTCTATTGAATTGCAACCGGGCGAGGCCGAGATGTGCTTTTGGATCGTCAACTTCATAAACTGCTCTTCGGTACCAGCTTGCAGCTTCTTCCACGTCCTGCTTTATATCATTGCCTCCCATCTCGTAGATTCTGGCAATCTCCGCCAACGCGCAAAGCTCCCCGTCTTCAACTAAGGACCGATAGAGAAATACCGCTGAGTTCAGGTCTCCGCCTTCGCATGCCGCGATCGCCTTGTGCCATTTGTCGTCTAGCCGCTGTTTATCTGCGTGGGAATTCACTAGAGCGTTCTCCACTTGCCTAGGATAATACGCTTTAACGCCCTGTAGCTGAAGCACGTTGAGCTGCATCGGACGCCCTCCGGATTGCTTCTCCTTCTTCAGCCCTTATGACGATTGACCTCACGGGGGCATTTATTACGACTCGATCGATGCCAGGCGAAAAGCCGAGTGCTCCTACGCAAATTGTGCAAGCCCTGAGCAAAGGCCCACTTGCTTCGTATATGGCACTAGCAGCACGGGGAGCGGCTGCACCACCCGCGACCATCGCCATATCGGACAACACTCCCAGAACTCCATGCGCGTCAATGTCGTTTGCGGCTTCTCCCGACATGAACCGATTCGCAAGTGCGTCGGCGTACTCGAGAAGTCCTCCGGGTGGCACTAGCCCCTGGTTGAAAAGATACCCAAACGCCGCTGTCTTCGCCCCATTCGCAAAGCTTCCTCCGGACAGCTCGGACGCGGTACCACCCACGACCGTCGCCGCAACGAATCCTCCCACGGGATCCCAACTCGATGTAACCGGAGTGACGAGCGATCCGAACCCTCCCGACATTGCCCCCGATCGGCAGCTTCCACCACCTGCCGCGGTCGACGCGCAACCAACTAGGGCGTGGCCCGCGATGTTCTCGAAGTGTTCGGCACTTAGAAAAGGTTGCTGGTGTCCTGTGAAGTTTCCGACCTCGTTCATCGCGTATGCGGTCGCAAAGGAAATCGCTCCCGCTTTAAGGATGTCGCTGTTGCCGCCTCCCATGAGTCCGGTCGTGTACGCTGAGGCTCCGGCGGCGCAGGCCATCGAAGCTACACCAGCAGAGGCTACTGAACACGCCGTGGTCATGGCCATCGTGTAGTAGGGTGCGAGGGAGGGATGATTCCTGACGTATCGATCGCTCCACACCGTTGCGGGCGAAAACGCGTGATTGACTCCCATCATGGCCTCGGCGAGATTGCCGTGCATGACGCCGTGCAAGGCGCTGAGCATGTTGCTGATCGGGTCGAACGCCTTCACCGAGTTGATGAAGTGGCTGATGCGGCTTCTCCAGCCGTATCCGGTCGGGTCGACGAACGCGAGAGGGTTGTTTCCCGCGTAGCTGTAGCGGTTATAGGTCTGGAGGTTCTCCGCGCTCTGCACTGTGGGGTCGGCGGTCATGAAGCGCCCGAGCAGCGGATCGTAGACTCGCCCGTTCATGTGGATGAGCCCGATCTCGTCGAGGTGCTCGTGACCGGTAAACCCTCTGTCGGTCGCCGTTCCGAGGATCGCGTTGAAGGGGTCGGGCGTTCCGTCCGGGGATCGGCGTTTGCCAAAGGCTTCGTACGCCAACCCTTGGAGCAAGCCTCCGGCGTCGTTGGTGACCGCCGCGATCGAACCGATCTGGTCGAAGTGGAAGTAACGCATCTCGTTCACGCCCAGCGTGTCCGTAACGTACACACCGATCAGACCCAGGGCATTGATGAAGTGTCGCTGCTCGACCGAGCCGTCCGCCTTCGTTTCCTTTTCGTAGAGGAGTTGCCCGCCGCCCCCTGGGTGCAGGTAGATGGTGGTGTAAGTACCCGTCGCGGGTAACGACCAGCTTCGCCCGCTGGTGGTTGACGTCGTAGACGTACTGGAAGATATCGGAGCCTTGGCTGATCTGCATGGGCAGATTGAACGTGGAGTATCCGATCGTGCGTCCGGCTCCCGAAAGGAGATTCCCGTTCGCGTCGTAGCAGTAGGACGCATTGACCGTTCCGGCGATGCTCGTGACCGCATGTGGACCGCCGCAGCCCGCAGCGCCGTAAGCGTACAGTCCGGCGTCGGATTTGTAAGTGATATTGCCGATCGCGTCGTAGTCGAAACTGCGGGTGATGAGATTGGTGCCCGACGCCGACATCAGCCGGTTGCGCGAGTCGTACGCCAAGCTCTCGGTGACACCGTTATAGCTGTCCGTGCGCTTGGTGACGTTGCCGATGGTGTCGTACTCGAACGCGAGGTTGAGGGGGGCATTCCCCGCTGAGGCGGTAGCTGTCAGCCTGCCGAGAGCGTCGTAGTTGCGTACACCGGGCTGGGCCGCGCTGCCCAGAAACTCTTTGACCACCGTGCCCGTTTGCGATATCGCTACCGTGCCCGCTTCCCTGTGCCAGAGGAGCGCGTTCGTGGCGGTGTTCCTCACCTCCATGAGGTAGCCAGTGTTGTTGTAGGCGTGCTTGATGGCGAAGCCGTCCGGGTAAGTGACGGTATCCACCTTGCCGACGTGCGGCCCGCTCGCAACGTAGGCCGTGGTGGTCTTATAGGTGGCGTCGATGAAAGTGTTCGTCTCCGAAGGGCGGCCGAGGGAATCGTAAGAGAGGATTCGGCGGTAGGGCGAGAAGATTCCTGAGAATAGTCGGGCTACCGCGTTGATTTCCGTTTGGAGTTTCAGGAACCCTATCGTTTCTTATAGCGGCGTGCTCCAATGTGGAGCACCGCACGAAAGAAAATGTAGGGAAAACCTGACACGTAATGCGGGTGTGTCCGGATTGACCGCAGACCTTGGTGCTGCGTTGCCGGCTTGCGTCGGAGTTGAAGTGCGACGTCATCGTGATCGGCCACCAGCAAAGGGTGTTGTTCGCCACGCGCTGGTGGCGGGGCCCGGTGGAGAAGACGCTGTTGGATCTGGCGCCGTGCAGCATCTTCGTGGCGCAGACGCGCGACTGATCCTTTCGGCCGGGAGTTCGTCAACTTGAAGTCGCAATTTGCGACATCAAGTTGGGGCGGCAAGCGCAAGCGCCCGCTCGTCTTCACCGGCCAAGGAAGGCAACAGGAGCGGCCTTGGCGCCGGGTTGCTGCTTCAGCCGATGATGGCGCTGATGGCCTTGCGCAGGTTTGCCTGATCGACTTGCTTTAGCTGCCCGAGTCGCCGGATGACGAGGGACTGCTCGAGGGTTGTGATGACCGGTTTCACCACCGAAGGTTTGATGAGTCCGGCGGCCTGCCAATCCTTGACCTGCACTTCGCCAAGCGCGCCGGCCGGCCGCGCCTGGCTGGTAACGGCCATGATGATGACGTCGGGCCGTTCGGCGTGGTAGCGGCTGCTGGAGACGACGACGGCGGGCCGGCGCTTGGTGGCCGACTGGTCGGTGAAGGGGAACGGAACGAGAACGATGTCGCCGAAGCTATAGCCGGTCGTAGGCGGCATCGTCGTCGTTGTTCCAGACGCGGGCGAAGGCCGGCTCGGCGGCGCGCGTGGCCGCGCGCGCAAGGGCGCGCTCTTCGTCGCGGGCGCGCAGGAAATCCACGAAGTCCTCGACCTCGGCCACGCGTTCCGGCGGGAGGTTCTTCAGCTTCTCGATAAGGGTGTGCGGGTCGCGCGTGTTCATGTTATGCCTCGAGCTTGACTCCCTAAATGAATACGGCAAGTGCGGATTTTACGCGCGCTGCCCGAGGTGTGCCTAGGGCTCTACCCGCTCGCGCTGCCGGATGAGATTCCCGGGGCTCAGCCCGCCTTGATGGTATTCACCAGCACGCCAATCTTGCTGATCTCGACTTCGACGGTGTCGCCGGGCTTCATCCACACCGGGGGATTGCGGCGCGCGCCGACGCCGCCCGGGGTTCCGGTGACGATGACGTCGCCCGGCTCGAGCGGGGTGAAGGTCGAGATGTAGTGGATCAGCCGCGGGATGCGGTGGATCATCTGCGCGGTGGTGGCGTGCTGCATCACTTCGCCGTTCAGGCGCGTTTCCAGCGTCAGCTCCTCGTTGTCGGCGATGTCGCCGCGCGTCACCATCCACGGCCCGAAACCGCCGGTGCGGCTGAAGTTCTTGCCCGCGGTCCATTGCAGCGTGTGCCGCTGCCAGTCGCGCACCGACCCGTCGTTGTAACAGGCGTAGCCGGCGATGTATTTCCAGGAGTCTTCCTCCGAGATGCGCCGCCCGCGCTTGCCGATGATGACCGCGATCTCGCCCTCGTAGTCGAGGTTGGTCGACTCCGCCGGGATGAGGATCGGCTGGTTGTGCGCCACCTGGGACTCGGCGACGCGGAGGAAGAGCGCGGGGTTCTCGGTCTTGTCGCGGCCGGTTTCGACGCGGTGCTCCTCGTAGTTCAGACCGACGCAGACGATTTTCCCGGGGTTCGGAATCACGGGAAGGAAAGCGACTTTCCCGGCCTTGATATCGGCTTTCTTCGCGGCCTTGGCGATCTTCTGCGCCTGCGCGAGCGCGTTACCCGCGATCAGGCTGCGCAGGTCCGGAAATTTCCGGCCGAGGCGGCGGGTGAGATCGACGATCCCGTCGTCGGTGACGACGCCGTACCCGGCGCCTTTTGAAGTCTTGTAGCTGGCGAGTTTCATTGCGCTTGCTCCTCTCCTGAACACGCGCCAGTTTATCGCAAGAGACTCAGTGCACGTGCTCAGCCTGCGCGGCCTCGTGCGGTCCCTCGCGGTTCAAGGTCTCGACCTGCGCGAGCAATTCCGGAATGCGGTTCCAGTCGGGTTTGTCGCCCGGTGTCCAGCGAGCGCGCAGATAGCCCTCCCGGTCGATCAGGAACTCGAGGTGATCTGGGGACCGAGCGGCCCCGTTTCCTGCCGGGCCAAACAGCGAGTAGGCTGCAACGACGCGCGGCTCCGGGTCGGCGATCAGGGATGAAGCGGACCCGTCGCGAGGTCTCGCGGCGCCCTTCATCGGCATGGCGACGATCCGCACGCCCGCGCGGCGAAGCTCGTCTTCCGCCGCCGCCAGGTCGCTCAGGCGCGCGTCGGACTCGGGCCGTGCGCAGAACACGAGGAGCACGTCCTCGCCGCGAAATTCCTTCAGCGATTCCTGCGGGTGGCCGCCGATCTGGAAATCGAATTCGGGCGCGGCGATCGGATACCATTCGCCCACCCCGCTGTCCATGTCCCTAGCGATCTCGGCGTCCGCTTGCGCGCGAAGGAAGTTGACCAGGTCCCAGAGGCCGTCGTCGCCGAATCGGCCGCCGAAGGCGGGCATGGGCGTTCCCGCGATTCCATGCTGCAGCCACCACAGCAGGTCGCCCGGCCGGTGATGCGCGATGTGTTCGGTGAGATCGGGCGGCTGTACCGCGAGCGCCGCGGCGGCGGGGCCGTCGCCGTGGCCGTCGGCGCCGTGGCACCCCGCACAATGCTTGCGATAGAGGAATGCGCCGTGGTCGACCGAGTGGGCGGTGTAGCCGACCGGAGACCGGAAATAGGTGGTCGGGTGGGCTGGCACGATGCGCCACGCCGCGATCGTGTAGGGAAACGGCCACACCGTCTGGGCGTGCAGCGCGGGAATGGTGATCCCCAGCGTGCCGACGATACCCAGCACCGCAAGGCCGAGAGAAGTCTCGGCGATCGCATTGCGCCTCAAGCGGCGCAGCGCGAGCCCTGACTCGCCTCCGAGCGCCCGCAGGCGCGGCGTCCAGCGCAGGCGGTTGGCGGCGGCGAGCGCGATCATCGCCGCGAACAGCGCGACCTTCGCGAGCAACAGCTGGCCGTAGCTCGTACCGAAGAGCGCCGGCATGCTGCCGACGGTATACCATGCGCTCGCTGTGCCGCTCAGCACCAGCACGCTCACGCACGCCAAGCCCATGATCGAGAAGCGCCGCGTCGTGCGCTCCGCGAATTCAAGCGAGGGCGCGTGTGCCAGCACGTGCGCCAAGGGCAGCAGCGCGCCTACCCACGCGCCCGCCGCTAGGAGATGCACGGCGTCGGCCGAGAGATGCACGAGGCGATCGCCTCCGCGCTCGGCGGCAGCGTGCCCGGACCACGCGAGCGACAGCAGCAGTCCCGCGGCGAGCACGGCGCTTGCCGTGCCGAACGCTGTGCGCCGCCGCGACAGAATGAGCGTCGCGCCCAGCGCCGCGGCGAGAGCGAAGCGAACCGACCACAGGCGGCCGAAAAGCGTCTGGGAGAGCACCGTGCCCAGCGTTTCGCGGTTCAGCGCCTGAGCGGGCGGCAGCCCGCTCATCCTCACCGCCTCCACCGCGAGCCAGAGGAAGCCGGAGACGAGCACGAGCGCGAGGCACCACGCCGAGACGCGCAGCGTTCTCTCCCGCAATCGCGAAGAATCGGTCGCCGGTCGCGCTATCCAGGCGAGAAACGCAAGCTCGCCGAGCAGCGCGACCGCGGCCGCGAAGTGAACGAAGCGGACGGCGACGGTGAACTCGCTCAGGGAGCCACCTCGAAGGTGAAATCGCCCTGGCTCACATGGGTATCGACCGACAGCACGCGCCACACCACCCGGTAGACGCCGGGAGCGAGCCGCGGGACCGAGACTTTGAGCAGCGACGCGTCACTCGGGTCGAGCCGCTTGTCCATGCGGTCGACCTGCTTGCCGCCCGCGTCGAGCACCCGCACGCTGCTGAAAGCGGGCTCGAGCGGCTGCGAGAACTGCAGCCTGATCTCGGACGGCGGGGTCCGGATTCTGCTTCCCACCGCTGGCACGGCGTGATCGAGAAATGCGTGCGCCAGCACCGCGCCCGGACTGGCGAGGACGGCGAGCAAGGCGGCGCGGGCGAAAGCTCTCATGATCAATCGCCGAAAAGCGGTTTCCCGATGGTCTTCGGGAAGAGGTCGTCGAGGAAGAAGTGTACCTGGAAGAGAAACCCCGTCTTGCCGCCCGTCGCGCGGTTCATGGGAATGATCGCCTCGAGCCCCAATTGCATGTACCTGCCCGCCCACAGCACTCCGGGATTCACCGTCCCCGTGGTCGGCCCGCTGCCGTCGAGCGGCTTCTGAAGAGATACCTCGACCAGCGGGATCAGCCGGTTGAACGGGTCGCTCAAGCCGACGTCCTTCACGAAGGATTGCAGGTACAGAAGGCTGTATTGGAGCGCGAACCCTACGTTGAGCGTGTTGGGATTCTTCGTCGTCGTCTCGGTTCCGTCGTCCGCGACCGTGGTCGTGCTCGATTTCGTCGGCATGGCGACTCCCACGCTGGCGGTGACCGCGAACGGCTTCAGGTACGGCAGGCTTTCGGGAAGGTCGCCGAAGCCTTTGCCGGCGAAAATCGCCGGCGTCAAGGTGCTGAACGACTCCGCGCCGATGCGCTTCGCGCCCGAGTTGCCGATGTCCCAGTCGACGCCCGCCGAAAGGATGGTCTCGTGCTCGTCGCTCTTGTAGAACTGATACTTCACGTTCGCGGCGAAATTGTCGAAGCCGTGCTGCGTCGGTCCGTCGTCCGGCTTCTGGCTCACGTACGTCGCTCCGAGCCCTATCCCGAAATTGGGCGTGACGCGCTTGGTGAAATCGATCGACGTGTCGGTTTCCAGCGTCGCAGGCTCGTCGCCGCTGGCGCCGGTCTTTCTGCGCGAGACGGTAGGCAGCGACAGCTCGTCGGCGACGAAAGGGTCGTCGGTAACGAGCGTCGCGGGGAAGAACCGCTTTCCCGCGAATCCGTGGGCGAAGGCGCTGCCGCCAGCGGCCGCGAAGAACGCGGCAGCGCTCAGGCGCGCGATTGCCGATTTCTTGGTCATTTTTCTCTCCTGAACTGTTTCGTGCGCCGCCCGAACACGCGGGCACCGAAAATTCGCACGACCGGGGCCGTGCTCCGTACTGCGTCAGGTCAGGATCGGGAAGGCGGAGCGCGCGGTGGCGCGGCGGGATGAAACGCGATCTCCCGCCGCGGCGCTTCGCTCCGCGCGAAGAATGGCGCGGCGACGGGAACCGGCGAGAGCAGCGGCAGTCCCGCGTAGGGAATCGTCGCGCAACGCTCGGCGTTGAACGGGCACAGCGTGCAGTGCGACGCGTGGAGCCTCTTGTCGGGCGCGCCGGGCGCTCCGCCGGCCGCGTGATTGAGGCCGCTCGCGCTGCAGATCTCTGACGGTGGTGCCGGGACGGCGGGCTTCGCGTCGGCGAGCAGCGGCCAGGCGGCGTTCAGGACCATGCTCGCGAGCGCGAGCCAGGCGGCGGGACGGCGGCGGATCGTCACGAGCGCTTTGTAGCATAGACACCCGCGGTTTGCCACCGCGGATGTCTCGGCCGTTCTGGTATTCTCCACTCGATGAAAGGAAGACTGGAAGACCGGCGCCTGCTGACCGGGCAGGGCAGATTCATCTCCGATTGGAACTTCCCGAACCAGGCCTATTGCGCGTTCCTGCGCTCGGACCGGGCGCACGCCGAGATCGTCTCCATCGACACCTCGGGCGCGCTCGTCGCGCCGGGCGTGCTCGCCGTGCTCACCGGTGAGGACATCGCCGAAGCCGGTTACAAGTCGATCCCGACCAACCTCGGCGTGAAGGACCGTTTCGGCGAGCCGCTGAAGAAGCCGGCGCGCCCGGTGCTCGCGCAGGGCAAGGTCCGCCACGTCGGCGAGTGCGTCGCCTGCGTCGTCGCCGGGTCACCGCACGCGGCGCAGGACGCCGCCGAGCTGATCGCCGTCGAGTACCGCGAGCTGCCCGCGGTGGTGAGCGCGGCCAAGGCGCTGCAGCCTGGGGCCGCACAGCTGCACGCGGAGCTGCCCGGCAACCTTTCCTTCGACTGGGTCACGGGCGACGAGGCGGCGACCGACGCGGCGTTCCGCGCGGCCAGCCGGGTGGTGAAGCTCGCGCTCGAGAATCCGCGCATGGTCGGCAATCCGATGGAGCCGCGGGCGTGCCTGGCGACCTACGACTCCGCGTCGCAGAAATACGCGCTCTACGCCTGCACCCAGGGAACGGCCGGGATGCGCGGCCAGCTGGTCTACACCATGGGTGTACCCGACGACAAGCTCGACGTGATCGCCGAGGACGTGGGCGGCGGCTTCGGCGTGCGCTTCAACATGTATCCCGAGTACTGCGCCGTGCTGCTCGCGGCGAAGAAGACCGGAAAGCCGGTGAAATGGACGGGCAGCCGCTCGGAGGTGTTCCTCTCCGACGAGCAGGGCCGGGACGTCGCCAGCGAAAGCGAGCTCGCGCTCGACGCCTCGGGGAAATTTCTCGCGCTGCGCTTCACCTATATCGCCGACCTCGGCGCCTATCTCGCCCCGACGGGCCCGTTCATCAACACGCAGGGCGTGGTCGCCTGCCTGACCGGCGTGTACGACGTCCAGGCGGCGTGCGCGCGGGTGAAGCTCGCGGTGACCAACAAGTCCCCGGGCGCGGCCTACCGCGGCGCCGGACGGCCGGTGATGTCCTACATGATCGAGCGGCTGGTCGAGCAGGCGGCGGTCGAGCTGAACATCGACCCGGCCGAGCTGCGCCGCAGGAACCTCGTGACGCAGGACAGGTTTCCCTACAAGGCGGTGAGCGGTTTCACCTACGACTGCGGCGATTTCGAAGGCGTGCTCGCGGACGCGCTCCGCGTCTCCGACTGGGCGGGATTTTCCGCGAGACGCGAGGAATCGCGCTCGCGCGGGAAGCTGCTCGGGCGCGGCATGGCCGCGTACATCGAGGCGAGCGGCGGAGGCTTTGCGCCCTCGGACCAGGTCGAGCTGCGCTTTGGCGCCGACGGCGGCGTAACGATGTACGCGGTGTCGCATTCGCACGGGCAGGGCCACGAGACCAGCTACGCGCAGGTGGTCTCCGCCGTGCTCGGCGTGCCCATCGAGAATTTCCGCCTGCGCAACGGCGACCCCGCGGTGCGCCTCGTCGGCAACGCGACCGGCGGATCGCGCTCGCTCCTCGGCGTGGGCAGCGTGATGCAGATCGCGGCGAAGCAGGTCGTGGAGAAGGGGCTCGCGCTGGCCTCGAAGGACCTCGAGGCCGCGGCGGCCGACATCGAGTTTCGCGACGGAACCTACCGCATCAAGGGCACCGACCGCGCGGTGACGCTGCTCGCGCTGGCGAAGCAATACGCGGGCACGCCGCAGGCGCTCGACGTGAAGGCCGAGGGCAAGTTCGGCGCGACCTTCCCGAACGGCTGCCACGTCGCCGAGGTCGAGATCGAGCCGGAAACCGGCGTCGCCGAGATCGTGCGCTTCGCGGCGGTGGACGACGCGGGCAACATCGTGAACCACCAGATCGTCGAAGGACAGATGCAGGGCGGCATCACGCAGGGCGCGGGGCAGGTGTTCGGGGAGGAGGCTGTATACGACCCGGAGACCGGGCAGCTCCTGACGGGGAGCTTCATGGACTACCCGATGCCGCGCGCGGGCCTGGTGGGCGGCCTCACGATTCACGAGCATCCGGTGCCGACCGCCGCGAACCCACTGGGCGCCAAGGGGGTCGGGGAGGCCGGGGTCAGCGGCTCGCTGCCGGCGATCATGAACGCGGTGGCGGATGCGCTGCGGCAGGCGGGCGTGGCGCATTTCGACATGCCCGCGACGCCCGACAGGATCTGGCGGGCGCTCGAAAACGCGAAGGCGAGGCGTACACTGTAGCGTCGCACCCGACAGGGGATCGCCATGAACCATGGAATCATCTCCCCGGAAATCGCCAAGGGGCTCAAGGTCCTCCGCTCGAGGATCGCCAAGGCCAGGATTCCCTCGTCCAAGCTCGACGAGACCCTGAACATCGCGACCTGGAACATCCGCGAGTTCGGCAAGAAAAAACGCAGCGAGGCGGCGGTCCACTACATCGCCGAGATCCTCGGGCAATTCGATCTGATCAGCATCGCCGAGCTGCGCGGCAACCTGGGCGATCTCGAGAAGGTCCTCGCCATCCTGGGGCCCTACTGGCGGGTGATCTACTCCGACGCGCTCGAGGACGACGGGGGAAACGACGAGCGCATCGGATTCATCTACGACAAGCGAGCCGTTGCCTTCACGGGATTCGCCGCCTCTGCGACTCCGCCGCGCACCAAGGTCGGAGACCTGTTTCTGCCCCAGTTCGACTGGTGGCGCGAGCCCTTCATGGCGTCCTTCAGCGCAGGGCTTTTCGACTTCGTCCTGCTCGCCGCCCACGCGCAATGGGGAACCTCCGCGGGCCGCATGGTGGAGCTCAAGTCCCTCGCCGAGTGGGTGGACCTGAAGAAGAACGAGAAGACCTGCGAGGACAGGGATCTCATCGTGGTCGGGGACTTCAACATCGACAGCCCCGCCCAGCTCGCCGCCCTGACCTCCA
>JBGQKQ010000089.1:0-11906 GCA_041499655.1 Gammaproteobacteria bacterium
CGAGCTCCAGGATCCACTGCGCGGCGTTATCGAGGAAATACCGGTCGTGGGTCACGGCGACTACGGTGCCTGGAAAGCGCTGCAGGAACTGCTCCAGCCACTCGACGCTCTCCGCGTCGAGGTGGTTGGTGGGCTCATCCAGGAGCAGGACGTCGGGCTTGGAGAGCAGGAGGCGGCACAGGGCGACGCGGCGTTTCTCGCCGCCGGACAGCGGCGCGATCTTCTGGTCCCAGGGTGGCAGGCGCAGCGCGTCGGCGGCGACCTCCAACTGCAGGTCGGCGCTGTCGCTGTGCGCGGCGTTGACGATCGCTTCGAGTCTAGCCTGCTCGGCGGCGAGCTTGTCGAAATCGGCGTCGGGCTCGGCGTAAGCGGCGTAGACCTCCTCGAGGCGCTTCTTCGCATCCGCGGTCTCGCCCAGGCCCTCCTCGACGGCTTCGCGCACGGTCTTCTCCGGATCGAGCTCCGGCTCCTGCGGCAGAAAGCCGATCTTCAGATTCGGAAGATGGACGACTTCGCCCTCGAAATTCGTCTCTACCCCCGCCATGATCCTGAGCAGCGTGGATTTCCCCGAGCCGTTCAGGCCGAGCACGCCGATCTTCGCTCCCGGGAAGAAGTTGAGGGAGATGTTCTTGAGGATCGGGCGCTTCGGCGGGACGATCTTGCCGACGCGGCGCAGCGTGTAGACGTACTGGGCCATATGCCTTTGCGACGAGGAAAGTGCGCAAGCTTAGCGCAATCGGCGGCGCTTGCGCGGGTGCTTTCGCGGCGCGATGGAACAAGGCATGATTGCGCCATCGGACCTTCGCTCCAGCAATCCTCCCCCGTGACGAATGGTGAACCCGGCGATCCGCTCGCATCGTTCCGGCTCGACGACCGGCTGATCGTCATAACCGGAGCGAGCGACGGCATCGGGCGCGCATTCGCCGAGTGTTTCGCCGGGGCGGGCGCCCTCGTCGTTCTCGCGAGCCGTCGCAAGGACAAGCTCGAATCCGTGCGGCAGGCGATAGTCGCATCCGGCGGCAGCGCCGAGGTCGTCGCCACGGACGTGACCCGGCTCGAGGACATCGCCAACCTCGCGGACGCCGCCGGCCGGCTGGCGCGCGACCGCCGCCTCGTGCTGGTGAACAACGCCGGGTTCGGATTCACCAAGCCGGCGCTGGAAGTCTCGGAGCACGACTGGGACACACTGTTCGACACTCATGTCAAAGGCACGTTCTTCTGCTCGCAGCACATCGCTCCTCTGATGCTCGAGCGCGGCTACGGCAAGATCATCAACCTGAGCTCCGCCTGGTCGGCAGCGACCGACACGGGCAAGAGCGCTTACGGCGCCGCGAAGGCCGCAATTTCGCATCTCACCGCGCAGCTTTCGACCGAATGGGCGCCGTTGGGGGTGCGCGTGAACGCGATCGCGCCGACCGCGACGCTGACAGATTTCGTCGCGCGCACCATGGCGGCGAGTCCCGAGCGCGCCGATCGGCTGCTTTCCCGGATCAAGCTGGGGCGCTTCGCGCAGACTTCGGATCTGCTCGGCGCGGCCCTGTTCCTCGCAAGCGGCGCTTCCGACTTCGTCACCGGACAGACACTGTTCGTCGACGGCGGTTTCACCACGTGATCCTCAAGCTCGGAATCCTGCCGGGCGACGACATCGGTCTCGAGGTCGTTCCGGAGTGCGTCAAGGTGATGAAGGCGGCCGCCTCGCGTTCCGGGCTCGCCCTCGGCTGGGAGGCGCTGCCCATCGGGAAGCGCGGGCACGAGGAACACGGCGATACGCTTCCCGCGGTGACCGAAAAGGCGCTGCGCGCGCTTGACGGCTGGATCATGGGGCCCATCGGCCATGCCGCCTATCCGCGCGGCGATCCGACCTGGGTCATGCCCCCGGTGCGCAAGAAGTTCGAGCTGTTCGCCGCGGTGCGGCCCGCGCTCTCGCACGCGAACATCGCCTCGGTCCACAAGAACGTCGACATCGTTTTCGTGCGCGAGCTCACCGAGGGCATGCTCTATTCGGAGACCGTCGTCGCCGGGGCGCCCGAGTTCCGGCCCAACGACGACATCACCGTCGCCATGCGGGTGATCACCCGCAAGGGCTCGTATCGCGTCGCGCGCGAGGCGTTCGAGATCGCGCGCACGCGGCCGCGAAAGAAAGTCACCGCCGCGCACAAGGAGCCGGTCTACCGGCTCGCCTGCGGCATGTTCGCCGAGGAATGCCGCAAAGCGGCGCGTGAGTTTCCGGACGTCGCCTTCGAGGAAATGATGATCGACTCGACCTCGATGAAGCTGGTGATGGAACCGCAGCGCTTCGACGTCGTCGTCACCACCAACCAGTTCGGCGACATCCTCACCGATATCGGCGCGGGGCTCGTCGGCGGGCTGGGGCTCGCCCCCGGGCTGTGCGTCGGCGAAAAGCAGGCGATGGCGCAGGCGACCCACGGCTCGGCGCCCGATATCGCCGGGCGCAACCTCGCCAACCCCTACGCCATGATAATGTCCGGACAGATGCTGCTCGCCTGGCTCGGCCGGAAAAGAAACGAGCCCAAAGCGATCGAGGCCGCGCAGCACATGCAGCGCGCGGTGAGCAAGGTCATCGCCGAGGCGAAGCATCTGACCCGGGACCTGGGCGGGACCTCGGGAACTCGGGAAATGGGAGATGCGATCGCCGCGGCCGTCATGCGGTGACCGATTCGGGAGAAAACCATGAACAGCTTCGTGAAGAACCTTGCCAGCGCAGCCGCCCTCTTGTGCCTCACGCCGGCGCTCGCCACCGCGCAGGCCTGGCCGAACAAGCCGATCAAGATGATCGTCCCCTTCCCCGCGGGCGGCGGCACCGACTTCATCGGCCGGCTGGCCGCGAGGCAGCTGGGAGACCGCCTCGGCCAGCCGGTGTTCGTCGACAACCGCGGCGGCGCGAACGGGGCGATAGGCGCCCAGGCCCTGATGCAATCGCCGCCCGACGGCTACACCATCGCGGCGATCTCCGACGGCCCCACCGTCATCAACCCGCTGCTCTACGAGAAGAACCCCTATCACCCGCTGCGCGATTTCGTGCCGGTGGCGATGATGATCAAGTTTCCCTCGATGCTCACCGCGCACCCGTCGACCGGCCTGCGCTCGGTCGCCGACCTGATCGCGTACGCCAAGGCGAAGCCAGGGGCGCTCAATTATTCCTCGGGCGGAACGGGCAACTTCAGCCATCTGGGTCCGGAGCTGCTCGCGTACCAGGCCGGCATCAAGCTTACGCACGTTCCCTACCGGGGCGTCGGACCGGCCATGATGGCGCTCCTCGCCGGCGACGTGCAGCTCATGTACAACAACGTCGCGACCGCACTCGAGTACGTGCGCGCGGGCAAGATGGTCGCGCTGGCGGTCGGCGAAGCGAAGCGCCTCCCGGCGCTGCCCGATATCCCCGCGATCGCCGAGACTGTTCCCGGGTTCGAGTTCGCGGCCTGGGTCGGCATCTTCGCGCCGGCCAAGACGCCGCCCGAGATCGTCGCGCGGATCAGCCGCGAAACCGCAGCTTTCCTCAAGGATCCGGAGGTACTGAAGATCTTCTCGGAGCAGCAGATCGTCGCCTCCTACCGCGACTCGGACGACTTCGCCGCTTATATCCGCAAGGAGCTGGACAAGTGGGCGGGCGTGATCAAGACCCTGGGCATCAAGGGAGAGTAGGCGCGGATGTTCGACCTTCGCCTCAGCCCCGAGCAGCTCGAGATCCGCGACGCGGTCCGGGATTTCGTCGCGCGCGAAGTGAAGCCCGTCGCGCTCAAACCCGAGCGCCTGGAGCCGTTCGCCAAGCCGCTGCTCGCAGCGCAGCTCGAGGAGGCCTCTCAGCTGGGGCTGCGCACGCTGGCGCTTTCGGAGGCGGCCGGCGGCGCCGGCGCCGACAATCTCACCTGCTGCATCGTCACCGAGGAGCTGGCGGTGGGTGATCCGGACATTGCGGCGGTGCTCGCGCACACGGCGGCCCTCGGCCGGCTGCTGGAACGTGCGATGACGCCCGCGCAGCGTGATCGTTTCCTTCCTGCGTTCGTCCGCGACGACGGATTCCACCTTGCGCTGGCCGAGCGCGAACCCGGGAGCGAGACCGCGCTCGGCGTCAACTACCATCGTCCGGAGGCGGCCAAGCCCGTCCCCGGGACGACCGCGGCACGCAGCGGCGGCGACTGGGTGATCAACGGCGTCAAGACCGCGGTGGCGAACGCATCCATCGCGAAGATGTTCGTGGTGCAGACGAGCGCCGGCACGCTGCTGGTGCCGCGCGACACACCGGGCGTTTCGGTGCGCCCGCAGGAAGGACACTGGTTTCACGGCAGCTCCGGCGAGGTGACGTTTTCGAATTGCCGCGTGCCGGCGGACAATCTGCTCGGGGCCGGAATCGAAACGGACAAGCGCGGCTCACCCGAGCTCCAGGCGCTGAACCTGGGCATCGGCCGCGCCGCCTACGAGGCCGCGCTCGAGTATGCGCAGCTGCGCGTGCAGGGCGGCCGGCGCATCGTCGAGCACCAGGCGATCGGCGCCAAGCTCGCCGGCATCGCGATCCGGCTGGAGGTCGCGCGCGCCGCGATCTGGCGCGCGGCCTGGGCATCCGATCACCCCGAGGCGGTGGCCGATCGCAGCCTTCCCGATCTGCCGCTGCAAACCATCGCCCGGGCATACACCGCGGAGGCGATGCTCGAAGTCGCCAAGGATGCCGCGGAGTGTTTCGGCGCCATGGGCGTGATGCGCGACCTGCCGCTGCAGAAATACGTCCACGACGCGCGCGTGTGCCTGCACTCGGGCGACGGCAGCGTGGGCGCGACGCTGATGTTGGCCGAGGTCCTCGCCGGCTACCGGCGGCCGGCGAAAACAGGGGCCTGATCCATGGACTTCTCTCTCACCGACGAACAGCGCGAGTGGCAGATGAAGGCGCGCAAGTTCGCACGCGAGGAGATCCGGCCGATTTCGCTCCAGCGCGACGCCATCGAAGACCCCGCCGGGACCTTCGACTGGGACATCATCAGGAAGGGATCGAAGCTCGGCTTTCGCACCATGGCAGTGCCCAAGGAGTGGGGTGGGCAGGGCACCGATTTCGTGACGCAGGCGCTCGTCATGACCGAGCTCGCCAAGGCCGACAGCGCGATATCGAAGGCGTTCAGCCAGTGCTGGAAGTGGAGCCACCTGATCGCCGCGAGCTGCACCGAAGAGCAAAAGGAACGTTTCCTGAAACCCTTCCTCGCCGACGACACCTTCGTCCTCGGCAAAGGCATCAGCGAGCATTCGGCGGGCTCGGACAACCGCCTGCCGCCGGCCGACGACCCCAAGGCGGGCCTCAAGCTGCGCGCCGAACGCCGCGGCGACGAGTGGATCCTCAACGGCGAGAAGGCCTTCATCGCCAACGGCAACATCGGCAAGCTGTTTTTCATCGACGCGCGCACCGATCCGAATGTGCCGCTCAAGCAGGGCACGACGATGTTCCTCGTGCCGCGCGACACGCCCGGCTTCCGCAGCGGCAAGGTGTACAACAAGAGCGGCTGGCGCTTCTACCAGAACGGCGAAATGATCTTCGAGAACGCGCGCGTGCCGCACGCCAACGTCGTGGGCGAGGTGAACGGCGCGGTGCGCAAGTCGGGCGGCGCGGGCGGCGATACCACCGGCGGGGACCTGTTCGGGGATCTGGAGCTCGCCGCCAACGCGCTCGGGATCTGCGACGACGCCTGCGAGGCCGCGCTGCAGCACGCCCGCGGCGCGAAGCAGGGCGGCAGGGTCCTGTTCGAGCAGCAGCTCATCCAGCTCAAGCTCAACAGGATGCACATGCTGACCGAGGCGCTGCGCTCGTTCGTGATGCGCGTCGCCTGGGAGCACGATCGCAGGATCCACTCGCCCAACCCCGGCCTGGCGATGAATTTCTCGACCGACGTGGTGCAGGAAGTGGCCGAGCTCTACATGGACATCCGGGGTGGCGCAGGGTGCACGATGGACGCGCACGCCGAAAAGCTCGCGCGCGACTCCATCATCTGGAGCCACCTCGCCGGCGACACGGTGCAGCGACTGAAGGTGGCGGAGCGGCTCGGATAAGGCGCCCAATGAGCGACCCGCGAACCTACGCACCCTCAGGGAAACACCGTACAAAGATCGTAAGGAAAGCCCGACAGAAGTTGTCCGAAGATTGGCGTATAAGAAATCGGTCTCAATAGTCAAGGGAGGCCCGCTGTGAAGACAATCACGAAGATCATAAGAGAGAGGGAAGGCGCTGGTCGCTTAGGCCGCCATGTCGAACACGACCCACGGAGCCGGGCGTTCTCAGCCGGTACCGCAGCGATCAAATCCGTCCGCTACAAACGGCACGGCAATGCGTTCAACCAAGGAGAGCTTGGATCCTGTACCGGGAACGCAATGGCCGGGGTGCTTATGACCGAGCCCCTCTGGATCCGGGGTCGCAGTCTGACGGAGGCGGACGCGGTCGCCCTCTACAAGGCCGCGACAAAGCTGGACAGCATTCCCGGCAAGTATCCGCCCAATGATACGGGCAGCTCCGGGTTAGCCGTCATGAAGGCGGCAGTGAAGGCAAAGTACATCGCAGGCTACGCGCACACGTTCAGCCTCGATCACCTGCTGGGCAGCCTGGTGCGCAGCCCCGGAATTCTCGGCATCAACTGGTACGACTCTTTCGATGACCCCAGGCCAGACGGTCAATGCCGGCTCACTCCCTCCGCGAAGGTAAGAGGCGGCCACGAAGTCCAGTTGTTCGGCATCGACACCGACAAGAAACGAGTGTGGTGCTATAACTCCTGGGGCCCTACGTGGGGCGGCCGCAAGAACGGCACGTTCTACTTCTCGTGGAATACACTCGAACGCCTCCTAGGCGAACAGGGCGACGCAACGTTCCCGCGCACTGCGTGAGGCGCCGGCTGTGCGCGGCACCGACCGCGCGCTCTCGCGCCTACTCAAGGCGAGCTGGCCGCGCTCGATCGATGAACTCGAGTAGCGGTCAGCCGTGGACGATAACGCCGATCACTATGGCCGCGTCGAGCAGCACCCATCCGACGCAAGCAAGGTAGATCGTCTTGTCGTTCTTTTGAAGCCCATAGACGAACCACAGGCATGCGGCGATGAGATACGAGACCCACGAAAGGAGCGATACGCCGCTGGCGTTACCGCCGATCCAGATGGTCAGCACCTGCGGCACTGTCATGAGCATGGTGAAGACGGAAAGACCCCGCAGGACTTTTTCCAGCCCGCTGACGGGTTGCGGGCCATTGGGCGCCGTTACGCAGGCACCATCGGCTGGAAGCATCGTCATGCTATCGCTCCCAAGCCACCCGTCCTTTACGCATTTTGAGTCTGTTTGTCGTCGCGGATGCCGGGATAGCTCTCGGCCGCGATGTGGCGCTCTGCCTCGTCGTCATACCAATACAGCTTTTGCGGCTCTTCTCCTTGCGTAATCTTGTGGGTTCCATCGCAAAACGGCAACGTGGCTGAGAGCCCGCAGCCACAAATGTATTGGGTTTCTCCACCGACGGTCACCGCGTAGGGCGTGTTGCGAAAGCGCTTAACAATTCTTGCCATGATTGCTCCTGTTGTGCAGCCTGCTTGAATTCAAGGACAACAACGGGGAGCGAGAGACCGTGGGTCCCCGTGCCCTGCGCGTCATTTTCTAGAGCGACTTCAAGTATTCGATCAACTCGCCTTTTTCCTGGTCGTTCAGGCCGAGCTTGAAATTGCTGTTGTAGTGCTCGAGAACGTCCTTGAGCGTTACAAAGCGGCCGTCGTGGTAGAAGCCGCCCTTCTGGTGCGTCCACAGTCCGGCGAGCGGAGCGGTACGGTACATGTGGGTCGGCGAGCGGTCAGCCTGAAACGAATCGACCCCCATCTCGCCCGGCGTGTGCAGATTGTGTCCCGGTTCGGTGAAGAGTGGCGGGACGTGGCAGGTCGCGCACTGCGCCTTCTTGTTGAAGAGATCCTTACCTCGCGCGGCCGCTGCCTTGTCGAAACTGCCCGCAGGCGCCTTCGGCGCGGGTATCGCGATCTCATAGAAATGAAGAGCCGCGAGCTTCGACGTGACTTGGTCAGGCGTGCCCCGCGTGTTGCCGGCGCCGCTCTTGGCCGACACCGGGTACTGGTCCCTGTTGGCCAGGCGCTGGTCGAAAAACGTGCCCGAGCCGTGCATTTCGGTCGCGGCGACGTAGGCATTCCAGTACGGGACGGAGCCGAACCCGGTCCAGGTATGCAGATTCACACCGGCAAGACCAAACGCGGGCGGGATCAACGTCCCCGCCTGCTTGCCGTCAGGGCGTAGGGCTTTGCCGTCCTTGTCGAGCTCGGCGTCGAAGCGGCCGGGGCCCCAGCTGTTGAGCACTTTCTTCACTGTTGCGACATCGACGCCAAGGAGATCGGTGAAGGGCTTGAGGTTCGGCGCGAGCGAGACGATGACGCCGACATTCAGGTCGCGGTTGGCCCAGCCGTCGAGGCGCTTGCCGATGCCGGGGGCGAAAGAGTCATCGACGGTCGAATGGCAGAAGGCGCACTGGATGCCCATTGACTGGATCTTGCCCGCCTTGTCGAACCTGCCGGTCACACCGACGACGGCATTCAGCTTGAGCAGAGCGAGTGTTATGGCCGGATCGTCGAGATCGACCTTGCCTGCCTTGATCTGCGCTACCAGCGCAGCGGGCAGGGCCTCCGTGTCCACTTTGAGGCCGACTGCGAGCGCTGTCTTCGGACTTACTCCGCCGCCGACGCCGCCGTTTTTCTCGCCGGCGATTGCCTTGTGCAACTGCAAGGCGTCGCCCCAAAAAGCCTCAGAGCCAAACGTGTCGAAGCGAAAGATCTGCCTGCCCTCGTTCATCATGCGCTGGGCGTGGGCGCTGATCTGCCGGTCGTTATCGGGGAGCGCCTTCTTGGGTGTTTGGGCCTGCGCATTTCCTTGCCCCCCGATGCCCACGCCGACCCCGGCGAGAATGACCATCCCGCTCAGTACAGAAATCGCCGATGGCCAAATGGCTCTATGTCTCATGGGAATCCTTTCCACAGAATATTATTGTTCATAGGGAACTCATGCAGCCGCACTATCCGCCTTCTGCAAGCTTCGCCAGCACGCCCGCGACGGTGCGGTCGCAGCGTGCTCCGGCAAAAGCGAACGCGTCGCCGTAGGCGACGTCGATTTCCTTCGAGAGCGCCTCGCGTAGCAGGCCCCGCGCACGAAAGAAACGCGAGCGCACCGTCGCCTCCGGAATGCCGAGCGCGACGGCGGATTCCTCTACGGAGAGTTCCTCCAGCGCGCGCAGCACGAATACGGTCCGGAACGCGTCGGGGAGCTCGTCGATCTTGGTCTCGAGCAGTCGGCGCGTCTGCGCACGCCGGGCGGCGTGCTCGGGCTGCTCCGGCAGGGTTTGGTTCATGTTTTCCTCCACGGCTTCGTGATCCTCCTGCGTCTCTCCGGTCAATTGAATGATTTCGGCGCTGCGGCTGCGCTTGCGCCCGCGCGAGATCGCCTCGTTCACGACGATCCGAACCAGCCACGTGGACAGCTTCGCATCGCCGCGGAATCCGCTCATTCCCCGGTAGGCGAGCAGATAGGCATCCTGCACTGCGTCCTCGGCCTCGGCGTCGTCCTTCAGGATGCTGCGCGCCGTACGGTAGAGCATCTGATTGTGCCGGCGCATCAGCAGCTCGAACGCAATTTGATCGCCGGACGCGATGCGCTGCGCCAGTTCCGGATCGGACAGTTTGCCGAGAACAACTGCGGCAGTCGCGGTCGTAGTTCCAGCAGTAGTTGCGGTATGCATGTGAGCCTCTTGCCGCTCTTTTGGGCTAGGTTGTAGCCATTGGATGAAGGATGTGCCCGCTGCGTTCCCGGCCCGGCCCGAACAGGCGAACGGGGCCTAGTGAATTGTAGCTCCCGGTTCTGGACGCTCTGTTCGGTGGCGCACGACCGGAATATCTTTCCCGCCCGCGGGAATAGAGCGCACAGGTTGAATGTGCGCGGCCAGTACCGGATCCGGTTGAGCGTCCCCGTTCGCGTACCTCCTCATGCAGGCACTTATCGTCGCCCGACTGCATCCAATGGAGGTCCGTTAAACTATGAGTGATTGCGCCATTCCCCAATGAGCCCCGTACTCCAATCGTTCGGCCGGCGCCTAGCCGACTACCTCTCCAAGCCGGGGCGGGGTGCGCAGATTGCGACCTCCCCGCTCGAGCATCTCGAGGCGACGCTCCGGCCCGGCGACGTGTTGCTCATCGAAGGGAACACGCGCATCAGTACCGCCATCAAATATCTGACTCAGTCGACTTGGTCGCACGCAGCCTTTTGCATCGGCGACGCACTCGGCCCGCCCAAGGCCGGCGAGGACGCGAGGATCCTGATCGAAGCCGACTTGAGGGACGGGGTACGCGCGGTTCCGGTCAGCGCTTACGCCGGGATGCACACGCGGATTTGCCGGCCGGTGGGCTTATCGCCAGAGGACCTGCGCAAGGTGATCGATTTTGCCGTTTCGCACATCGGCGGGCAGTACGACTTGAAGAACGTCATCGACCTGGCGCGCTACCTGATCCCCACTCCACCGGTCCCGGTGCGCTGGCGCCGCCGCATGCTCGCCTTCGGCAGCGGCGATCCGACGCGCGCGATCTGCTCGACGCTGATCGCCGCGGCCTTCGAGCAGGTGCGCTATCCCATACTTCCGGACATCACGATAGAAGGCACGGACGATCCGGCCTGTCACGATTGCCACCGCGAGGTCATGCACATCCGCCATTACAGCCTGTACACCCCGCGCGACTTCGACATCTCCCCGTATTTCGAGGTGGTGAAACCGATGCTCGCCCACGGATTCGACTTTCATCGGATCTCCTGGGCCGCCGACCCGGCCTGATCAGGAAAGAACGCGACATGCCCAAATACGAAACCGAGCTCCTCGGAAACCAGACCACGGCCGAAGGAACGATGGCGTTTCACTTCGCCAAGCCCGAGGGCTTCAAGTTCGAGGCTGGCCAGTCGATGAACGTGTCCCTGATCGAGCCGCCCGAGACCGACGCCAAGGGCAACGCGCGCACCTTTTCCATCGTCAGCGCGCCCCACGAGACCGAGCTTGTCGTCGCGACGCGCATGCGCGACACCGCGTTCAAGCGCGTGCTCAAGGCGATGCCCGCCGGAGGGCGCGTCAGCCTGCGCGGTCCGGCGGGCAAGTTCACGTTGGACGGCGCGGATACCCGACCGGCCGTGTTCCTCGCAGGCGGCATCGGCATTACGCCGTTCGTCAGCATGCTGCGCCACGCGGCGCACACCCGGCTCGCGCGCGACCTGTGGCTGTTCTACTCCAACCGCCGCCCCGAGGACGCGGCCTTTCTCGAAGAGCTCGCGGCGCTGCCGAAGCGCAACGCCCGCTGCCGCTTCGTCGGCACCATGGTCGAGATGGACAAATCGAGCCGTCCCTGGAGCGGGGAGACCGGGTTTATCGACCGGGCCATGCTCGAGCGCCACCTGAAGGGCCTCAGCGCGTACGTCTACTACGTTGCGGGCCCGCCGGGGCTGGTCGAAGCCATGCAGAAGATGCTGATCGGGGCCGGCGTGGCGCAGGACGCGATCCGCACCGATGAGTTCTTCGGCTACTGAAAAATAAAAACGTTCCCGCGGCGCGCGACCGGCCGCGCGCGCCGATAAAATAGCGGCATGCTGCAACGCCGCTCCGATCCCGCGATCGTCATCCGCGGCGCCCGCCAGACCAACCTCAAGAACCTCGCGCTCGAGATCCCCACGGGCGAGCTCCTCGTCGTCACCGGGCCGAGCGGCTCGGGCAAGTCGAGCCTCGTGTTCGACACGCTGTACGCCGAGGGGCAGCGCCGCTACGTCGAGACCTTCAGCGCCTACGCGCGCCAGTTCCTCGACCGCATGGACCGCCCGGCGGTGGATCGGGTCGACGGCGTGCCGCCGGCGATCG
>JBGQKQ010000090.1:0-11848 GCA_041499655.1 Gammaproteobacteria bacterium
CCAGCTGAACGGCATCGACAACCTTCTCTATTACTACTCGACCAGCTCCTCCAGCGGCAACGGGCAGATCGTGGTGGTGTTCAGGCCCGGCAGCAACCCGGACATCAACCAGGTGAACGTGCAGAACAAGCTGAGCCAGGCGACGCCGTTCATACCCCAGGCCGTGGTCCAGCAGGGGATGATCGTGGACAAGAAGTCGCCGAGCATCATGATGGTGGTGTCGGTCTACTCGCCCGATGAGCGCTACACCCCCGCCTATATCGGCAACTACACCAACCTCTACGTGTTGGAGGAGCTGAAGCGCATCCCGGGCGCGAACCGCTCTTCGGTGTTCGGATCGCCCGACATCGCGATGCGGGTGTGGCTGCGTCCCGACCGCATGGCCCAGCTCGGGATCAGCGTGCAGGAAGTCACCTCCGCGATCCAGAGCCAGAACCAGACCTTCGGCATCGGCCAGATCGGAGCGCAGCCTGCGCCTCCCGGAACCGAGCAGCAGTTCGTGGTCACGGCGCAAGGCTTGCTCACGAAGCCGGAAGAGTTCGAGAACATCATCGTGCGCGCCGAAAAGGAGGGCGTGGCGAGCGTGCGCATCCGGGATATCGGCCGCGTCGAGCTCGACAAGCGCGACTACACGCTGTCGAGCCGGATGAACGGCAAGACGGCCGAGACCATCGGCATCTACCAGCAGCCCGGGGCGAACGCCGTGGACACCGCGCGGGCGGTGCGCAAAAAGATGGAGGAGCTGAAGGCGAAGTTTCCCACGGGCCTGGACTACAAGATCGTCCTCGACACCAGCCAGTTCACCCTCTTTTCGATCGAGAAGGTGGTGCACACCTTCTTCGAGGCCGTGATTCTCGTCGTCCTCGTGGTGTTCGTGTTCCTGCAGTCCCTGCGGGCGACCCTGATCCCGATCCTGGCGGTGCCCGTGTCGATCGTCGGCACCTTCATGGGCATGCACCTCCTCGGCTTCTCGATCAACATGCTGACCATGTTCGGCATGATCCTCGCCATCGGTCTGGTGGTGGACGATGCCATCGTCGTGGTCGAGAACGTCGAGGTGAACATCACGCAGAAGGGGCTCGCTCCGCTCGAAGCGGCGAAGCAGGCCATGACCGAGATCGCCGGCGCGCTGATCTCGATCGTGCTGGTGCTGCTGGCCGTGTTCCTGCCGGTGGCGTTCCTGGGCGGCGTGACCGGCACGCTCTACAAGCAATTCGCGATCACCATCGCGATTTCGATGGTGATCTCCGGAATCATGGCGCTCACGCTCTCGCCCGCGCTCGCCGCCCTCATCATCAGGGCTCATCAAGGGGAGAAGAACCGCGTCTTCCGCGCCTTCGATAGCGGTTTCGAGCGCCTGCAGAAAGGTTTCCTCGCGGGAGTTGCGGCAACGATCAAGGCGTGGCCGATCGCGCTCGTCGTATACGGCGTGGTGATTGCCGGGATCCTGCTCATGTTCCGCATCCTGCCCTCGAGCTTCGTTCCGGACGAGGACCAGGGCTACTTCTTCGTGGTGACGCAGGTGCAGGACGCGGCGAGCCTGAATGTGACGGCCCGATTCAGCTCGGAGCTGGAAAAGATCCTCCTCAAGGACCCCGCAGTCCAGGACGTCGGCACGGTCAACGGCTACAGTTTCATCGACGGCCAGCAGAACAACAGCGCCGCGGTCATGTTCGGCCTCCTGAAACCTTTCGACGAGCGCAAGGAATCCAAGCTGCTGTCCTTCGATACGCTCAAGCGGCTGAACGGCCAGTTCGCCGGCCGCCGCGACGGGGTGGCCTTCGCGCTGAACCCGCCCTCGATCCCGGGCCTGGGCACGACGGGGGGATTCGAGTTCTACCTTCAGAACCGGGGAGCCGGCGACTTCCGCGCGACCGACCAGGCCATCAGCGCCTTCCTTGCCAAGGCGCGGCAGCGTCGGGAACTGCAGGGCGTCAGCACGACCTTCCGCGCATTCAGCCAGCAGTTGTTCGTCGACCTCGACCGGAACAAGGCCGAGGTGCTCGGCGTGCGCGTGGGCGACGCGTTCCAGGCGATGCAGACCTTATTCGGCTCGCAGGTCGCCGGCCAGTTCTCCCAGTTCAGCCGCGTGTGGTTCGTCATCGTCCAGGCCGACGCGGATTACCGCGCGAAACCCGAAGACTTCCAAAAGGTCTACGTGCGCTCGGCGAGCGGTGCGAACATCCCGCTCTCGGCGCTCATCACCACGCGCTACGTCGCGTCTCCCAAGCTGGTGACCCGCTTCAACGGTTTTCCGGCGGTCAAGATCACCGGGAACCCCGCGCCGGGATTCAGCTCCGGCCAGGCGATCAAAGCGATGGAGGAGGTCGCCGCCGAAACCCTGCCGGGCGACTTCGCGTTTGCCTGGGCCGGGCAGGCGCTGCAGGAAAAGGAGTCGGGGAGCACCTCGTCCTCCGCCTTCATCTTCGGCCTGATCGTGGTGTTCCTGCTGCTCGCTGCCCAGTTCGAGAAGTGGACGCTGCCGATCGCCGTGGTGCTGACTGTGCCGTTCGCGGTGCTCGGGGCCCTAATGCTGACCTGGGTTCTCGGCCTGGAGAACGACGTCTATTTCCAGGTGGGCCTCGTGACCCTCGTCGGTTTGGCGGCGAAAAACGCGATCCTCATCTGCGAGTTTGCCATCGAGCGGGTGCATCACGGCATGGCGCCGCGCGAGGCGGCGATCGAAGCGGCGGGCTTGAGGCTGCGCGCGATCGTCATGACCTCGTTTGCGTTCATTCTCGGCTGCGTGCCGCTCGCCATCGCCAGCGGCCCGGGCGCGAACAGCCTGAGGGCGATCGGCACGGGGGTGATCGGCGGCATGCTCTTCTCGACCCTGATCGCGATCTTCTTCGTGCCCCTGTTCTTTTGGCTGCTGGAATCGGCGAGCGAGAAGTTCGCAGGCAAGAAGGCGGCCGGCGGGGGTGTGGCGAAAGCTTCCGCGCACGCCAAGCGGGAAGGCGATTGAAGTGAAGGGCTCAGGCTTAGGCCTGCTCGCCGGGGTGCTGCTTGCGGCCTGCGCGGTCGGCCCGGACTACAAGCGGCCGCAGATCGAGGCGCCGGGCGAATGGCGAATCGACTATCCCAAAGCCGCGGAAGTGGCGAACACCGAATGGTGGAAGCAGTTCGGCGACCCGGTACTCGACGGGCTCATCGCAACCGCCCTGCAGGAGAATCTCGACCTCCAGGCCGCCTCGGCGCGGGTGGACCAGTTCCTGGGCGTGCTCTCGACCACCCGGTCGCAATTCTTTCCGCAGCTCGGATACAGCGGCGAGGCGAGCCGCAATCGCGCGAGCCAGGTCGGGCCGACTCCGCTCGCGCCCGGCACGAATACCAACTACTCGCTCTACCAGGGTGCGCTGAACGCCTCCTGGCAGATCGATCTCTTCGGCCGCGTGCGCCGGCAGAGCGAGGCCGCGCAGGCGCAGGTGTACGCGAGCGAGCAGGGCCGCCGCGGGGTGATCCTGTCCGTGGTCACCACGGCGGCGGTGAGCTACATCGTGCTGCGGGCGCTCGACCGCGAGCTCGAGATCGCGCGCGCGACGGCGAGGAACTATGCGGACACCAAGCAGCTCTTCCAACTGCGTTTCGCGGGCGGGGTGGTGTCGGAGGTCGAGCTCGCGCAGATCGAGTCGCAGTACCAGCAAGCGCTCGCCGCGATCCCTTCGCTCGAGCAGAGCATCACCGCGCAGGAGAACCTCATCTCGGTCCTGCTCGGCCGCAATCCGGGCGCGATTCCGCGCGGCAAGTCCATCGACGAGCTGGTTCCGCCGGGCATCCCCGCCGGCCTGCCCTCGGAGCTGCTCGAGCGCCGTCCCGACATCCTGCAAGCGGAGCAGAACCTCGTCGCCGTGAACGCCAACATCGGCGTGGCCAAGTCGCTCTACTTTCCCTCGATCTCGATTACCGGCCTGCTCGGCTCGGTGAGCACGGCGGCCGGGGACTTCCTCACGGGGCCGGCGCGGACCTGGTCGGTCGCGGCGGGCCTCGCCGGGCCGATCTTCACTTTCGGGGCGATCAGCGGCCAGGTGCAGACCGCCGAGGCCGCTCAGCAGGAAGCCATGCTTTTCTATCGCTCGACGATCCTCAACGCGTTCCGCGAGACCAACGACGCGCTGGTGGGTTCGCAGAAGAAACGCGAAGAAGCGGAGGCGCAGGCGAGGCGGGTGCTTGCCCTGCGCGACTACGCCCGGTTGTCGCGGATGCGATTCGACAACGGCGTGTCGAGCTACATCGAGGTGCTTTTCGCGGAGAACGAGCTGTTCGCGGCCGAGCTCACGGCGGTGAACACCCAGGCCGAGCGCTATACCCAGCTGATCAATGTCTACAAGGCGATGGGCGGAGGCTGGGTGGACGCGAGCGATCCGATCGCTGCTCCCCGAAAAGGGCAGGGGAAATGACGCTCTAGGGCAGGCCGAGTATCTCGAAGATCGAGCGCAGCTGCGCGCTCCTCTTAAGGGAACATGGCCTCCAGCTCCCCCGTGCGCAGCGTCACGCGCTGGCCCACCTGGAAACGCGATCCGTCGCGTCGCTGGATGCTGCGGCGCTCGCCGCTGTCCATGGCCACTGTGATCTCGTAGGAGGACTCGCCGAGCTGCGACTGCATCTCGGGGGTTCCGACGGCGCCGGTGCGCCAGCCTTCGTTGCCGCTCCCGGGGCCCAGAGGAAGGTACGCGACGGCGCCGACGACGCGCCAGTCGTCGCTCCCCGCCTGAGACCCGATGTGTTCGACCCGCATATCAGCCTGCACCGGTGCCGTCCGGCCGATGTGTACCTCTCGAATCGAGCGGATCTCGCCGCACACGCCGCAAAGCGCGGCTCCCGCGGCCGAAGCCTCGGGCGGGGCGTGCAGATTGAGCGGCTTGTCGGACTGCGCCCAAGCTGCGGCGCCGATCGACATCCCCAAGGCAGCGATGTGGGCGAGGCGCCGCGCTCCCCCAGCAAGGCCCCGGGCGGCCGCCATGGCTATTCGGACAGGCCCTGTATGAAGTAGCTGGCCGAGAGCATCAGGCTGGGCGGGCCGAGCGGCCCCAGCCAGCGGTCATAGATCGGTCGGATCTCTCCGGTGCGGTACAGGCGCGCGAGCACGCGGTTCACCGAGAGACGGAAGTCGTGATCGCCGCGCGGCAGCATGAGAGCGTAGGGCTCGATGGAGAAGTCCTCGTCGAGCAGCTTGAACACACCGCCTCCGGCGCTCTTCGCCACCACACCGATGAGGGTGGTGCGGTCGGAGGCCAGCCCATCGACCTGAGACTGATTGAGCAGCGCGAGCCCTTCGTCCCGCGTCTTGATGGGCACCACCTCGGCGCGGATCTGGCGCTGTTCCAGGGCTTCGCGCAGGACCTTCTCGGTGGTCGTTCCGGAGATCACGGCGATGCGCTTGCCGGTGTAGTCGCGGAGGTGGCTCACCTCGGTTCCAGCTTTGGCGAGAATGCTGGCCCCGTCGACGAAGGTCACCAGGCTGAAATCGACCAGCGCCTGTCGTCCCAGGGTCCAGGTTGTCGTGCTGCATTCGACGTCCACCTTCCCGCGACGCACCGCGTCGATCCGGTTCTGGATCGTCAGCTTGACCCAGCGCGTCTTGAGCTTCTCGCGCTTGATCTGGGTGCGCAGGCCCTCGGCGACCGCCCGGCAAAGGTCGACCGAGTAGCCTTGCGGCTCGCCGTTGGCGTCCGTGAAGGAGAACGGCGCCGCGCCGTCGATATAGCCCAGGGTCACGAAGCCCTGATTGCGGATCTTCTGCAGGGTCTGACCGCTCGCCGGCGCCGCCGACAGGGCGAAGCCGAGCGCGAGCAGGGTGAGGAGCAGCTTTCTGCCGGTCATGGTTGCCTCGAGATAGGAAGGAATCGATGCTTCCCGACTTCGCGTACAGCGGCAGATGCTACCGCGTCTGGCGGATCTCGGCTTTTGTGCCGATACCGGAGGACGGCTGGTAAAATCGCCCCATGTCCTACCAAGTCCTCGCGCGCAAATGGCGCCCGCGCAACTTCGAGTCACTGGTGGGGCAGGAGCACGTGGTCAAGGCCCTGCGCCACGCACTCGACGAGCAGCGCCTGCATCATGCATACCTGTTCTCGGGAACGCGCGGCGTCGGCAAGACCACGCTCGCGCGCATTCTCGCCAAGTCGCTGAACTGCGAGACGGGAATCAGCTCGCGCCCATGCGGCAAGTGCTCGGCCTGCCTCGAGATCGACGCCGGCCGCTACGTGGACCTGATCGAAGTGGACGCTGCGACCAACACCAAGGTCGACGAGATGCGCCAGTTGCTCGAGAACGCGGTCTACGCGCCGACTCGCGGCCGATTCAAGATTTACGTGATCGACGAAGTCCACATGCTCTCGACCTCGGCCTTCAATGCCATGCTGAAGACCCTGGAAGAACCGCCCGAGCACATCAAGTTCATCCTCGCGACCACCGATCCGCAGAAGATCCCGGTGACCGTGCTGTCGCGCTGCCTTCAGTTCAACCTGAAGCAGATGCCCCCGGCCGCGATCGCCGGCCATCTCGCGCGAATTCTCGGCGAGGAGAAAATCGCGGGGGAGACGGCGGGCCTCGGGCTCATCGCGCAGTCCGCGCGCGGCAGCATGCGCGACGCTCTGTCAATACTCGACCAGGCGATCGCCCATGGAGGCGGCAAGGTCACCGAAGAAAGCGTGCGTGCCATGCTGGGCGCAATCGACGACGCGTATCTGTATACCGTCCTGGAGAACGTGGTGCGGCGCGACGCGCAGGCGCTCCTGGCGGTCGCCGAGGAGATGCAATCGCGCAGCGTTGCCTTCGACGCCGCCCTGCAGGAGCTCGGAGCGCTGCTGCACCGGGTTGCGCTCGCCCAGGCCGCCCCCGACGCGGTCGATGCACCCGGGAGCCTTCGCGAGCGGCTCGCGGCCCTCGCCAAGGCGCTCGATCCGGAGGACATCCAGCTCTTCTACCAGATTGCGATCCACGGTCGCCAGGACCTGCCGTTCGCGCCGGACGACTTCGCCGGCTTCACGATGACGTTATTGCGCATGCTCGCCTTCGCGACGGAGGAGCGGGGCGCCGGCGAGCGCGCAAAGAGCGGCGGCGAGAAGGGCACGGAGGCGACAAGCGCCCCAGGCGCGCCGCACCCGGCGGCGGCGTTCGATGGAGATTGGCCCAGGCTCGCCAATGCGCTCAATCTGGGCGGGGTCGCCAAGCAGCTCGCGCAGGCGAGCGCGTTGCAGCGCTTCGACGGCGAGTCGCTCGAGTTGTGCGTGCCTCCGGCCGCCAAGCATCTCGCGGAAAAGGGTTTCCAGGACAAGCTCCGAGGAGCGCTGCAGGAGCATTTCGGCAAGCCCGTGCGGCTGACCGTGCGGGTGGGCGAGACCGGCGGCAACACGGCGCGCGGCCGCGCCGCGGCTGCGATCAGCCAGGACGCATTCGTTCGCGATCTCGTCGAGAACTTCGACGCGACCATCGTCGAGTCGTCGATCAAGCCGGCGCAGTAGACCACCAGGATAGCGGAGACCGGGATGATGAAAGCACAACTCGCCGAGCTGATGCGCCAGGCTCAGCAGATGCAGGAAAGCATGCGCAAGCTCCAGGAGGAGCTCGCTCAGGCGGAGGTGGAGGGTCAATCGGGCGCGGGCATGGTCAAGGTGACCATGACCTGCAAGCACGACGTCAAGCGCGTGAGCATCGATCCGTCCCTGCTGGGAGACGACAAGGAGATGCTCGAGGATCTCGTCGCGGCGGCGGTCAACGATGCGGCGCGCAAGGTCGAAGCGGCGGTACAGGAGAAAATGGGCTCGGTCGCGGGCGGCCTGGGCCTCCCTCCGGGATTCAAGCTGCCCTTCTAGAGCGCTCCTGCGATGAAGTCACCCGACGCGCTCGAGGATCTGATCGAGGCGTTGCGCTGCATTCCCGGTATCGGCCCGAGATCGGCGCAGCGCACGGCCTACCACCTGCTGCAGCACGACAAGGCTGGCGCGGGAAAGCTCGCGGAGTCCCTGGCCAGGGCGCTGAAGAGCATTCGCCGCTGCGCCAAGTGCAATACCTTCGCCGAGGAGGAGCTGTGCGCGCTGTGCGCCTCGACCAAGCGCGACGCCTCGCAGCTGTGCGTCGTCGAGACCCCCGGGGATCTGCTGATGATGGAGCAGACCCTGGCGTACAACGGCCTGTACTTCGTGCTCATGGGGCGCCTCTCGCCGCTCGACGGCATCGGCCCCAGGGAGATCGGCCTGGACGTGATGCAGCGGCGCCTGGCGGGCGGTGAAGTGAAGGAAGTGATCGTCGCGACCAATTTCACCAACGAAGGCGAGGCGACCGCGCACTACATCGGCGAGATGCTCAAGGACCGCGGGTTGCGCATCACCCGCATCGCGCGGGGCGTTCCGGTCGGCGGCGAGCTCGAGTACGTGGACACGGGAACGCTCGCACAGGCCGTGGTCGAGCGCCGGCCGGTGTGAGGCCATGACCACCAGGCCGCTCGCGGGGGTGAAAGTCGTCGAGCTTGGTCAGCTCATCGCCGGCCCGTTCGCCGGGAAATTTTTCGCCGATTTCGGCGCCGAAGTGATCAAGATCGAGCCGCCGGGGGGTGATCCGCTGCGCAAATGGAGGAAGCTCCACCGCGGAACGTCGCTGTGGTGGTACGTGCAGAACCGCAACAAGAAATCCGTGACTGCCGATCTGCGCCGGCCCGAAGGGCAGGAGATCGTCCGCCGGATCGCGAAGGACGCCGACGTGGTGATCGAGAACTTCCGTCCGGGAACGCTCGAGAAATGGGGCCTCGGCTACGACAGTCTCGCGGCGGACAATCCGGGGCTCGTGATGCTGCGGCTTTCGGGATTCGGCCAATCGGGGCCGTACCGCGACCAGACCGGTTTCGGCGCGATCGCCGAATCGATGGGCGGCTTGCGCTACGTCACGGGGTTTCCGGACCGGCCGCCGGTGCGGCCGAACCTGTCGATCGGCGACGCGCTTGCCTCCCTGCACGGCGTGATCGGCGTGTTAATGGCGCTGCATCACCGCGACGCGAACGGGGGCCGTCGTTCCGGAAAAGGCCAGGTGGTGGACGTCGCGCTCTACGAAGCTGTGTTCAACATGATGGAGGGCGCGCTCCCCGAATTCGACCTGTTCAAGGAGACGCGCGAGCGCACCGGCACCAATCTCACCGGCATCGTCCCCTCGAACACCTACCTGACTCGCGACGGGCAGCACATCGTGATCGGCGCGAACGCCGACAGCATCTTCAAGCGCTTGATGCAGATGATCGGGCGAGGCGACCTCGCCGACGATTCCTCGCTCGCCGACAACGCCGGGCGCAGCAAGCGCGCCGACGAGCTCGATGCCGCGATCGGCGCGTGGACCGGAAAGCACGACGCGCGGGAGGTGCTGAGCGCTTTGAACGAGGCTCAAGTGCCGAGCGGCAAGATCTACAGCATGGCGGACATAGCGGCCGATGCGCAGTACCTGGCGCGAGACATGATCCGGAAGGTGAAGCTCCCAGACGGGACGCCGCTCAAGGTGCCGGGCATCGTGCCCAAGCTCTCGGGGACGCCCGGAGACATCGACTGGGTCGGCCCGGCGCTCGGCGAGCACACCGACGCCGTGCTCGCCGCTCATGGATACGCGCGCGACGAGATCGCGGGCCTTCGCGCGCGCAAGGCGGTTTAGGAGGGGAGCCGGGCCTTGGACAAGCCGCTCGTGACGATCAAGGGGCGCGGCGCCGCGGACAACCCGCGCGGGCGTTTCGAGAAACTCGAGCGCGACCGGGATGAGGGCGAGCACATCGAGTCGCGGCCGGAAACGGTGATCACGCTGCAGCAAGCACGCTCGATCATCTCGCGCAATGATTCGCCGGACCTTCCGTTCAGCCAGTCGATCAATCCCTATCAGGGCTGCGAGCACGGCTGCATCTACTGCTACGCGAGGCCCAGTCATGCTTACCTCGGCCTCTCGCCCGGCCTGGATTTCGAGACGCGCATCTTTGCGAAGGAAAACGCCGCCGAGTTGCTGCGTGGGGAGTTGTCCCGCCCGGACTACAGCTGCGAGCTGATTTCGCTCGGGGCGAACACCGATCCCTATCAGCCCGCGGAACGCGAGCGGCGCATTACGCGCGGCATCCTGGAAGTCCTGTGGGAGTTCCGCCATCCGGTGGGGATCGTCACCAAGGGATCGCTCATCGAGCGGGATCTGGATCTGCTCGAGCTCATGGCGTCCGAGGGCTTGGTGCAGGTGTTCGTCTCCATCGGTACGCTGGACGGCGAGATCGCGCGCACGCTCGAGCCGCGCGCCGCCGCCCCGTATCGCCGCGTCGAGACACTGCGCCGGCTCGTCGCGCGCGGCGTGCCCTGCGGCGTGTTCGTCGCGCCTGTCATTCCCTTCCTCAACGACAAGGACATGGAAGCGGTTCTCGAGGCTGCGGCCGGGGCCGGCGCCCGCACGGCGAGCTTTACAGTGGTGCGCCTGCCCTGGGAGGTGAAGGACCTCTTCAAGGGCTGGCTGGAGCAGCACATTCCTCTGAAGGCCGCGCATATCATGGCGCGCATCCGCGATATGCGCGGCGGTCGCGAGAACGACCCGGAGTTCGGCAGCCGGATGAAGGGAGAAGGGAAATTTGCCGAGCTTCTGCGCAACCGTTTCGACATCGCCTGCAGGCGGCTGGGGCTGAATGCCGGGAAACGAAACAGTGTCGAGACGGGGAAGTTCCGCCGGCCGGGACCGCGCCAGGGATCCTTGTTCTAGCGCATTGACAGGGTAAGCGGGGCGTGTGAGCATCTCCGGCTTCCCTGCGCCGATCTATCTTATTTTATTTCAGCCTATTATCAATATGTTAAAGGATGAATCTAATGTCATTTCTTATATATTTGGCGGCCCTGTCCACCACCGCCTTACCCCTCCTCGTAGCCGCGCAGGGATTGGAGAAAAAGGACGTCCAGATTGCGGTCGGTGGCAAGACGTCCCTCTACTACCTGCCGCTCACTATCGCCGAGCAACTCGGTTATTTCAAGGAGGAAGGTCTGAACGTGAGCATCGCCGACTTCGCCGGCGGCTCGCAGGCGCTCCGGGCGGTCGTGGGCGGGAGCGCGGATGTCGTGTCGGGGGCGTACGAGCACACGCTCAACATGCAGCCGAAGGGCCAGTATCTGCAGTGCTTCGTTCAGCAGGGCCGCGCACCGCAGATCGCGATCGGTCTTTCCACCGCCAGGGCCAGGACCTACAAGTCGCCCAAGGACCTGAAAGGACTCAAGGTGGGCGTCTCGGCGCCCGGCTCGAGCACCCACATGATCGTCAACTACTTCATCTCCAGGGATGGCCTCAAGCCCTCCGATATCTCCGTGGTCGGTGTCGGCCTTGGAGCGACGGCGATCACGGCACTGAAGAGCGGCCAGATCGACGCCGTCTCCAATACGGATCCGGTGATGACCAAGCTCGAGCAGGATGGCGACGTCAAGATCATCGCGGACACGCGCACTCTGAAAGGTACCGAGCAGGTGCTGGGCGGGCCCATGCCCGCGGGCTGCCTGTATGCGCCGGTGGACTTCATCAAGAAGAATCCGAATACGGTCCAGGCGATGACCAATGCGATCGTGCGGGCCGACAAGTGGATCCATCGCGCCTCTCCGCAGGATGTGCTGCGCACCGTACCCGAGTCTTATCTGCTCGGGGACAAGGCCCTATACCTGTTCTCGTTCAACAAGGTGAAAGACGCGATTTCCACTGACGGAACGATCTCCGACAGCGGTGCGAAGAACGCGCTCAAGGTCATCCCGTCCTTCAACCCCGAGGTGAAGGCGAGCGAGATCAAACTCGATCTCACCTACACCAACGAGTTCGTCAAGAGAGCGAACGCGAAATACAAGTGACCGCGCGGATGCGCGGTCATCCCGAG
>JBGQKQ010000091.1:0-11831 GCA_041499655.1 Gammaproteobacteria bacterium
ATCCGCCATATCGAGCGCTATACCGGAGGCAAGTTCCGGTCCTTCGAGCTCGACATCACCTATCCGCTCGCGTGGGGCAAGCAGGCGGTCGAGGCGCGGCTGGCATCGCTGTGCGCTCAGGCCGAGGATGCCGTGCGCGCGGGCTATTCCATCATCGTCATTTCCGACCGGCTGGTCGAGCGCGAGCGCGTGGCGATCCCGGCGCTACTTGCGCTGTCTGCCATCCACCAGCATCTGGTCGCGAAGGGCCTGCGCACGAGCGCGGGCCTGGTTGTGGAAACGGGCTCGGCGCGCGAAGTGCACCATTTCGCGCTGCTCGGCGGCTACGGGGCGGAAGCGGTTCACCCCTACCTCGCCATGGAGACGCTGCTCGACCTGGCGGCCAAGGGGCAGTTCGGGCCGGACGTCGACGGGAAGAAGGCGATCAAGAACTTCGTCAAGGCGATCGGCAAAGGGCTGAAGAAGGTCATGTCCAAGATGGGCATCTCGACCTACATGTCCTACACCGGCGCGCAGATCTTCGAGGCGGTGGGGCTCTCGAGCTCGCTCGTCGGGAAGTATTTCACCGGGACCACTTCATCGATCGAAGGCATAGACATTTTCCAGGTCGCCGAAGAGGCGATTCGTATCCACCGGGCGGCGTTCGACGACACCGATCCGGTACTGCAATCGATGCTCGACGCGGGCGGCGAATATGCCTGGCGGGTGCGCGGCGAGGAGCACATGTGGACGCCGGACGCGATCGCCAAGCTGCAGCAGTCGGCGCGCCAGAATTCGCCCCAGGCCTACAAGGAATACGCGGCGCTAATCAACGACCAGTCGCGGCGCCATATGACTTTTCGCGGCCTGTTCGAATTCCGTTTCGGCTGGGCGAAGCCCGTGCCGATCGAGGAAGTTGAGCCCGCGGCCGAGATCGTCAAGCGCTTCTCCACCGGCGCGATGTCGCACGGTTCGATCTCCATTGAAGCGCACACCACGCTCGCGGTGGCGATGAACCGCATCGGTGGAAAATCGAACACCGGCGAGGGCGGCGAGGACCGCAAGCGCTACGCCCCCGTCAAGGCCGGCGAAACGCTGCGCTCGCGCCTCGGAGCGGGCCGTGTCGCACACGACATCGAATTGCGCGAAGGCGACATGCTCAAGTCCAAGATCAAGCAGGTCGCCTCGGGTCGGTTTGGCGTGACCGCAGAGTACCTTGCGAGCGCCGAGCAGATCCAGATCAAGATCGCTCAAGGAGCCAAGCCCGGCGAAGGCGGGCAACTGCCCGGACGCAAGGTCTCCGACTACATCGCCGAGATCCGCTACTCGACGCCGGGCGTGGAGTTGATCTCGCCCCCGCCGCATCACGATATCTACTCCATCGAGGATCTGGCGCAGCTGATCCACGACCTGAAGAACGCGAATCCCAGGGCGTCGATCTCGGTGAAGCTCGTCTCCGAGGTGGGAGTGGGTACGGTCGCGGCGGGCGTATCGAAGGCCAAGTCCGATCACGTCACCATTTCCGGCCACGACGGCGGCACGGGCGCCTCCCCCTGGTCGTCGATCAAGCACGCCGGCACGCCTTGGGAGCTGGGGCTCGCTGAAACCCAGCAGACCCTGGTGCTCAACCGCCTGCGGGGACGCATCGCGGTACAGGTCGACGGCCAGATCAAGACCGGCAGGGACGTGGTGATCGGCGCGATCCTCGGAGCGGACGAGTTCGGCTTTGCGACCGCACCGCTGGTGGTGAGCGGCTGCATCATGATGCGCAAGTGCCACCTCAACACCTGTCCGGTGGGCGTTGCCACGCAGGATCCGGTGCTTCGCCAGAAGTTCTCGGGGAAGCCGGAATACGTGGTGAACTACTTCTTCCTCGTCGCCGAGGAGGCGCGCGAGCTGATGGCGAAACTCGGCGTGCGCAAGTTCAACGACCTGATCGGCCGCGCTGATCTGCTCGATACGAAGAAGGGCATAGAGCACTGGAAGGCGAAGGGCCTCGACTTCTCGAGGATCTTTCACATGCCGGACATGCCGGCCGAGGTCGCGCGCTTCAATTCGGAGACGCAGAGTCACGGGCTAGAAAAGGCGCTCGACAACCGGCTGATCGAGCTCTCGCAGGGTGCGCTCGAGCGCGGCGAGAAGGTGTCGATCGACATGCCGATCCGCAACGGCAACCGCACCGTGGGCACCATGCTCTCGAACGAAATCGCACGGCGCTACGGCCACGACGGGCTGCCCGACGGAACGATCCACGTGCGCTTTGCCGGGTCCGCAGGCCAGAGTTTCGGCGCCTTCCTCTCCAAGGGAGTCACGCTCGAGGTGATCGGCGACACCAACGATTATTGCGGCAAGGGACTGTCGGGCGGGCGCATCATCGTCGCACCGTCGCCCAAGTTCCGCGGCGAGCCCACCGAGAACATCATCACGGGCAATGTTGTCCTCTACGGGGCGATTGCGGGCGAAGCCTATTTCCGCGGCGTCGCGGGCGAGCGCTTCGCGGTGCGCAATTCGGGTGCAACCGCGGTGGTCGAAGGCGTCGGCGATCACGGTTGCGAATACATGACCGGCGGAACCGTGGTGGTGCTCGGCCTGACAGGACGCAACTTTGCCGCCGGCATGTCCGGTGGTATCGCCTACGTGCTCGATCTCGACGGCGATTTCGTGAAGCGCTGCAACGCCGCGATGGTGGATCTCGAACCGGTGCTCTCCGAGTCCGAGCAGCAGGGGAAGATCGCCGGCCATCTGTGGCACGGTGGCCAGGCCGACGAAGCGATCCTGAAAGACCTGATCGATCGCCACGCAAGACTCGCGGGCAGCCGCCGCGCGAAGGAGATTATCGAAAAGTGGGCGGAGTGGCGCGTGCGTTTCGTCAAGATCTTTCCGAAGGAATACCGCCGCGCGCTGGGCGAGCTCGCCGCCGCTCAAAAGAAAGCGGCGGCTTGAGATTCAGATGGCTGCGAGTTCGCCTCATGGCGGATAAACCTGCGTTTTCGTTTACTTGAACATGGGCAAGATCACCGGATTTCTCGAGTACCAGCGGCTTGCCGAGGCGGCCGAGGACAAGGACCTGCGCAAGAAGCACTATCGCGAGTTCGTCCTGCACCTGTCGGACGAGGAAGCGAAGATCCAGGGCGGGCGCTGCATGGACTGCGGCACCCCATTCTGCATGTCCGGATGCCCGATCAACAACATCATTCCCGACTGGAACGATCTCGTATGGAAGCAGGACTGGCAGCGGGCGATAGAATCCCTGCACTCCACCAACAACTTCCCCGAATTCACCGGGCGCGTATGTCCCGCCCCGTGCGAGGAGGCGTGCGTGCTGCGCATCAACGCCGATCCGGTGGGCATCAAGTCGATCGAGCACGCGGTCGTCGACAAGGCGTGGGAATCCGGATGGGTGAGGCCGCAGCCTGCCCTCCACCGCAGCGGCAGAAAAGTCGCGGTCGTCGGCTCCGGGCCGGCAGGGCTCGCGTGCGCGCAGCAGCTCGCGCGCGCCGGCCACGAGGTGACCGTGTTCGAGAAGAACGACCGGATCGGGGGCCTGCTCCGCTACGGAATTCCCGATTTCAAGATGGAGAAGCGGCTGATCGACCGGCGCCTCGCGCAGATGCATGCCGAGGGGGTGAGTTTCCGCACCGGTGTCTTCGTCGGCGAGGTGCGGCCTGGCAAAGGCGTTACCGATTGGGCGGCCGAAGTCCTCGCGCCCGAGAAGCTCGCGGCGGAGTTCGACTCGGTGGTCCTCTCCGGCGGCTCCGAGCAACCGCGGGATCTTCCGCTCCCCGGCCGCGCGCTCGACGGCGTGCACTACGCGATGGAGTTCCTGCCGCTGCAGAACAGGCGCGTTGCCGGCGATAAGGGCGTGCCCGAGCTGTGGGCGACGGACAAGCACGTGGTGGTGATCGGCGGCGGCGACACGGGCAGCGACTGCGTCGGCACCTCCAACCGCCACGGCGCCAAATCGGTCACCCAGTTCGAGTTGCTGCCGATGCCCCCCGATCCGGAGAACAACCCGGTATGGCCCTACTGGCCGACGCGCTTGCGCACCTCTTCCTCGCACGAGGAAGGCGTGACGCGCGACTGGTCGATCGCCACCAAGGAGTTCATCGGCGAGAATGGCAAGCTAAAGGCGCTCAAGACCGTCAAGCTCGGCTGGAAAGACGGAAAGATGAGCGAGGAGCCCGGCTCGGAATCGATCCTGCCCGCGGACCTCGTCCTGCTCGCGATGGGATTCGTATCGCCGGTGCAGTCCGTGCTCGAAGCGTTTGGAGTGGAAAAGGATGCGCGCGGGAATGCCCGAGCGACGACGGACGGTGAAGGCTGCTATGCGACTTCCGTTCCCAAGGTGTTCACAGCCGGCGACATGCGGCGCGGTCAATCCCTCGTGGTGTGGGCGATCCGCGAGGGACGCCAATGCGCGCGGGCAGTCGACGAATTCCTGATGGGGTTCTCCGAGTTGCCGCGCTGATGCGGCAGGCCGGCTCGAACGCCGGCCTTTGGCAGCTACATCTGACGCGGGGCGGCGGAGCGGGCCGGAGCGAAAGCGGCGCGGCCTGCCGGTCTCGGCGCCGCAACGTTCTGGTGCAGCATCCGCCGCGGGCGCACGTGGGGTCTGCCGACAACGACGGACCCGTAGTACGGCCCGTAGTAGTAGGGATCCATTCCCGCGTAGTCGCAATCGACCCGGCGGTCGCGCAGGCATTGCTCGTACCGCGAATCCGCTGCGGTCTGAACTTGGGCGTCCGAGAGGCTCCTCGCGTAACGCTCCGCGTCCAGTTTGCGCTCGAGCCGGTCGATTTTTTCGGAAAGAGACCTATCGTTCGTGGTTGTGAGTGTTCCCGGCGCGCTCTTCGGTGCTTCTTCCGTCGAGTAAGTCGACACCCTGACCGATTTCGGATCGAGCACCGTGGAATTTCTGCTGGCGGGAGCTTCGTTGGAGTAGTTGACGACGCCCCTCTCGTCCACCCATTTGTAGACCTGCGCGAAAGCCGGGGCCGCGAGGAAAATGGCGGCGAAAGCGGATGGTAGGATGAGGCGGATCATGAACGCGTTAACGCATCCCGTAGCGGTGCAGATTACACTCTTTTGTGCGGGACAGTCCTCCGAACCGGCTCCGCCGTGCTAACATCCCGTATCCAACTGAATTCACTCCGCTTTTCGTGAATATCGTCATTCTCGCGGCAGGCCCGGGCAAGCGCATGCAATCGCGGACGCCCAAGGTGCTGCATCGCCTGGCGGGCCGCGTGCTCCTTGCTCACGTCCTCGATGCAGCGAAACAACTCTCACCGAGAGTCACCTGCGTCGTCTACGGTCACGGGGGCGAAGCCGTGCGCGAGGCGGTAGGCGACAACGGCGCGGTCTGGGTGCTGCAGGAGCCGCGGCTGGGCACCGGCCACGCCGTCATGCAGGCCGTTCCGCATCTGGACGAGCGCTGGCCCACGCTCGTTCTGTACGGCGATGTACCGCTGATCCGCGCGCAGACGCTCGAGCGGTTGATCGACGCAGCCGGAAAGGGTCTCGGACTGCTTACCGCCACGCTCAACAATCCGGCGGGCTATGGACGCGTCCTGCGCAAGGGCAAGAAAATCGTGGGTATCGTCGAAGACAAGGACGCCAGCATCAAGCAGCGCGCGCTCCGCGAGGTCAATACGGGCATCGTCGTCGCGCCGACCAGGAAGCTCAAGTCCTGGCTAGCCAAGCTCCAGAACAACAACGCGCAGAAAGAGTACTACCTCACCGATATCGTCGGGCTCGCGACCAAGGAGCGCGTACCGGTGGCCGCGATCCAGGCGGGCGAGGCCTGGGAAACCCACGGGGTGAACAGCCGCGCCCAGCTCGCCGACCTGGAGCGAATCTTCCAGCGCAATCTCGCCGCCGCGCTCCTGGAACAGGGAACGATGCTCGCCGATCCGTCGCGCTGCGACGTTCGAGGAAGCCTGGTCTGCGGCGCGGATGTCGCCATCGACGTCAATTGCGTTTTCGAAGGCGAAGTGAAGCTCGCCGACGGGGCCTCGGTCGGCGCGAACTGCGTGCTCAGGAACGTCACCGTCGGGCCGGGGACGCGCATCGAGCCCTTTTGCCACCTGGAGGACGCAGACATCGGCGCGGAGTGCCGCATCGGCCCCTACGCCCGCATACGGCCCGGAACGCGTTCGCGTCTGGCGGCACAGGTGCACATCGGAAACTTCGTCGAGGTCAAAGCAAGCAACATAGGCGAGGGCTCCAAGGCCAATCACCTCACCTATATCGGCGACACCGACGTCGGCAAGAACGTCAACGTCGGCGCGGGCACCATCGTGTGCAACTACGACGGGGCGAACAAGTTCCGCACCGTCATCGAGGACGACGTCTTCATCGGCTCGGACACCCAGCTGGTCGCGCCGGTACGGGTGGGCCGGGGCGCAACCCTGGGTGCCGGCACCACGCTGACCAAGGACGCGCCGCCCGGAGAGTTGACCCTCTCGCGGGCAAAGCAGGTGAGCATTCCCGGCTGGAAGCGGCCGGTCAAGGTCAGGAAGTAGAGGTCAAACGTGTGCGGGATCGTCGGTGCAGTCGCCAAGCGTAACGTCGTTCCCATCCTCATCGAGGGCCTGAAGCGGCTGGAATACCGCGGCTACGATTCGGCCGGTGTCGCGGTGATGAACGGCAAGCCGGGCCACGCGGCGTTGCAGCGGGTGCGCTCGACCGGGCGCGTCGCCGAGCTGGAAAAGCTCGCGCGCGCGCAGGGCCTCGCCGGCGAGGTCGGCATCGCGCACACGCGCTGGGCGACGCACGGCGTGCCCTCGGAGAAAAACGCCCACCCGCACACTTCAGGGGGCGTGTCGGTGGTGCACAACGGCATCATCGAGAACCACGAGGAGATGCGCAAGCGTCTGCGCGCGAAGGGCTACGAATTCGTCTCCGACACCGATACCGAGGTGATCGCGCACCTGGTGCATTCGAACGTGCAGTCCGGCGCGAAACTGTTCGACGCGGTGAGGAAAAGCGTGGTCGAGCTGGTCGGCGCCTACGCGATCGCCGTGGTGAGCGAATCGGATCCGTCGCGGCTGGTGGTCGCGCGGCACGGCGCGCCGCTCCTCCTCGGGCTGGGCAACGGCGAGAATTTCGCCGCCTCCGATACTTCGGCACTCATTCAGGTGACGCAGCGGATCATCTACCTCGAGGACGGCGACTGCGCCGAGATCGAGCTCGCAGGCGTGCGCATCGCCGACGCCAAGGGCAATCTGGTGGAGCGGCCGGTGCACCTCAGCCAGCTCACCGCCGACGCCGTGGAGCTCGGGCCGTACCGCCACTATATGCAGAAGGAGATCTTCGAGCAGCCGATGGCGGTAGCGAACACCCTCGAAATGGTGACCGGCGCGCAATCGGTGTCGCCGGAGCTCTTCGGCGCGGACGCCGAGCGCGTCCTGCGCGACATCGATTCGGTGCTGATCCTCGCCTGCGGCACGAGCTATCACGCGGGGATGGTCGCGCGCTACTGGATCGAGGGGCTCGCTGGCATTCCCTGCAACGTCGAAATCGCGAGCGAGTACCGCTACCGGGAGTCGGTCCCCAATCCCAGAGGGCTCGTGGTCACAGTGTCGCAGTCCGGCGAAACCGCCGACACCATCGCGGCGCTGCAATACGCGAAGTCCCTGGGACACCGCTATTCGCTCTCGATCTGCAACGTGCCGGAATCCGCGCTGGTGCGCGCCTCCAACCTGCGCTTCCTCACGCGCGCGGGGCCGGAGATCGGCGTCGCCTCCACCAAGGCGTTTACCACTCAGCTTGCGGTCCTGGTCCTGCTTACCATGATTCTCGCCAAGATCCGCGGCAGGCTCCCGGCGGAGCGGGAGACCGCCCTGCTGCAGTCGCTGCGCCACCTGCCGCGCGCGCTCGAGAGCGTGTTGCATCTGGAGCCGCAGTTGAAGATGTGGGCGGAGAAGTTCGCGCCGCTCCAGCACGCCCTGTTCCTCGGACGAGGCATTCACTACCCCATCGCGATGGAAGGCGCGCTCAAACTCAAGGAGATCTCCTACATCCACGCCGAGGCCTACGCGGCGGGCGAGCTCAAGCACGGACCGCTCGCCCTGGTCGACAAGAACATGCCGGTGATCGCGATCGCGCCCAAGGACGCGCTGCTCGAGAAGCTCAAGTCCAACCTGCAGGAAGTTCGCGCGCGCGGCGGCGAGCTGCACGTCCTCGCCGACCAGGACACGCGCATGGTGGCCACGGAAGGCGTCCACGTGATCCGCATGCCCGATCACGCGGGGATCCTCTCGCCCATCCTGCATACCGTTCCGCTGCAGCTGCTCGCCTATCACACGGCGCTCGAGCGCGGCAACGACGTGGACAAACCCAGGAATCTCGCGAAGTCGGTCACCGTCGAATAGGTACCCCTGTGCTAGTCTCCCGCAGGTTGATCTACGTCAAAGCGACCCGTAGGTGCGAGATATACTCTGCTTCGGATGAGCCGACCTAGGCGCGGGGAAAACAGCTTGTGACGCCCTTTCTGACCCGACACCGCAGACGCTGGATCGCCGTGTCTGCCGTGACCCTGATCGCGTTCACGCAGGCGGCGCTCGCGGTCTCCGGGTGCCTGTCGAACGCGATGCCCGCTTCCGAAGCGGGCTGCGAGGAGCACCAGCAGGTGGCATCGAACGAGCTCCTGTGCCGGACGCATTTGCAGTCCGAAACCCAGACACTCGACGTCTTCAAGCTGCCGCAGCTTCCCAGCCTCAACACGCCGGTGCTGGTGCTCGCGCCGGAGCGCGGGTTCGTCAAGGCCGAATTCGGAATCGTGCTTCCTGCGCGAGGCCCGGTCGCGGGTGCGCCGCCTCCACCTCTCAACGTCCTCTACTCCCGCTTCCTGATTTAGCCGCCGCTGAGCCGCGGCGCCGCATGTTGCGGCGCTGCCGTCCCTGCTCATCGGAGGTTTTATGGTCATTGCTTTTCCCGGGTGCCTCGCGCGCTCGATCGCTTGTTCCTGCATCGGTCTCGTTTTCGCGGCCCCACTCTCGCACGCCGCGGACGGCGGGCCGCTCTCCCTCGCCGAGGCGTTGAAGATCGGCGAAGACGTTTCGCCCCGCCTAGCCGCACAGGGCGCAGCGCTCGCTGCCGCAAACGAGCTCGTCCCCCGCGCGGGCGAGATGCCGGATCCGAAATTGCGCTTCGGCATCGACAATCTCCCGGTCAGCGGGCCGGACCGGTTCCAATACAACACCGACTCCATGACGATGCGCAGGATCGGGGTGATGCAGGAAATTCCCAACGGTGAGAAGAGGAGGCTTCGCGAATCGCGCGCCTCGCGCGAACGCGACGTCGAGGCCGCGAACTTGGCCGCGCAGCGCGCTGGAGTGCGGCGTGAGGTGGCCCTCGCGTGGCTCGAGCTCTACTACGCACAGCGGTCGCGCGCACCCATCGTCGATCTTACGAACGAGCTGCAGCTGCAGCTCGACACGGTTTCGGCGGCGATCGCGGCCGGACGTCAGACGACGGGTGATGCGCTCGCCCTGCGCGGCGCCGTGGAGGTGGCGCAGGACCGCGTAATCGAGCAGGACCGCGTGATCGAGCGCGCCCGCTTTGCGCTCGCTGCCTGGGTTCCCGGGGACGCTTCGCGGCCGCTCGCTGACCCGCCCGACGCGAGTCGGTTCGAGCATCCGCCCGTGACGCTGCTTGCCGACCTGCATCAGCACCCGGACCAGAAGGTCTATGCCGAGCGCGAGGCCCTCGCCAGGGCGGATCTTGCTCTCGCTGCGAACTCGAAAAAGCCCGACTGGAGCGTAGAGCTTTCCTACGGGCAGCGCGCTCCGGCTTTCGACAACATGATTTCCCTGATGGTGAGCGTCGATCTTCCCTGGGAGGCGGAGAAGCGCCAGGACAGGGATATCGCTTCCAAGCGCCGTCTAGCCGAACAGGCGCAAGCGCAGGCCGAGGAGGCCAGGCGCATGCACGAAGCGGAGCTGCGGGGGATCTACGCAGACTGGCAGACGGCCGGGGTGCGCGTCGAACGCTTTGAAACTCGACTGCTGCCGCTCGCGCGCGACCGGACCGCAGCGGCGCTGGCTGGCTATCGCGGAGGGCGGGGCGAGCTTTCCTCCGTGCTCGAGGCACGCCGCGCGGAGACCGAAACACGGCTCGGCTTCGTGCAGGCGCAGCTCGAGCGAGCCCGCGCCTGGGCGAAGCTCGATTTCCTCCTGCCGCACGAGGTGCAGCCATGAGGCGCCCACATTGGGTTCTTGCCGGGTTCGTTCTCGTCGCGGCAATGGCCGGCGCCGGCGGGTACTGGTACGGCGCTTCACGTGCGGTGCCGCCGGACGCCTCGGCCGCTCAGGACTCTGGCCGGAAAGTTCTTTATTGGTATGACCCGATGGTTCCGCAGCAGCATTTCGACAAGCCTGGGAAATCCCCCTTCATGGACATGGACCTCGTGCCGAAGTACGCGGACGAGGAGAGCGGCTCGGGCAGCGTGTCGATCGACCCGCGGGTCACCCAGAACCTGGGCATACGCACGGCGGATGCCGCTCTCGGCCGCGTCGAGCGCCGCGTCGAGGCGGTGGGTAGCGTTGCGTGGAACGAACGCGCGGTGTATGTCGTACAGGCGCGCTCCGGGGGCTTTGTCGAGAAGCTGCACGCGCGCGCCCCGCTCGACCCGGTTACCAAGGGCCAGCCGCTGGTCGAGCTGCTTGTGCCCGATTGGGCGGCGGCGCAAGCGGAATATCTCCTGCTGCGGCGTGGCGGAAAGGATGCCGACCTCGCCGGGGCTGCGCGTAACCGGCTGCAGTTGCTCGGCATGAGTGAGGAGCAGATCGGCTTGCTGGAAAAAACCGGCCAGCCGCAGATGCGCATTACGCTTTACGCACCGATCAACGGTGTGATCGCGGAGCTCGGCGTGCGCGAGGGCATGACGGTAATGTCCGGTGCGATGCTGTTTCGCCTCGTCGATCTTTCGAGCGTGTGGGTCAACGCCGAAGTGCCCGAGGCGCAGGGGATGTGGCTGCGTCCTGGAACGGTGGTCGAAGCGCGAGTGCCGAGCTTCCCCGGCCAGGTTTTCCGCGGGCGCGTGAGCGCGATCCTGCCCGAGGTGAACGCGGCAACGCGCACGCTGCGCGCGCGGGTCGAGCTCGCCAATCCGGGAGGAAGGTTGAAGCCCGGCATGTTCGCGACGCTGGTTTTCGCACAGGGTACGGAAGCCGAGGCACTGCTCGTGCCGTCGGAAGCGGTCATACGCACCGGCGAGCGCAGCGTCGTGATCGTCGCCGAAGGCGAAGGCCGGTTCCGCCAGCAGGACGTCGAGCTCGGTTTCGAGTCCGGAGGCAAGACCGAGATTCGAAAGGGCCTCGCAGAGGGCGACAAGGTGGTCGTCTCCGGGCAATTCCTCATCGACTCCGAGGCGAGCCTCAGAGCTACCGGGACTCGTATGGAAGGCGGTGCCCCTGCGGACGCGAACCCGCCGGACCATGGAGCGCACAAATGATCGCCGCGCTCATCCGCGCCTCGATCGCTAACCGCTTTCTCGTGCTACTGGCGTCGCTCGCGCTCGCCGCCTGGGGGACGTGGGCGGCGCTGAAGACCCCTCTCGACGCGATTCCGGACCTCTCCGACGTGCAGGTGATCATCCGCACGACCTGGCCCGGTCAGGCACCGAGAATTGTCGAGAACCAGGTCACCTATCCGCTCACCACGACGATGCTTTCGGTGCCCGGCACGAAGAGCGTGCGCGGCTACTCGTTTTTCGGCGATTCGTTCGTCTATGTGATCTTCGAGGACGGCACCGACCTCTACTGGGCGCGCTCGCGCGTCCTCGAGTACCTCAACCAGGTGCAGTCGCGGCTGCCGCGGGAGGCGAAACCCGCGCTCGGGCCCGACGCGAC
>JBGQKQ010000092.1:0-11805 GCA_041499655.1 Gammaproteobacteria bacterium
GCGAAGCTGTTTCCGCCGCTCGTCATCCACCTGATCGCGAGCGGCGAGGCGACCGGGCGGCTGGATACGATGCTCGCGCGCGCGGCCGAGGCGCAATCGCGCGAGCTGGAGAACTGGGTGCGCGGGCTCACCGCAGCCCTGGAGCCGCTTCTGATCCTCGCCATGGGCGGCATCGTCCTTTTCGTCGTGGTCGCGATCCTGCTGCCGATCTTCGAGATGAACACGCTGGTGCGCTGAAGACGACACAAGGTTTCCGCCCGCGTGGGAATCGCGCACAATACCGGACTACGAGATATTTCTGGGGCCGTCATGCAAAGATCTTCCGAGCCGACCCGCCGCTTACGGGGTTTTACGCTGATCGAGATTCTGGTGGTGATCACCATCATCGGCATTCTCGCGGCGCTGATCGTGCCGCGCATCATGGACCGGCCCGACCAGGCGCGCGCCACGGCTGCGCGCGCGGACGTCAACGCGATCATGGGAGGGCTGAAGCTCTACAAGCTCGACAACGGCACCTACCCGACCAACGAGCAGGGACTCCTCGCCCTGGTGAAAAAGCCCGATCGGGGCGACATCCCGCGCAACTGGAAGCCCGGCGGTTACCTGGAGAAGCTGCCCCAGGATCCCTGGGGCCACGACTACCAGTACATCAACCCGGGCATTCGCGGCGAGGTCGACGTGTTTTCTCTGGGCTCAGACGGCCAGCCCGGCGGCGAGGGCTACGCCGCCGACATCGGCTCGTGGCAGTGATGCAATCGCGCTTTGCGCCGCGGCGGGTGCGCGGCTTCACGCTGCTCGAGCTGCTGGTGGTGGTGGTGATCATCGGCGTGATGGTCGGCCTCGCCGGCGTCCAGCTGATGCGCAGTCCCGGCGAAATCGTGCGCGACGAGAGCGAGCGCCTCGCGCTGCTCCTTCAGGCGGCCCGAGATGAGGCGATCCTGCAGGGGCGCGTCTTCGCCTTCGGCGCCGGGCGCGAGTCATATCGCTTTCTGCGCCTGGAGCGCGACGGCAAGCTCAAGATCGCCGGCGACGACGAGCTGCTGCGCCCGCGGCAGCTCCCGCCCGGGGTCTCGATCGAGTCGCTGCAGGTCGAAGGCGCGGGAGAGGGCTCGCAGCCGCAGGGCGTGGTGTTGCTGCCGAGCGGAGACCTGCCGGCATTCCGCATTCTTCTCGCCGGCGGCGGCGCGCGCTGGAGCGTGATCGGCGCTCCCGACGGGACGATACGCGCGCAGGCGGGCTCATGATCCGCGGCCGGACCGGGACCTCGGGCTTCACGCTGGTGGAGATCCTGGTCGCGCTCGCGGTGCTTGCGATCGCGCTCACCGCGACGGCGCACGCCCTGGGCAGCGCGATCGATACCACCTCGGCGCTGCGCGAAAGGACGCTCGCGCGCTGGGTCGCCGAGGACAGGCTCACCGAGCTGGAGCTCAGGGGCGAATGGCCCGCCCTGGACACCAATGAGGGCGATGCGACGATGGGCGGGCGCAGGTTTCACTGGGTGCAGGAGACCGGAGTGACGCCGCTGACGCGCCTGCGCCGCGTCGAGGTGAGCGTGATGCTTCCCGGGGCGAAGGTGGCGCTCGCGCGCCTTACCGGATTCGTCGAGCAGACCGGAACTTCGGTGACCACGTCGTCGTCCTCCGAGACGGGAAACCTGACGCAGATGGGCGACGCTCCGGCGGGAACGCCGTCGCAGACGGAGAACCCGAAATGAGAGGCATTGCGCGGGGCTTCACGCTGCTCGAGCTGCTGGTGGCGCTCCTCATCTTCGGCATCTTTTCCGCGCTCGCGTACACGAGCCTGAGCCGGCTTCTCGACGGCCGGGCGCGGCTCGAGGACGAGCAGCGGGTCTGGCAGCAGCTGTCGCAGGTGTTCCTGCGCATTTCGGACGACGCGGCGCACGCGCGCTCGCGCGGGGTGCGCGACGAGGCGGGCGTCGCTCTCCTTCCCCCGTTTGTGGGGCGGCCCTATGACTCGCGCGCTCTCGCCGAGCCGGGCCTCGAGTTCACGCGCGGGGGCGAGCTGAAATACGGCGTCGCTGCGGAATCGGATCTGCGGCGCGTCGCCTATCGTCTCAAGGACGGGCAGCTGTATCGCATCACCTGGCCGGTGCTCGACCGCGCGCCGGTGACGAAGCCGCTCGAGTCGCCGCTGATCGCCAACGTCGAGACCTTCGAAGTGCGCTTCGCCGACATCACCGGGAACACGGTGAACACCTGGCCCGCCGGGGGCGCCAACCTCAACAATCTGCCGCCGGCGATCGAGGTCACCCTCGCGGTCAAGGGCGCCGGCAGCTTCAAGCGCCTCTTCCTGGTGAACCGGTGAGCGTTCCCGCCCGAGCCCAGCGCGGCGTGGCCCTGATAACGGCCGTGGCGATCGTCGCCATCGCCGCGGCGGTGGCCGCGAAGATCGCGTTCGCGCACCAGCTCTGGTTCAGGCAGATGGAGAACGTCGGCGATCGCGGCGCGACCGACCTGTTGCGGCGCGGCGCCTTGCACTGGGCGAGCGTGGCGCTGCTCGAAGATGCCGCGCAGAACTCGATCGATCATCTCGGCGAGCCCTGGGCACAGGGGCTCCCGACTCTGCCCGTCGACGGCGGCGCCATCCACGTCTCGGTCGAAGACGCCCAGGGGCGGTTCAACCTGAACAGCCTCCTGGTGAACAACCAGCCGAGCCCGCCGGACGTCTCGATCTTCCAGCGCCTGCTCGTCGAGCTCAAGCTCGACCCGCTGCTCGCCAACGCGCTCCTCGACTGGATGGACCCGGACAGCAACGTGACCTCCCCCGGCGGCGCGGAAGACGTCGACTACCTCGCCCTCAAGACGCCCTACCGCGCCGCCAACCAGCCGCTCACCAGCACCGACGAGCTGAGGCTGGTGCGCGGCTTCGACGCCAAGACGATGCAGGTGCTCCTCCCCTTCGTGACCGTCCTGCCCGCGGGAATCCGTTCCACGATCAACGTCAACACCGCTTCCTCCGTGGTGCTGGCCGCGCTCACCGGAATGGATCCGGCGACCGCCAAACGCATCGCGGACAATCGGGTCGCGACGCCGATGCAGAACGTCGCCGACTTCATCAAGCAGCTGCCGGCCGGAATCCCCGCGGTCAAGTCCGGCCTCGCGGACGTCAAGACGGATTTTTTCCTGATCACCCTCGACACTTCGATCGGACGGCACCAGCGCCGCACCGTGGCGCTGCTGCAGCGCTCTGCGGGCGCCAAGACCACCAGCTGGATCTGGCACAAGCCGGAGCCTTTGATCGACGCCGTCGCGCCGCAATCCTCGATGGGAACCGATGAAAGCACCGCGCTTCCTAAGTAGCCTGCGCTGGCCCGACGTCGCCGGCGCATGGCGCCCCACGGGCGGCGATCGGCTCGAGCTGTGGCTGCCGCACGACTGGCCGGGCGCGGACGCCGAGTTGCGCTGGCGCCGGACCGGGGCGGACGGGACGGTGCGCCGGGGCAGTCAGCGCGGTCTCGAGGGCCTCGCCGCCGCCGACGAAATCGTCGTCTGGACGCCGGCCGCGGAAACGCTGCTGCTGCGCGCTCGCCTGCCGACCCGCTCGGCCGCCAAGATCGCCCAGGCGCTTCCGTTCGCGCTCGAAGATCAGCTGGTCGACGCTCCCGAGAAGCTGCACTTCGCTTTCATCCGGGAAGCCGACGGCGCGCTGGCCGTTGCGGTGACGCGTCGCGAGCGCATGGAAGGCTGGCTCGCGGCGCTCACCGCCGCCGGACTCGTGCCGACGCGCCTCGCTCCGGTCACCTTTTCCCTGCCGCTCGCCGATCACGCCTGGACGCTCGCGTTCTCCGACGGCGAGCTGGTGCTGCGTTGCGGCGTTCACGCGGGATTCGGGGGGCCGCGCGAGTCCCATCCTCCGGGCTGGCTGCACACCGCGCTCGCCGAGGCACGCGCCGAAAAGAATGCGCCCGAGCGCATCCTGCTGATCGATGCTCCGGGGGAGATCGACACGCAAGCCTGGCACGCCGCCCTGGGGTTGCCTCTGGAAGCGCAGGCCTCCCCGGGGCCGGCGATTGCGGCCGCACCGCTCAATCTCCTCCAGCAGCGCTACACCCAGCGCGGGCGGGGAGCGGTCGCCCTGCAACGCGCTTACCTGCCCGCGGCGGCACTGCTTGCGGTCTGGCTCGTCTTCACGCTGGTCCTGGACGTGGTCGAGTGGGGGCGCGCGGCGTACCGCGCGCACGCGGCGGACGAGGAGATGCGGGCGCTCCTGGTGAAGAGCTTTCCGGATACCCGCTTGATCGTGGATCCCGCCGAGCAGATGCGGCGGGGCCTCGAGGATCTGGGCGCGAAGACCGGAGCCGCCTCGCCCGGAGACATGCTCTATCTCCTCGCGCGGGCTTCGCCCGCTTTCGAGCGCGAGGCGCGCTTGCGCGTGCAGGCACTCGAGTATTCCGACAAGACGCTCAGTATCCGGTTGGCAGCGACGCAGGCCGACGCCGATTCCATGGCAAGGGCGCTGCGCGAGCGCTCGCTCGAGGTGACGGTGGACCGCGCTGGGGGCGAGGCGCGGCTGCAACTGCGCGCGGCCGGCTCGTCGCGGGGAGTCAAGCCGTGAAGCTTGCCTGGATCGAGCCCTGGAGAAGCCGCTGGAACGGGCTCGGCGCGCGCGAGCGCCGGATGGTGGCGGCGCTCGCGGTGTTTTTCGGCATCGTTCTTTTCACTCTGCTGGTCTGGATGCCCATCGAGGGCGGTCTCGCCCGATCGCAGGCGCGCCTGACGTCGGCCCAGGCGCAGCTCGCGCAGGTCCAGTCGCAGGCGGCGTTCGTCGCGAGCCTGCGCGCGGCGCCGCGCGCCGAAGCGCCGACCGACGCGGCCTCCACGGTCCAGGAAGCGGCGCTGCGCAACGGCCTGCGCGAGCAGGTGAAGCGGGTCGACGCCGACGGCGCGCGCAGCGCGCGGGTTCAGATCGAAGCCGCTCCGTTTCCCGCGCTGATGTCGCTGCTGGTCGAGCTGCAGCAAGCCGGCCTGCGCGTGGAGAACGCGAATCTCGAGAGGAATGCCAAGCCCGGCACCGTGAACGCACGCCTGCTGCTGCAGGCGCAGGGCACATGATCGAAGCGCTTCGCCGGACCGGCGTGCGCTTCGCCATCCTCGGGGCCGCAGCGTATCTCGTCTTTCTCGTCGTGAACCTGCCCGCCGCCTGGTTCGGGTACGCGCTCGAGCGCTCGAGCGGCGGTGCGGTCGCGCTGGGCGATGCGCGCGGCACGGTGTGGAAGGGGCGGGGCGCGCTCGCGGTCCGTTCCCGCGACGGCTATCGCAGCCTCGCGGACATCGAATGGCGCTGCAATCCGCTTTCGCTGTTCACCGGGCGGCTGAGCATGGCGCTTTCGGGCGCCAGCCTGCGGGCGAACCTGAGCCTCGGCCTGCGCAGCGTGCGCCTGCAGAACGTCGAAGCCAGCGTGCCGGTGGGTCTTGTCGCGACGGCCATTCCGGCTGCTGCCTTCGTGAAGCCCGAAGGACGCTTGCGCGTTGTGGCCGAGTCCTTCGAAATCGGTTCCGCGAGCGTGCGCGGCGCGGCCACGGTCGATTGGGCCGAGGCGGGACTGAGCGGCATCGCGCGCATCGGTGATTATCGGCTGCAGATCACCGGGAGCGGGGAGAGCGCAACCGTGAGGCTTTCGACTCTGCGCGGCGACCTGCGCGTGAACGGCAACGGCGAGTGGCGCGCGGCGCAGCCGCAGTTCGTGATGCGCGGCGTTGCGGAAATTTCGCCCGGGCGCGCGGACCTCGAGCCGCTGCTTCTGCTGCTGGGGGCGCAAGGCTCGGGCACTTCGCGGCCGTTCGAGTGGGTGATGGCGCTGTAGGCTCGTAGGGAAAACACGATATCAATTTGTCTGGAATACCTGACACGACCTGATTGTGCGTTCGACGCTAAACTAAGACACCGCGCGTTCGCACCTGCCTGTACGCGTAATAAGGCGCAACGGGACGCATAAGCTAAAGCGACGCTGGCCGTAAGAAGCGATGAAAAAGGGAGAGGCGGGTGGCGCCGACGTTACGCCTATCGGATAAGGATTTTGTCTGGGTGCTGGGCAGCCTATGCCAGTTGCACCGAGTGCCTTTCGATCCAGCGGTACTCCTTCAGCAGTTTCCTCCGCCTTACGACCGCACAACGTTGCTCGGTGCCGCGAAGGCGCTCGAATTCAAGGTCGGCGATAGAGCGATCCGCGCGAAGGAGCTGCCGGCTTTGCCGCTGCCCTGCGTGGCGTTCCTCAAGTCCTCCCAACAGCCGGTGGGGAGCGTCGGGCAGGACCCGGAGCAGGCTCCGCCCAAGCCTGCGCTCATCGTCAAGGCCGGAGAGAAGGAATTCCTCTACTTCGAAGCCGGGAGCAACGAGCCGCATCAGGTCGCGATCGATGAGTATGAAACGCGCTTCGCGCCCGAGGTGATTCTCGTCGGTCGGGCGGCGGCGCAGGCGGCCGACCCGGACGCGCCGCTGTCGGCCCGGCCCGCCTTCGGCTTCAGATGGTTCGTCCCCGAGTTGTTGAAGCACAAGCGGATCTGGCGCGACGTGCTCGGTGCCTCGCTCGCGATGCAGCTCGTGGGGCTCGCCACGCCGCTCTTCACGCAGGTGGTGATCGACAAGGTCGTGGTGCACCACACCGAGAGCACGCTGTGGGTCGTCGGCATCGCGCTCGTCATGTTCATGTTCTTCTCCGCGATCATGACCTGGATGCGCCAGTATCTGGTGCTGCACACCGGCAACCGCGTCGACGCGGTGCTCGGTCAGACCGTGTTCCGCCACTTGTTGCGCCTGCCCATGCCATACTTCGAGCACCGGCAGACGGGCGTGCTCGTCGCGCGCCTGCACGGCGTCGAGCAGATCCGCGAATTCGTCGCGGGCGCTGCCGTCACGTTGCTCCTCGACTGTCCCTTTCTCGTGATTTTCATCGCGGTGATGCTCTGGTACAGCTGGCAGCTGACCCTGATCGTTCTCTCGATCCTATTTCTCATCATCGCCATCAGCCTCGCGGTGACGCCGATATTCCGCGCGAAGCTGAACCGGCAGTTCCTGGTGGGCGCGAGGAACACCGCCTTCGTCACCGAGTACGTTTCGGGGATGGCCACCGTGAAGTCGCTGCAAATGGAGCCGGTGCTGGAGGGCCGCTACGGCGAGCTGCTGGCGCAGTACCTCGCGGCGGGCTTCGAGACCAAGCAGATCGGCAACACCTACAACACGGTGGCGAACGCACTCGAGCAGACCATGACGCTCGCCATCCTCGTCGCGGGCGCGCTGCTGGTGATGGAAAGCGCGGCCAACGCAGCGGCGGGGGCCACGACCTTCACCATCGGCATGCTCGTCGCCTTCCAGATGTTCGCTTCCCGGGTGAGCCAGCCGATGCTGCGTCTGGTGGGCCTGTGGCAGCAGTTCCAGCAGGCGAACGTCGCGGTCAAGCGGCTCGGCGACATAATGGACATGCCGGCCGAGCCCTACACGCTCACCCCGCAGCGCGCGCGCACGGGGCAGGCGGGGCGGATCGAGTTCCAGTCCGTGTCGTTCCGCTACTCGGAAAAGCATCCTTGGCTCTACCGCAGCCTCAACCTCAGCTTCAAGCCGGGGCAGCTCACCGTGCTGGTCGGCCCGAGCGGCTGCGGCAAGAGCACGCTCGCAAAACTCCTGCTCGGTTTCTATCCGCCGAGCGACGGGTGCATCGTGATCGACGGCCAGGACACCCGCTACCTGAGCGCGAACGAGCTGCGCTCCGGGTTCGGGGTGGTGCCGCAGGAGACCACGCTTTTCTCGGGCACCGTATACGAGAACCTGCTGATGGCGAGCCCCCAGGCGGACTTCAATCAAATCGTCGAAGCCTGCCGCATGGCGGAGATTCACGAGGTGATCGAGCAGTTGCCCCAGGGGTACCAAACGTTGCTAGGCGAGCACGGCGTGGGACTCTCGGGGGGCCAGCGCCAGCGGATCGCCATCGCCCGAGCGCTCCTGAAGCGCCCGAAGGTGCTGATCTTCGACGAAGCGACGAGCAACCTCGACCAGCACACGGCCGAGAGCTTCAGCCACACCGTCAATCAATTGAAGGGCAAGGTGACGATGATTTTCATCGCTCACAATCTGCCGCGCGGGTTACAAGTGGACGAAGTGATGCAGTTCGGTGCACGCTCTGCGGCGAACGTGGCGGTGCCGCAACCCCCTACGCAGATGAGTGTAGTCGAAGAAGAAAGGGCCACCCCGTGACCGGTACCGGCAAGGAAGCCCGGAGATCCTAAAGAGGAAGATATGGCGGAAGCACCCAAGAACGACGTGCAAGACAAGCCCTCGGAGCGCGGCAAAGACGACAAGGCGGTCGGGATGAGCGTTCGGCTGATACCGGAAGGAAATTCCGACCGGCCGCTCGTCGCCAACTACTCCAACGTCAACGTCTCGCCCGGGATGGTGTTCGTGGACTTCGGTTTTCTCGAGCCCGGTATGCTTGCTGCCTTGCCGCGAGTCGCGCGCTCCGGCGGAAAGATGCCCGAGACGCTGAACGGCAAACTCGCGGTGCGCGTGGCGATGGGTTACGACGCGCTCGCCAATCTACATCAGCAGCTTGGGCAAGTGCTCAAGGGTCTGAGCCAGGCAGCGCGCGCAGCGGGCTCGAAGAAGGACGAGTGAAGAGTGTCTGAAATCTTTAATGTAGCTCGAACGGGTGTAGCTACCATACATTCATAGGCATCTTATGAAAATCTCTCGTAGCGCGAAATTCATTGTCCGCGGAATCTCAGGACTTGTCTTGGTGGGATTGTTAGGTATTGCAGCCTATATTGGTTTTTCGGAAACAACAGAGAGAGAAGTCGCTCTGGCCGAAGTGCTGCGCACGGACATCAAAAAGGTTCTGAAGGAACAGCAGGAAGCTTACTATCAAGTCGGTCATAACACTGTAACGATGAATGTATATGGAGTTGTCGATCAAAACGGACAAGCTCAAATTGAGGTGGCGCTGAAATCAACTTTAACGCAGGAGAGTTTCCGGGGCCATGTATACCTCAGTTTCTTTTCGTCTCGGGAAGAGTCGGGGAAGCATGGGACGCCCGAAGGTTGGACAGTGATTGAGGGCAAGAAGGGAAAATTGGTTCGCACGATTGAAATTCAATAAGGGGACATGGCATGCCCATGATCGAAGTTCGAATCGATAGAGGTAGTGACGGTGGAATTCCGCATGTGTTTTTCTATTGGAAAGATGGGAATGGACAAGAACACGGATACGGTTTCCAGCCCTTGATACCGGGCGCTCCCTTCGGCCCTGGCGCAGTCGTGGATCAGCCCGGTCATGAGTTCGATCCGGACGGTCGTTTCGCAATCAACATATCTCAAGCACAATTCGACGCCTTGCAACAGTGGATCTTGATGAGAGACACGGGGCTCTATACAGGCTGGGATAGGAACTGTGCCGAGTTCGTAGCGGGAGGCCTCGCTTTTGCCAACATCGCTGATCTGCCAAGCGGATCGCTCACCGGTCTGCTGGGACTCGGATGGGCCAATGGAATAAGGGTACAGCTTAACGGCTTGCTATCTAGCCTCCTGCAAGCCGCCGGCTCGTCTGGCTCTCCAATCATTCTTGATCTCAACGGCGACGGTGTTATCAAGACCGCCCCCAAAGACGGTAGCACCTATTTTGACGTCGACGCTGACGGGTTCAGGGAGAGCACCGGGTGGGTTGGGCAAGGCGATGGTCTCCTGGTTTTGGACCGGAACGGGAACGGACAAATCGATACCGGTCGAGAGCTATTCGGCAACGCCACGTTATTGGCCGATGGAACGACTGCTGCGAACGGGTTCCAGGCGCTCGCGGAGCTGGACACTAACAGCGACGGCGTGATCGACGCGAACGATTCGGCTTACGCCGCGCTTCAGGTCTGGAAAGACGCCAACGGCGACGGAATCGTAGAAGACGGCGAACTGCTCTCCCTGGCCGACGCGGGGGTTGCCTCGATCGGCGTCGCGTACACGGAATCCGGGTTTGTAGACGATCAGGGCAACGCCCACGGTCAAATAGGCAGTTTCATCCGAACAGACGGTACCACCGGTGCAGCCGACGACGTCTGGTTCAACCGGGATACGGTCAACACCATCGCAGATCTTGTCTACAGCGTGCCCGAGAGTGTCGCGGCGCTGCCCGATCTGAAGGGCTATGGCGTCGTTCCCGATTTGCATCAAGCCATGATAGGCAACGGCGGGTTGCAGTCTCTGGTGGTGCAGTTCATGACCGAGAACGATGTAGGCGTACGCGAGGGAATTTTCGGGAACATTCTTCTTAGTTGGGCGGGCGTGAGTGTCTCGGACGGAGTGTTTGATTCGTTCGGGGGCATCGCGAATCCCGATCCGTATAGCCTTGCGCTGTTGAGAGTGCTCGAAAGATTCCTGGGGCAGGAATATATCTCTTCGTTTGGCAGAGATGATGGCTGGAGAGACACACTCGGTCCCAATCCCGACCCTGTCCCGTACATTACTCCCACCGCGGCGGGGTTGATCAGGCAAGCTTTCGGGCAGCTGTTCGAAATGTTCTACACGCAGCTGATGGCCGAAACGCATCTCAAGCCCGAGTACGAACGGATTCAGATTGCCTGGGACGGCACGTCCAATTCCTTCCGTTTCGATCTGAGCGCCGTTGGTGCATACCTGGATACGCAGCTCCAGGCGAATCCCGTGGGGGCGGTCAGCGAGGTTGACGAGTTCATCCGGTCGATGCACGGGCTTGGCCTCGATGCCTTGTTGCCGCTCGACACGCTGACTGGAGGTGACCGACTCCGGTGGGCCGTGGAGTCCCACGGCATGCCCCGGTTCGATACGGCGCAATATCCGGCGAACCCAGGGGACGTGATCGCCGGGATACAAGTACTTCCACTTGGAACGATTGCTACGCCGGCAAGCGGCGGAGCGGTCTGGGCCGGAGCGGGTTACGACACCATTGAAGGTGACGTCGGTCGTGACGTTCTTTTCGGGAACGACGGCAACGACACGATCAGCGACGTGGGGGGCAACAACTATATCGACGGCGGTGCGGGGAACGACACGATCGTGGTGACGGAGACCAACCTGAGTTGGACCTTGAACGGACCAGAGAGCGACACGATCGACGGCGGTGCGGGCGATGACCTGATCGAGGTGGGGCAGCAGGCGCTGTATTACGACTGGGGTCCTTGGGGTCAGTCGAGCACGCCGATTGTGGCGACGATCGAAGGGGGCACGGGCAACGACACGCTGGTGGGTGGAGCGGAGTCGGACACCTACGTGTTCAACCGCGGCGACGGGCAGGACACGATCGCCGACAACAGCATCGGGACGTTCGTCGGCAACTTCTGGTGGGACAGCCCGACCTATACGACCGACTCAGGGTACGTGGACACGCTGAGCTTTGGAGCGGGGATCAGTGCTGCGGATGTGAGCGGACACCTGGTGGGCAACGATCTGGTGCTGACGGTGAACGATCCGGCAAACCCGAATCCCACGACTCCTGACCAGATCACGATTGCGAACTGGGAACTGGGAAGCAACTATGCCATTGAGAACTTCCACTTCGCCGACGGCACGACGACCACGGATCTCGACGTTCAGGGCACGGCCGGAGATGACACACTTGTCGCACCCGATGGGTACGGCAGTCACTTCTGGGGGCTGGAAGGCAATGACACTCTCATTGGTGGTACGGGCAATGACCTGCTCGACGGAGGCGATGGCAACGACACGCTCGATGGTGGAACCGGTGCCGACACGCTGATCGGCGGGGCCGGGGATGACGTGCTGGGTGGAAACGTGGGAGGCGACGACTGGGCGGGAGGCGCAGGCAACCTCTAC
>JBGQKQ010000093.1:0-11664 GCA_041499655.1 Gammaproteobacteria bacterium
CGCTCGCGGTGCTGGCCGCGCGCATCAAGGACAAGCAGACGCGTGAAAAGCAGGCGAAGGAAGCCGCCACGCGCAAATCGCTCATCGGCTCGGGCGACCGCTCCGGGCGCATCCGCACCTACAATTTCCCGCAAGGGAGAGTCACCGACCACCGCATCGGCCTCACGCTCTACAAGATCGACGACATCATGGACGGTGACCTCTCCCAGCTGACGCAGGCGCTGCAAGCCGAGCTGCAGGCCGAGCAACTCGCGGCGTTCGCCGAAGAGCGTTGAGCGGCATGATCGCAATCGAAGCCGGCTCGACCATCGAAGACCTGCTGCGTGAATCGGGCCTGCCACGCCACGAAGCCGAGATCCTGCTTCGAAGCGCCATCGGCTGCGAGCGCATCTATCTCATCGCCCATGCGGAAGACACGGCCGAGCCTTCGAACGCGCGCACCGCACAAGACTCGTTCGCCCGCCGGCGTGCAGGCGAGCCCGTCTCGTACATCACCGGCTGGCGGGAGTTCTACGGTCTCAAGCTGCGCGTGACCCCCGATGTCCTCATCCCGCGCGCCGAAACCGAGCAGCTCGTCGAGCTTGCGCTGGCGCGGCTTCCCCTCGGGCCGCCCGCCCGGGTCCTCGAGCTCGGGACGGGCAGCGGAGCGATTGCCATCGCGCTGGCTTCGCTGAGGCCCGAATTGAGGATAACCGCGACCGACGTCTCGGAAGAAGCGCTCGATGTCGCGCGGCGCAACGCGCAGGAGCACGCGGTCGGCATCGCTCTTGTGCGGAGCGATTGGTTCGAGTCGATCGCCGCGGACCCTTTCGATCTCATCGTGAGCAACTCGCCCTACGTCGCGGCCGGAGACCCGCATCTGGAACGAGGCGACCCGCGTTTCGAGCCGCGCCTTGCGCTGCTAGGCGGGGACGACGGCCTCGCCTGCATACGCCGGATCGCGGCGCGAGCGCGGCAATGGCTCCGGCCAGGCGGCTCGCTCCTGCTCGAGCACGGATACGATCAGGGGGAGAGCTGCGTCACGCTGCTGCGCGAGTTCGGCTACACGGGAGTCGCCGATTTTCGCGATCTCGCGGGACTGCCGAGGGTGTCCGCCGCCGTGTGGTGCGGTTGACCGCGCTCGGGGTGAGAGGTAAAATTCCCGACTAATCTTATCGGGTATTAGGGGTGAAGATGGACGTAAAGGAACGGATCAAGCAGCAGGTCACCGGCAACTCGATCGTGCTTTACATGAAAGGCACTCCGCAGTTTCCGCAGTGCGGCTTCTCCGCCAATGCCGTTCAGATCCTCAAGGCTTGCGGCGTGTCGGATCTCTTCACCGTGAACGTGCTCGAGGAGCCGGAAATCCGCCAGGGCATCAAGGCCTACGCCAACTGGCCGACGATCCCTCAGCTCTACGTCAAGGGAGAGTTCGTCGGCGGCTCCGACATCATGCGCGAGATGTACCAGTCCGGGGAGCTGCAAAAGCTGCTTCAGGCTTGAGCGAGAAGGCCGTCGATCATTCGCTCGGCCTGCGAGGCGTAACCGCCTCCGAAGAGGTTTGCATGGTTGAGGACGTGGTAGAGGTTGTATAGCGGCTTCCTCGCCGCGTAGCCCGCGTCCAGGGGAGCGGCTTCCGCGTAGGCGGAATAGAAAGCCGGCGGAAATCCCCCGAACAGCTCGGTCATCGCCAGATCCGTTTCGCGATCTCCCCAATAGACGGCTGGATCGAAGAACACCGGCACCCCGCCGGCGAGGCAGCCCGCGTTGCCGCACCAGAGGTCGCCGTGCAGGAGCGACGCCATGGGAACGTGGCCCGAGAGGACGCGCGGAACGGCCTCGACGAGGCGCTCTCCTTTCGTCAGCAGGCTGGCGTTCAGGCCGTTCCTTCTTCCCAGCTCGAGCTGGGGCCGAAGCCGCGCCTCGCGCCAGAAATCGCTCCATGAAGATGAACGTCGATTGAGTTGCGGCGTCGTTCCGATGTAATTGTCCCACCGCCACCCGAAGAATTCACCGCGCACGGAATGCACCAGGGCGAGCGCGCGCCCGAGCGCTGCGTAGTCGCCGTTGCCGCGCATCTCCAGGTGCTCGAGCACGAGAAACGCTTCGTCGCCCGCTTCCCCGCGGCACAGCGGGGAAGGGACCCTGGCACCTGCGGCGGCGAGCGCCGCGAGGCCGTCGGCCTCCGCGGTGAAGTTGTCGAGTTGAGCGCGCTCGTTGACCTTGGCGAAGTATCTGCGACCACCACCCTCGAGCGTCAGGCAGCGGTGGATGCAGCCTCCTCCCGCGGGGGTCGCCTGCTCGATACGAAACGGGCCGGCGACGCCCGAAATGGAGGCCTGCAGAGCGGCCAGAAGCCCGGGAGAAATCAGGAGCGGCGCTTGAGTGTCGCGCGAGCGCGCTTGATCGCAGCGCGCACTCGCGAGGGCGCGGTGCCGCCGACGTGCGCGCGGCTCGCGACCGAGCCTTCCAGCGTGAGCACGCGGTATACGTCGCTACCCACTTTCCCGGAGAAGCGGCGGAGCTCGGCCAGAGGCAGCTGATCGAGCGCTCGCCCGGACTCTTCGGCGAAGCGCACCGCCCGCGCGACTGCCTCGTGGGCGTCGCGAAACGCAAGACCCTTCTTCACAAGGTAGTCTGCAAGATCCGTGGCGGTGGCGTATCCCTGCTGCGCCGCGGCGCGCATCGCCGATGTGTCGACGGCCAGCCCCGCGATCATCTCGGCGAAAACGGCGAGCGTGTCGCGCAAGGTATCTGCCGCATCAAAGAGCGGTTCCTTGTCCTCCTGATTGTCCTTGTTGTAGGCGAGCGCCTGGCCCTTCATCAGAATGAGCAGTGCGACCAGGTCGCCGGTGACTCTGCCGGTCTTGCCGCGCGCAAGCTCTGCGACGTCGGGATTTTTCTTCTGCGGCATGATCGAAGAACCTGTGCAGAAGCGATCCGGCAGCGCCACGAAGCCGAAGCGCGGACTGACCCAGAGGATCAGCTCCTCGGATAAGCGCGAAAGATGAACCATCGCGAGCGCCGCGCATGCGCAGAATTCGATCGCGAAATCGCGGTCGGACACCGCATCGAGGGAGTTTTCACTGACCCCCTCGAATTCCAGTTCCCGGGCCACCCGTGCGCGATCGATGGGAAACGAGGTTCCCGCGAGCGCGGCGGCGCCGAGCGGCAGGCGGTTCACGCGCTTCCTGCAATCGGCCAGACGCGAGCGGTCGCGCTCGAGCATCTCGAAGTAAGCGAGCAGGTGGTGCCCGAAGGTCACCGGTTGGGCGACCTGCAGGTGCGTGAGTCCCGGCATCACGGTGGCAGCATGCCTTTCGGCCTGATCGACGAGCGCTCTCTGGACCCGACGCATGAGATCCCCGATTTCGTCGATCGCATCGCGCAGCCACAGGCGCACATCGGTCGCAACCTGGTCGTTGCGCGAGCGCGCCGTGTGCAAGCGCTTGCCGGCGTTGCCTACGAGGTCGATGAGCCGCCTCTCGATGTTGAGATGCACGTCCTCGGCATCGATCGACCAGCGGAAATGTCCCGCCTCGATTTCCCCGGAAATCCTGGAAAGGCCACGCTCGATCGCCTTGAGATCGCCCCGGGTGAGAATTCCACAGGCGCGCAGCATGCGCGCGTGTGCAACCGACGCCCGGATGTCGTGGGGCGCGAGGCGCCTGTCAAAGCCTACCGAGGCGGTATAGCGCTTGACGAGCCCGGACACCGGCTCGACGAACCGTCCCGACCAGACCTTCTTGCCCGGCTTGGGCTTCGTTCCCATGGTTGACTGTAGAATGCCCCAAGTCGCGAGCGCGCGATTGACGCTGCGCGCGGAAACCCTACGTCCGCAAGAAAAATGCAAAGTATACGGCAAAATCACCTGCCCGACGCCCTGCCGGACTTCCGCAACCTGGGCGTGATTTCGCGCATCCTGGTTGCGGTCAACTCGCTCGCTCTGCTTTTCGCTCTGGCGCGCTCGCGCGAAATCGGCGAATTCGCCGCGAAGGTCACCGAGATCGCCGGGTCGCTCGAGCCGGTGCTGCTCGTGGTCGTGGTCGTGCTCTACGCGCTATCGCCGCTGTTCGAGCGGTTCACGTACGTTCAGGGCCTGCTGGCGGTATTCGCGGTCGTGCTCGCGGCGACTGCCGCGCTGTTTCCCTTTCAATCGCTGATCGGCGGCAGCGGCGAATGCGCGATCTTGCGTGGAGCCTCGGCTGCGCGGCGTTCGCGACCGGTGCGGTGGCGTGGTACTTCCATTTGCGCAACCGGGCATTTTCGCCGGCGCTCTCGGAGGCGCGCCTTCAGGCCCTTCAGGCCCGCATTCGTCCGCATTTCCTCTTCAACTGCCTGAACGCCGTGCTCTCGCTGATTCGCAGCGATCCGAAGCGCGCAGAAGGTGCCCTAGAGGATCTGGCGGAGCTGTTTCGCACCGTCATGGCCGACAACCGTCAGCTGATCACGCTTCGGGACGAGCTTTCCCTTTGCCGGCAATATCTGAACCTGGAGCAGTTGCGCCTGGGGGAAAGGCTCCGGGTCGAGTGGCGCCTCGACCCCACCGCCGAGGATGCCCTGGTGCCGCCCATGGTTCTTCAGCCGCTGGTCGAGAACGCGGTCTACCACGGCATCGAGCCGGGAATCGCTCCCGGGCTGATCGAGGTGCGCATCGAGCGGCGCAACGATCGTCTCTGGCTGCAGCTGACCAACCCCTACCATCCTGACTATCAGCATCGCCAGGGGAATCACATGGCGCTCGCCAATATCCGCGAGCGGCTTCAGCTGCACTTCGACGTCGAAGCGAGCCTGAACACGCGCATCGCCGATGGCCGCTACGAGATCGGCATCGCCATGCCTTATCGCACCAGCCTATGAATCCGATCCGTGTGGTCATCGTCGACGACGAGCAACCGGCACGCAGCCGGCTGAGGGAGCTCCTGGAGGATTTCCGCGCGGACCTGCCGCATTCCCTTGTGGGAGAGGCGGCAAACGGCGTGGACGGCCTGCAGGTGGTCGCCGCAGCCAAAGCCGATGTCGTTCTGGTCGACATCCACATGCCCGAGATGAGCGGGATCGAGTTTGCGAGGCACCTGCAGGTCTTCGAACACCCGCCCGCCGTGATTTTCGTCACGGCGCACGACCAGTACGCGGTGGAGGCGTTCGAGGTCAACGCTCTGGATTACCTGACCAAGCCGGTGCGGGCGGCGCGGCTGCTCGCCGCGCTGAAGAAGGCCGCCAACGGCGCGCGCCTCGCGCGCGGGGTGCTCGAAAGCATCGACCCGGCTCCGCGGCGCCACTTTAGCGTCGCCGAGCGCGGGCGCGTGACCCTCGTTCCGGTCGCGGATGTCCTCTACCTCAGGGCGGAGCTCAAGTATGTCACCCTGCGCACTCGCGACCGCGAGCACCTGGTCGAGGAGTCGCTCACGCAGATCGAGCAGGAGTTCGGCAACGTGTTCGTGCGCATTCATCGCAATAGCCTGGTGGCGCGGCGATGGATCCGCGGATTCGAGCGCGGCGCGGAAAGCGAAGGCGAAGCCGGATGGTCGGTAATACTGGAAGGTCTCGAGGAAAAGCTGCCGGTGAGCCGCAGGCAGTGGCCGCAGATCAAGTCCTTGGCGGAGTAGGATCAGCAAGTGAATTCAAAGCCCGAGCGTATCGTCATCGCGTCGCGAAAGAGCCGCCTCGCCCTATGGCAGTCGGAGCATATCGCGCGCGAGCTCACACGCCTGTACCCTCATTGCGAAGTCAGCATCCTCGGTATCACGACGCGTGGCGACCAGATCCTCGACCGGCCGCTCGCCGCGGTCGGGGGCAAGGGCCTTTTCGTGAAGGAGCTCGAGGCCGCGCTCGAGGATGGGAGAGCCGATATCGCCGTGCACTCCGCGAAGGACGTTCCGATGCGCCTGCCGCAGGGGTTTTGCCTGGCCGCGATCACACCGAGAGAAGACCCGCGCGACTGTCTCGTGTCGAACGCGAGCGCGAGTCTGGAGGCGCTTGCCCCGGGCAGCATGGTCGGCACATCCAGCCTGCGGCGCGAGGCGCAGCTGCGCGAGCGCTACCCTGCGCTGCAAGTGAAGCCCCTCCGGGGCAATCTCGACACGCGCCTGGCGAAGCTCGATCGCGGCGAGTACCAGGCGATCGTACTCGCCGCCGCAGGCCTCAAGCGGCTGGGCCTCGCCGCCAGGATTCGGACCCTGCTCGAGCCCGAGCAGAGCTTGCCGGCGCCGGGCCAGGGCGCCCTCGCCATCGAATGCCGCGAAGACCATGCCGAGTTGCGGCGGCGGCTCGCATCGCTCGAAGATCCCGCTACCGCGGCTTGCGTGCGCGCAGAGCGAGCTCTGAGCCGCGCCCTCTCGGGGGACTGCCAGCTGCCGCTCGCGGCCTACGCGGTGGCAAGCGGGACGGAACTCCGCCTGCGCGGGCTCGTGGCGAAACCCGACGGCAGCCAGGTCGTGCGTGCGGAGTCGAATGGTCCGATCACGGCGCCGGAAGAATTGGGCGAGAAGCTCGCGGCGCGGCTGCGGACCCTTGGCGCCGACGCCATTCTCGCTGCTCTCGCATGAGCGCCGGGCCGCTTTCCGGGCGAGGTGTCGTGATCACGCGCCCGCGGGAGCACGCCCTCGCGCTCGCCGAGCGCATCGGCGCCGCGGGCGGCGACCCGATACTCTTTCCGACGATCGAGGTCCTGCCTCCGGAAAATCAGGACGCGGCCGCACGCATCGTCGCCCGCCTGGAGGGATTTCAGCTGGCGATATTCGTCAGCCCCACGGCGGTCATGCGGGGGCACGCACTGGTGAGCGCGAGCCGGTCCTGGCCCGAGGGTCTGCGCGTCGCGGCCGTGGGCGCGGGAACCGCAAAGGCGCTCGCGGAGCGCGGGTTTCGTGACGTGATATCTCCCGAGGGCGAGGCCGACAGCGAAGCGCTGGCGGCGCTCGCCGAGCTTCGGGAGCTGCGCGGACGCGCGGTGGTCATCTTCCGCGGACAAGGCGGCCGCGAGTGGCTGGGACGCGAACTGGAGGCGCGGGGCGCGCGAGTCGAATACGCGGAATGCTATCGGCGCGCTCGTCCCCAGGCCGACGTACGCCCCTTGCTGGCGCGATGGCAGACCGGGGCGGTCGAGGCGGTTTCGATCACCAGCGCCGAGGGGCTCGCGAATTTCTTCGCGATGCTCGGTCCCACCGGAGGCAGATACCTGCGCGCGACACCCGTGTTCGTTCCTCATCCCAGGATAGAAGCCGCTGCCAGAGATCGCGACGTTCGCGAGATCATCGTCACCGGCCGGGGCGATGAGCGGACTGTCGCGGAGATCGCGGCTTTTTTTGCTAGAGTATGACGTCTTCCGGTTCAGCGATCCGCTAAAGACATGGAAGACCACACCTCGCCAGTTGCAGAACCCCGCCAAGCTCCCAAGCGTGGAGCGCGCGCCTTGTGGGCCATCGGGTTTGCGCTGGTCGCGCTGCTCCTCGCGTGGCAAGGGTACGACACCCGGGGGCGGGTGAACGCCTTGCGTGCCGAGCTCGGTCAGCGTGTTCGCGACATCGAGGCGGACAGCCGCGACGCGCGCCTGAGCGCGAAGCAAGCCCAGGAAGCGATGCGCGAGGCGCTTGCCAAGGTCGCCCAGCTCGATCTGAGACTCAGTGAATACCAGAATCATCAAACCAGCCTCGAAGCGCTCTACCAGGAGCTTTCGCGCAGCCGCGATGACTGGGTGCTCGCCGACATCGAGCAGGTGCTCACCATCGCCTCGCAGCAGTTGCAGCTCGTCGGCAACGTGCCGGCCGCCCTAGCGGCGCTCCAGACAGCGGACGCGCGCCTTGCGCGCTCGGGGCGCGCGCAGTTCCTGCCGCTGCGCAAGGCCCTCGCCCACGATATCGAGCGCTTGAAGGCCGCCCCCGATCTCGACGTGCCGGGAATAGCCCTGAAGCTGGATCAGATGGTTGCCGGCGTGGATTCCCTGCCGCTGGCGCAGGACATGCGTCCGCAACCACCGGCTCCGGAAAAGGCCCCGCCCATGGGCCTGTGGGAGAGGCTGGTGGAGGATCTGCTCAGCGAGCTCAGGCAACTCATCAGGGTTCAGAAGATGGACAGCGCCGATGCGGCGCTGCTCAGTCCCTCGCAAGCCTATTTTCTGCGGGAAAACCTCAAGCTTCGCCTGCTGAACGCGCGGATCGCCTTGCTCACGCGCGACGAGGCGGCGTACCGGAGCGACCTGGATGCGGTGGTCGCCTGGCTCGCGCGCTACGTCGACACCCGCTCGGGCGCGGCCGCGTCCATGGCGGCGAGCCTGAAGCAGCTGCGTTCCACAGGGGCGAGTCCGCTGTTTCCGACTATCAACGAGAGCATCGCCGCGGTGCGTGCCTACAAGATGCCGCGCGAGCGCACACCGCGATGAGAGGGCTGCTCTGGCTGTTCATCCTCGCGGCCCTGGCGGTCGCGCTCTCGCTCGCCCTGCGCGGAAACGGCGGCTACGCGCTCTTCGTGCTGCCTCCGTGGCGGACCGAAATCTCGCTCAACTTCCTCGCCCTCCTCGCGTTCGCGGGATTCGTGCTTGGCTATCTTCTGGTCCGGGCGGTATGGCACATCCTGCGGCTTCCATCCCATGTTCGCGCTTTCCGCAGGCGCCGCCGGGCCGACGCGGGACACGCGGCGACGCTGGGCGCGATTCAGGCGCTGTTCGAGGGCCGCTTCGTGAGGGTGGAGAAGCTCGCCTCCAAGGCCTTCGATCTCGGCGCTGCGCCCGGCCTCGCGGGTCTTCTCGCGGCGCGCGCCGCGCAGAGACTGCGCGACTTCGGGCGGAGGGATCCGTGGCTCGAGCGGTCGACGCAGGGCGACGGGGAGTGGCGTGTCGCCCAGGCGATGACCAAGGCGGAACTCCTCCTGGACGAACGGCGCTTCGACGAGGCAAGGTCGGTCCTGCGCGAACTGCACGCGCACGGGCCTCGCCACGTAGCGGCGCTCTTCCTGACGCTGCGCGCCGAGCAGGGCATGTCGAACTGGGAAGAAGTCCTGCACACGGTAAGTGCCCTGGAGAAGCACGGCGCCATGCCGGCCGAGGCGCTCGACAGCCTGCGCACGACTGCGCACGTGGCGCTGCTGGCGCGCAGGCCGGTCGACCGGGACGGCCTGTTGCGGCAGTGGGAGAGCACCCCGCGCTCCGATCGGGTCCGCCCCCGGATAGCGGCTGCGGCGGCGCGCGCATTCATGCAGCTCGGGGACTGTCGCCGGGCCCACCGCATCATCGAGGATGCCCTCGAGCGCAACTGGGACGGCACGCTCGCGGTCCTCTACGGAGAATGCGCGGACAAGGATGCGCTCGAGCGTCTCGAGCGGGCGGAGAAATGGCTGAAAGACCGCCCCGGCGAAGCCGACCTGCTGCTGACGCTGGGAAAGCTGTGCGTGCAGCGCGAGCTCTGGGGAAAGGCGCAGAGCTATCTGGAGGCGAGTCTCGCGACTCGGCCGACTCAAGCTGCGCACATTGCGCTCGCGAAGCTCTATGAGCGGCTCGGCCGGCCGGAGGAGGCGGGCCGGCATTTCCGCGCAAGCGCCGATATGGCGCAGGACACGGCGGCCTGAGCCCGGCGCCGTCGGCTCAGATGCCGAGGCCGCCGAGCTGCTTTTCCGGATAGCGGGTTCCCGAAGCGACCCCCGGAGGAAACGCTTTCGCGAGCTGAGCGATCTCCGCCGCGCTCAGCGCCACCGCGGCCGCGGCGGCATTCTGCTCCAGGTATTCGCGCCGCTTCGTCCCGGGGATGGGAACGATGTCCTTTCCCTGGGCGAGCACCCAGGCGAGGGCGACCTGCGCCGGCTTGATCTGGTGGGCCGCGGCGATCGCTTCGAGCGGCCGCAGGAGATCGACGTTGCGCTTGAGGTTGTCGGGATTGAAGCGCGGATGGTCGCGCCTCCTGTCTTTTTCCCGCAGGGCGTCGAGCGTCTTGATCGTCGCAGTGAGAAACCCGCGGCCGAGCGGCGAATATGCCATGAAGGCGACGCCGAGCTCGCGACACGCCGGAAGAATGTCCTTCTCCACGTCGCGAGACCAGAGCGAGTACTCGGTTTCGAGCGCGGCCAGCGGGTGCACCTTGTGCGCGCGGCGCAGGGTCTGCGCTCCGGCCTCGGAGAGCGCGAGGTGGCGAACCTTGCCCTGCTCGACCAGCCTTTTCATCGCGCCCACGGTTTCCTCGATCGGTACCTTGGGATCCACGCGATGCAGGCCGTAGATGTCGATCGCGTCGACGCCCAGGCGCTTCAGGGAAGCGTCGCAGGCCTGGGGCACATAGGCCGGGTGGCCGGCCGACAGGCCTTCGGGCGGCTTGAAGCCGCTCAAGCCCAGGTTGCCGAACTTCGTCGCGAGCAGCACCCGGTTGCGCTTGCCCTTGATCGCGCGGCCCACCAACTCCTCGTTGTTCCCGGCTCCGTAGGCGTCCGAGGTCACGATCAGGTTCACGCCCAGATCGATCGAGCGATGAATGGTTGCGATCGACTCGGCCTCGTTCGGTTCGCCGTAGATTCCGGTCATTCCCATGCAGCCCAGTCCCATGGCGGGCACCTCGGGACCGGTTTTTCCTAGCTTGCGGGTCTCCATGCTTCTCCTCTCTTTAGCCTTGTTCGCCGAGCCAGTCCCGCGGACGCAGGAAGTCCTGGTAGAGCTTCCCCTCCGCGCTCGAAGGATCCGGCTGCCAGTCGTAGCGCCATTTCGCGATGGGGGGCAGCGACATGAGTATCGACTCCGCACGGCCGCCGGACTGCAGCCCGAACAGGGTGCCGCGATCATAGACGAGATTGAATTCGACGTAACGTCCACGGCGGTACGCCTGAAAATCCCTCTCGCGCTCTCCATAGGAAAGGTTCCTTCGCCGCTCCAGCACCGGCAGGTATGCGGGCAGGAAGTGATCCCCGACGCTGCGCACCAATCCAAAGCACCGGTCGAAGCCGCCGTCGTTCAAGTCGTCGAAGAAGATCCCGCCGATGCCGCGCGGCTCGCCGCGGTGCTTGAGATAGAAATACTCGTCGCACCAGCGCTTGAAGCGGGGATAAAGATCCGGCCCGAAGGATTCCAGTGCACGCCGGCACTCCGAGTGGAAGTGGCGGGCGTCCTCCTCGAAGCCGTAGTACGGAGTGAGGTCCATGCCGCCGCCGAACCACCACACCGGGTCGTTTCCCGGCTTGGTCGCTACGAGAAAGCGCACGTTCATGTGTACGGTCGGCACGAACGGGTTGCGCGGGTGCAGCACCAGCGACACGCCCATTGCCTGGAAGCCGCGGCCCGCGAGCTCCGGGCGCGCTGCACTCGCGGCGGCGGGCAGGCGCCCGCCCTCCACGCGAGAGAAATTCACCCCGCCGCGCTCGAATACGTTTCCCTCCTCGATGATACGGCTCTCTCCCCCTCCGCCTTCGTCGCGCTGCCAGCGATCCTCCCGGAAAGGGTGACCGTCGGCGCGTTCCAACTCCGCAACGATGCGATTCTGGAGGTCGACCAAGTAGTCGCTGACCGCGATCGGGTTCATCGAATTTCGGCCGGAACCTAGGCTGGTTTCCTGGCGGCGACGGCACGGAATCCGATGTCACGGCGATACTGCATGCCGTCGAAACGAATGCGCTCGACTGCTTCGTAAGCGCGGCGCTGCGCCATACTGATCGTGTCGCCGAGGGCGGTCACGCACAGTACCCGCCCGCCGCTGGTCACGGCGGTCCCGTCCTTCA
>JBGQKQ010000094.1:0-11425 GCA_041499655.1 Gammaproteobacteria bacterium
GCTTGAACTGCTCGGATGCCACGTGGATGGCGGTCTGCACTGTGGACTTCTTCTACCTCACCGTTGAGGGCGTGGTGCTGCACGACAAGGACCTGTGCATCGGCTGCGGCTACTGCTTCTACGCCTGCCCGTTCGGTGCGCCGCAGTTCCCTCAGGCGGGCGCTTTCGGCCTGCGCGGCAAGATGGACAAGTGCACCTTCTGCGCGGGCGGCCCGGAAAAGGACCTGTCGAAGGAAGAGTTCGCGAAATACGGCTCCAACCGTCTCGCGCAGGGCAAGCTTCCGGCGTGCGCCGAGATGTGCTCGACCAAGGCGCTGCTGGGTGGCGACGGCGACGTGATCGCCGACATCTATCGCCAGCGGGTGCTGAAGCGCGGCAAGGGCTCGGAAGTCTGGGGCTGGGGCACCGCCTACGGCAAGCCGGACCAGAAGGCCGCGCCGGCGGGGGCGAAATCATGAGCAAAGCGGGCAAGCTCCTCCTCGCGGTTGCCGCGCTCGCGCTTGCCGCCGGACTCCCGGCGTGCGGCGAGCGCGAGCAAGTGGTCGTCTACAAGCAGGGCAAGTATCAGGGCAAGCCGGACAGCAAGCCCTGGGAAAGCGATCCGTCCGCCAGCCTCTACACTTCCTCGAAGTGGACCCCAGGCGACAAGACCAGCTGGGAGGCGGCGGTCAAGACCCGCAACCTCTCCCAGAACGAGTACAACCGGGTGCAATAGGAGGAGCGCGGCTGATGAAACCGATTGCGGTTTGGGGGCATCTATTCGCCGTCGCGCTGGCTCTCGCGATCCTGCCGGGAAGCTCGGTAGCGCAGCAGGAGACGCAGCAGCAGCGCGCGCAGTCCCAGCCCTACAACAACGCTCCAACGTGGCGCGATGTGCGTTCGGGGAAGGAAGAGTACACCTCGGTCAAGGGGCGCGAGACGGGCGTGCTGGTCCAGACCTATGGGGAAACCTGGCGGCAACTGAAGAACGGCTGGATCACCCCCGTCGTGGGTTGGCTGATCGCGGCGGTGATCCTCGTGATCGGCGCGTTCTACAAGTGGCGAGGCAGCATCAAGATCCATGGCGCGGCAACCGGACGCCTGATCCAGCGCTTCACGCCGCTCGAGCGCTACACGCACTGGGTCGTGGGAATCAGCTTCGCGATACTCGGCGTCACCGGCCTCATGATGATGGTGGGCAAGTACGTATTGCTGCCGGTCATCGGCTACACGCTTTTTGGCTGGCTCGCTCAGCTCTCCAAGCATCTGCACAACTTCGCGGGTCCCGTATTCGCGGTGAGTCTGCTCGTGTTCATCGTCATGTTCGTGAAGGACAATCTCCCGCGCCTCTACGATATCGGATGGTTCTTGAAGCTGGGCGGGATGGTCTCGGGTGAGCACGTCCCGTCGGGTAGGTTCAACGCCGGAGAAAAACTCTGGTTCTGGGCGGGGGTGGTGGTGTTGAGCCTGATCGTGAGCGCTTCCGGCCTCGTGCTCAACTTCCCGAATTTCGACCAGGTACGTGCGATCATGATCGAGGCCAACCTGGTGCACGCGGTCGCTGCCGGTGCCGTGATGGCGGCCTCGCTCGGACACATCTATCTCGGTTCCATCGGCCTGGAAGGCGCGTACGAGGCGATGCGCTACGGCTACGTCGACGAGGCCTGGGCCAAGGAGCACCACGAGTACTGGTACAACGACGTCAAGTCCGGCAAGGTCAAGGCCGGCACCGCATCCGGTCTGCCGGTCGCTCCGCAGGCCCAGCACTGAAGAGGGGGAAACGTACAATGAACTTCCGCACCGTGATCATGACTGTGGTGATGGCCGCGGCAGCTGGCGCGGTCTGGGCCAAGCTGCCGCCGGCGCCGCCCGCGGATCCGGCCAAGGCGGCCGAGGCGAAGGAGAAAGCCGATGCGGCGGCCAAAAAGGACGCGGACGATCTCGGCAAGGCGCAGGACAGAGCCGCGGCGAACTACCGCAAGAACAAGGGCATCAAGACCTCACCGGCAGGGATGGCGGCGAAGAAGAAGTAGGCTGCCCGCGGACAGCAAGCAGGGCGTCTTCGGGCGCCCTTTTTTTTGGTGGATCATCCCGCGAGCAGCCGATAAATCAGCCCGGCAGCGCCGCAGGCGAAGATCACGGGAATCATCCCGTTCCGGTAGCGCCACAGCGCGACGATCGCCGCGAGTCCTACGATCAGCGAGAAGAGGTCGAAACGTCCCGAAAATCCTTCCGGCCACAGCACATGCCAGGCAAAAAACACCGCGAGATTGAGGATCACTCCTACGACGGCCGCGGTGATCCCGGTGAGGGGGGCGGTGAACTTCAGGTTTCCGTGCGTTGACTCGACCAGCGGCCCTCCGAGCAGGATGAAGAGGAACGACGGCAGGAAGGTGTAAAAGGTTGCCACGGTCGCACCGGCGCATCCGGCGAGCGCCAATGACCCGGGGCCGAGGACGGACTGGGTCCAGGCACCGACGAAGCCGACGAACGCCACCACCATGATCAGCGGCCCCGGCGTGGTCTCGCCCAGGGCGAGGCCGTCGATCATCTGGGTCGCGGTCAGCCAGTGGTAGTGCTCGACCCCGCCCTGGTAGACGTAGGGCAGCACCGCGTAGGCGCCGCCGAAAGTCAGGAGCGCGGCCTTCGTGAAAAACCATCCCATCTGCGCGAACGTGCTTTCCCAGCCGAATAGCGCGACGAGCGCGCCCAGCGTGCCGCCCCAGATGACGAGGAACGCAGCGAGGATTCCGAAAAAATCCGGCCAGCGAAAAAGGGCGTGCGCGGGCGTGGGTGTGGCGTCGTCGATCAGCGCCGCGCCGTAGTGTTTTTGCGCTGACCCATGTCCTCCAGCGGTGAACTTTTCTGGTGCGAAGCGCCCGCCCAGGTAACCCAGGATACCGGCGCCGAGCACGATGGCCGGAAACGGTATTTGAAATGCAAAAATTGCGATGAACGCCGCGGCGCTGATAGCCCACAGCCACGCGTTCTTCAGCGCGCGCGAGCCGATGCGCCAGGCCGCGAACAGCACGATCGCGGTCACGGCCGGCTTGATGCCGTAGAAGAGGCCCGCGACGAGCGGCAGGCTGCCGTAGGCAAGATAGACCCAGGTGAGCGCGGCGAGGATCGCGAGCGACGGCAGCACGAAGAGGCTTCCCGCGACGATGCCGCCCCAGGTACGGTGCATCATCCAGCCGATATAGGTCGCGAGCTGCGTCGCCTCCGGTCCTGGGAGAACCATGCAGTAGTTGAGCGCGTGCAGGAAGCGTTTCTCGGAGATCCAGCGTTTCCGCTCGACCAGGTCCTGGTGCATGATCGCGATCTGCCCGGTCGGGCCGCCGAAACTGACGAAGCCGAGCTTGAGCCAGTAGCGGAACGCTTCGCCTAGACTGACCGGAGCGGGCGGCTGATTCGGGTCTTGAAGAGTGCCGGTGTCCATGCTCGTCCTCGACGTGTCGATCTCTCGCAGCGCTTGGACGGGACACCGTCTGACGGGGAGTCTGCAACCCCGGTCGATGCAATATACTTTCCCTGTCAGCGGCTGACAAGCATCGTCCACTTCTCATGGCAAAGGCGAAAGCGCAATTCCATCTTCGCGTGGTGAAGGGCAACGTGAGGGCGATCGGCCCGGGGAAGATCGCGCTCCTGGAAGCCATCCGGGACACCGGATCCATCTCCGCCGCCGCCCGCAAGCTGCGCATGTCGTACCGGCGCGCCTGGGTGCTGGTGGACGATCTCAACCGGCGTGTCTCGAGCGCAGTGGTCGAGGCTGCGCCGGGCGGAAGGTTCGGTGGAGGAACCACGCTCTCGCCGACCGGACACAGGCTGGTCACCCTGTATCGCGAGATCGAGCGCAAGGCCCTGCGGCATACCTCGGCCGCGACGCGGAACCTCCTGAAGCTCCTCGCCGAGTGACCGGTCGCCGGGTCGCGGACGGAAGGTTTATTTATGTCGTTATATAAGGCAGGATATAGCGTATCGATCCGGAGGGAGTTGCAATGCGCCTGCGCCGTGCCGCCGTTCTCGCGCTGGGTATCCTCGCTTTCGCCAGGATCGCCGCAGCGGACACCGTCACCGTATTCGCCGCAGCCAGCCTGAAGGAAGCACTCGACGAGAACGCCAGGGCGTACGAAGCGAAGTCGGGTGACAGGGTCGTCATTTCCTACGCGGCCAGCTCTGCGCTCGCGAAGCAAATCGAGGCGGGCGCTCCCGCGGATCTCTTCATCTCGGCGGATCTCGATTGGATGGACTACCTCGAGCAGCGACGCCTCATCAGGACCGACACGCGGCAGAATCTGCTGAGGAACCGCCTGGTGCTGATCGCTCCCGCCAACAGCAAGGTATCGGTGAACATCGCTCCGGGCTTCCCGCTCGCCGGGCTTCTCGGAGACGGTCGGTTGGCCATGGCCAACCCGGATGCAGTGCCTGCGGGCAAGTACGGCAAGGCCTCACTGGAGGCTCTCGGGGTCTGGAAGGACGTTCAATCGAAAGTGGCGGCCGCCGAAAACGTGCGGGCAGCCCTGGTTCTGGTCTCCCGTGGAGAGGCGCCGCTCGGAATCGTGTACCGGACCGATGCCGCGGCCGATCCGAAGGTGCGGGTAGTCGGACTGTTTCCGGAAAACACTCATCCGCCGATCATCTACCCGATCGCGGTCACGTCCGCCGGCAAACCCGCCGCCGGGGCCTTCCTGAAGTGGCTGAGCGGACCCCAGGCGCGGGCGATCTTCGAAAAGCACGGCTTCTGACAAGTGCATCTGACTCCCGAAGAGCAGGAAGTCCTCTGGCTCAGCCTGCGCGTCGCGTTCTGGAGCGTTTTCGTCAGCCTGCCCTTCGCGGTGGCGGTGGCGTACGTGCTGGCGCGGGCGAGCTTCCCGGGGAAGACGCTGTTCGACGCGGTCGTGCACCTGCCGCTGGTTCTTCCTCCCGTGGTGGTCGGCTATTTCCTCCTGCTTCTCTTCGGCCGACGCGGACCCCTGGGTGAGATCCTCGAGCACTGGTTCGGCATCGTCGTCGCCTTCCGCTGGACGGGCGCTGCGCTCGCGGCGGGCATCATGGGCTTCCCGTTGATGGTGCGTGCGATCCGGCTTTCGTTCGAGACGATAGACCGCAAGCTCGAGGCCGCGGCGAGCACGCTGGGCGCCGGACGTGTCGGCGTGTTTGCGACCGTGACCCTGCCGCTGGCGCTGCCCGGAATCATTACGGGTATCCTGCTTTCGTTTGCGCGTGGCTTGGGGGAGTTCGGCGCGACGATTACTTTCGTTTCCAATATCCCGGGAGAGACGCGTACGCTGCCGCTTGCGATCTACACTTTTACGCAGACACCTTCGGGAGACGAGGCGGCTATGAAATTGAGCCTCATTGCGGTGTTCCTGTCCCTCGCCGCGCTGTACGTGTCGGAAGTCCTGGTGCGCCGCGCAGTAAAACGGGTGAGGGGCGATGACGCTGACGGTCGACATTGAGCACCGGCTCGGCGCATTCCGGCTGAAGGCCTCTTTCGAGGCCAGCGCGGGCGTTACGGCGCTCTTCGGTCGTTCGGGAGCCGGGAAGACCTCCGTGGTCAATACTATCGCCGGTATCCTGCGTCCCGACCGCGGGCGCATCGACATCAACGGGGACACGGTGTTTGACTCCGCAAGGGGCGTCGATGTGCCGACTCCGAAGCGGCGCATCGGCTATGTATTCCAGGAAGGGCGACTGTTTCCACACCTGAGCGTGCAGCAAAACCTCCGCTATGCGGGCCTCTTTTCCCGGGGTTCACCGCCGTCGGAATTCGCGCACGTCGTCGACCTCCTCGGATTGAAGGACCTCCTCGATCGCCGGCCCGGAAACCTCTCCGGCGGCGAGAAGCAGCGCGTCGCAATCGGACGGGCGCTGCTCTCGAGCCCGCGCCTGCTGCTGCTCGACGAGCCGCTCGCTTCGCTCGATGCCCACCGCAAGAGCGAGGTCCTGCAGTACATCGAGCTGATCCGCGACGAAGTAAAGGTACCGATCGTCTACGTGAGCCACGCCGTGGAGGAAGTGGTCCGGGTCGCCGATACGGTGGTGCTGATGTCCGCGGGCGGCGTCCTCGCAGTCGGCCCGGCCGAGGAGGTCATGGGCCGCCCGGACCTGCGTCCGCGGGAAGGCGCTTTCGAAGGTGGAGCGGTGATCGACACCAGGGTTGTTGAGCAGGACATGGAGCACGACCTTGCCACCCTCGCGTTCGATGGCGGAACGCTCACGGCCACCAACGTGGACGCGTTGATCGGCGAGCTCGTGCGCGTGCGCATCCGCGCGCGCGACGTGTCGATCGCACTCGAGCGCCCGCAACGCATCAGCATACAGAACGTGATCGAGGGGACGATCGCGGATATCGGGGCAGAACGAAGCGGAATTGTCGACGTGACCATCACTGTCGGAGCGACGACGCTGCGCTCGAGGATTACGACGCGGGCAATGGAGCAGCTGGGTCTTGCGCCAGGGTTGAACGTCTATGCTCTCGTCAAGGCGGTATCGCTCGATCGGCGCGGCGCAGGCGCGCCGACCTAGCCGAGTGCCGCGACTCGCGCCGGGCGCGGTCCGTCGAGCCCTTCGGCAATTCCCATGACGCGGCCGGTAATCGCATTGTCGTATCCGGGCAGGGACCCCAGCACCGCCTTGAACGGTTTGCCGCGAAGAAACGCAAGAAACTTCTTCACCTCGCTGCTTTCCAGCCGGTTCGAGGTGCAGGCGAGGACATAGCGTTCGCTGACCAGAGGGATAAAGCCCAACTCCAAATGCGCCGCCGCCGCCCGGATGCCGAAACCGGCGTCGGCGCTGCCGTCTGCCACCGCAGCTGCAACCGCCGTATGGGTGAAAGCCTCACGCGAGTAACCGGACAACTCGCCGCTCGCAATCCCGGCGCGAGTAAGTAGCTGGTCGAACACCAGCCGGGTACCGGAACCTCGCTGGCGATTGACGAATCGCAGCCCCGGCCGGGTCAGATCGTGCAGGCCTTGGATGATCTTGGGATTGCCGCGAGCAACGATCAAACCCTGCTCGCGCAGGGCGAGTCCGATCAGCTTGTGTACGCTCGGGTCGAGGCGCTGGAGGATTTCCGGCGTCTGCCACTGCTCGGCGACGTGGAACCCGGCGAGGTCGCAGTCTCCGCGGATCAGGGCGTCCAGGCTTTCCACGCTGCCGTGAAATCGCAGGCCAAGCTGGAGTGCGCCCTCGGTCAGCTCCGGCAGCCGTTCGAGCGCCATGTCATGGCTCGCGCAGATGGTCAACTGCGGCGCCCGTGCGAAGGCCTCGCCGTAGAGCTCGCGCTCGAACTCTTGCGCGAGCTCGGCGAGCTGAGGTGCAAGTCTGGTGCGGGCGCGCTCTTCCAGCTCCAGGAGCTTTAACGCAAGCGGCGTGAGTCGGGCGCCCCGCCCGCGTTCCAGCTCGACCAGCGGTTGCCCCATCCGCTGGTTCCAGTCCCCGAGGACGCTCCACACGTGGCGATAGGAATAGCCCACGTCATGCGCTGCCGCCGCGAGCGATCCAAAGCGCTGTATCGCGACGAGGAGCGGCACGAGCAGTGGAGCTACGGGCGCCGAACGGAGCTTCCAGCCTGGTTCAAATTCGATTCTCATAATGGACATCTAGATCATATATATGAAGAACGATATGATATGGCGCATAAAAATAAAGAATATGCATAATATTACATATATAAGAAGTCTCAGTCAATCCTGACACGACATGACCGAAGCACTCGCGACCGCGGTGGCCTTGCTGATCAATTTCGACCCCAAGCTGGTCGAGATCGTCCTGCTCAGCCTGAGCGTGAGCCTTTCGGCGGTCGGGATTGCCGCGCTGCTCGGCTTTCCCCTCGGCGCGGCGATAGCGGTCGGCCGGTTCCCGGGCCGGAAGACTCTGATTGTGTTTCTGAACGCGCTGATGGGCTTGCCTCCGGTGGTCGTAGGTCTGCTCGTGTACCTCCTTCTCTCGCGCGCCGGTCCGCTCGGCTCCCTCGGGATTCTTTTCACGCCCTCCGCGATGGTGATCGCGCAAACAGTACTGATCCTCCCCATCATCGCCGCGCTCTCGCGCCAAGCGATCGAGGATGCCTGGCGCGAGTACGAGGAGCAGTTGCGCTCGCTTGGCGCGGGGCGCGTCGACGCGGCGCTGACGCTGCTGTGGGACACGCGCTTCTCGCTCCTCACCACCGTCCTCGCCGGTTTCGGGCGGGCCGCCGCCGAGGTCGGTGCGGTGATGATCGTCGGCGGAAACATCGACGGGGTGACGCGCGTGATGACGACCACGATCGCGCTCGAGACGAGCAAGGGCGACCTGCCGCTTGCGCTGGGCCTGGGGATCATCCTGATCAGCATCGTCATCGCGGTGAACGCGGCGGCCTATCTGACCAAGGAGCTGGCGCAGCGGCGCTACGGATGACAAATGGAGCCATCCTCCCGCTGCGCCTTCACGACGTGTCCTTCGCGGCGGGCGGGCGCACGATCATCGAGGGGATCTCGCTCGAGATCGCCGCGGGTCCCAGCACGATCATCCTCGGCGCGAACGGCGCGGGGAAGAGCGTTCTCATGCGCCTGATGCACGGCCTGCTCGAGGCCACCACCGGTCGCGTCGAATGGCACGCATCCGAACGCGCCGGAGCGCCGAGAAAGCAGGCAATGGTGTTCCAGCGCCCGGTGCTGCTGCGCCGCTCCGCGCAGGCCAACGTTTCCTACGCGCTGAAGATCGCCGGAGTCGCCGAACCGCAACGCGGCATGCAGGTGCGCGAAGCGCTCGAGAGCGTCGGGCTCGCGCACCTGGCCCACCGGCCGGCGAGGGTGTTGTCCGGAGGCGAGCAGCAACGGCTCGCGCTCGCGCGCGCGTGGGCACTGCACCCGGAAGTCCTGTTCCTGGACGAGCCGACCGCCAGCCTCGATCCGAGCGCGACGCGCGAGATCGAGGCCGTGATCCGCGCGTTCGATGCCGCCGGCACGAAGATCGTCATGGCGACGCACAACCTCGGCCAGGCACGGCGCCTGGGCGACGAGATCCTGTTCCTCGACCGAGGGCGGCTGGTCGAGCGCGCCCCGGTCGAGCAATTCTTTTCGAAACCGCAGTCGGCGCAGGCCGCTGCGTTCATAAAAGGAGAACTGCCATGGACTTGATCCGGAGACACCTGCTGCTCGCGGCGCTGATCGCCGCGCTTCCCGCGCTCGCGCAGGAGAAATTCATCGTCGTCGCCTCGACCACGTCGACCGAGCAGTCGGGGCTGTTCGGCCACATCCTCCCGGCTTTCCAGAACAAGACCGGTATCCAGGTGCGCGTGGTCGCGCTCGGCACCGGCCAGGCGCTCGATCTCGCGCGCCGCGGCGACGCCGACGTGGTATTCGTCCACGCGCGTTCCGCCGAGGCAAAATTCCTCGCCGAGGGCCACGGCGTGAAGCGCTTCCCGGTGATGTACAACGATTTCGTGCTGATCGGTCCGAAGGCGGATCCCGCCAGGATCGCGGGCGGCAAGGACATTCTCGAAGCGCTCAGGAAGATCAGGTCGGCGGCAGCTCCTTTCGTTTCGCGCGGCGACCGCAGCGGCACCCACATCGCCGAGCTCGACCTGTGGAAGCTCGCGGGCATCGACATCGCCAAGGACAAAGGCCCCTGGTACAAGGATACGGGGCAGGGCATGGGTCCGGCGCTCAACACCGCATCGGCGATGAACGGCTACATCCTCGCCGACCGCGGAACCTGGATCTCCTTCAAGAACCGCGGCGAGCTCGCCATCGCGGTGGAAGGCGACAAGCGGCTTTTCAACCAGTACGGCGTGATGCTGGTGAATCCGGCGAAGCACCCGAGCGTGAAGAAGGACCTCGGCCAGGCCTTCGTGGATTGGGTGATCTCGCCGGAAGGCCAGAAAGCGATCGCCGAGTACAAGATCGGCGCCGAGCAGCTGTTCTTTCCCAACGCCGGGACGCCGAGGGCATGAGCGCACTTTGAAGTAACGTTTTCCGCCGTTATATCCGGGCGGGAATGACGCCCTGATACAATGGCACGCATGAAGATATTCGGGTTCGCGGGATGGTCGGGAGGCGGCAAGACCACCCTGATCGAGCAGCTCATCCCGCGCTTCGTGAAGCGCGGGCTCAGGGTGTCGATGATCAAGCATGCGCATCACAGCTTCGACGTCGACCAGCCCGGGAAGGATTCCTACCGGCACCGCGCGGCGGGGTGCAGCGAGGTCATGGTCGTGTCCGACAAGCGCTGGGTCACCATGCACGAGTTGCGCGGGGAGCGCGAGCCTTCCCTTGAAGAGCAGATCGGGCGGATATCGCCCTGCGACCTGCTGCTGGTGGAAGGCCACAAGCACCATCCCCTGCCCAAGCTCGAGGTGTGGCGCAAGGAGAACGGCAAGCCTCTGCTGCATCCGGGCGATCCCAATATTGTCGCGATCGCTTCGGACTCGCCGCTCGAGACCAAGCTGCCCCGCTTCGATCTCAAGGACTACCAGGGTATCGAGGAATTCATAGTGAGTTACAGCGGACTGTGATGAACAAAGGCCTGCTGAGCGTCGACGAGGCGCTGGAGCGCCTGCTGGCCGGCGCGCATCCCGTCGTAGAGACCGAATCGGTGCCCACGCTGTCGGCCGCAGGCCGGGTGCTCGCGGCGGCGCAGCGCTCGACCATGAACGTGCCGCCCATGGATAACAGCGCCATGGACGGCTACGCGCTGCGCCTCGCGGACCTGAAAGGCGCCGAGCCGCGCCTCAGGGTCGCGCAGAAAATCTTCGCGGGGGCGGTCGGCGGTCCGCTGGCCGCGGGAACCGCCGCGCGCATCTTCACCGGTGCGCCGATTCCCCCGGGGGCCGACGCCGTGGTGATGCAGGAGCACTGCGCCGCCGAAGGGGATCAGATTGTCGTGAAGAAGATCCCCAAGCCCGGCGAATGGGTGCGGCTCGCGGGCAGCGATATCCGGGCAGGCGACGTGATCCTCCCGGCCGGAATCCGCCTGCGTCCGCAGGACACGGGGCTCGCCGCTTCGATCGGAATCGCCTCGCTTCCCGTCCATCGCCGCGTGCGCCTGGGGCTGTTCTTCACCGGAGACGAGTTGGTGATGCCCGGCGATCCCCTGCCTCCGGGGCGCATCTACAACTCCAACCGGTTCACCCTGAACGGGCTCGCGCATGCCTTCGATTGCGAGGTGCGCGACTACGGCATCGTTCCCGATTCGCTCGAGGCGACCCGCGAAGTGCTGCGCCGCGCGGCCGCCGAGTGCGACGTCATCGTGACCAGCGGCGGCGTCTCGGTGGGCGATGCCGACTTCGTGAAGCCCGCGGTGGAAGCCGAGGGCGAGCTCCTGATGTGGCGCATCTCGATGAAGCCCGGACGCCCCCTCGCGTTCGGCCGCGTCGCAAGGGCGAGCTTCATCGGGCTGCCGGGTAATCCGGTCTCGAGCTTCGTGACCTTTCTGATATTCGTGCGCCCGTTCCTGCTGAAGA
>JBGQKQ010000095.1:0-11211 GCA_041499655.1 Gammaproteobacteria bacterium
CAGGATCTCGGTGTGCAGCTTGTACTGCGCCCACAGGTCCGCGCGCAGCTTGTCCCCCGGCCGGTAGTCGACATCCACGCCGCGCGCGTCCATGGTCTTGGTGAACGCGGGATCGTCGGTCACCGCTTTCGCCGCGTCGTGGATCTGTTTCAATATGGGCGCGGGCGTGCCCTTCGGCGCGACGAGCAGGTACCACACGCCGTTCGCCACGTCCCAGCCCGCTTCTTTCGCGGTCGGCGTGTCGGGGAAAGCCGGGTGGCGCTTTTCCTGGAAGAACACGAGCGCGCGGATGCGCTTGCCCTCGACCATGGGCTTCGCCTCGCCCGGCTGCGCTACCACCGCCTCGATGTGGCCGCCGAGGAGCGCCGGCGAGGACTGCCCCCAGCCCCCATACGGGACGTGCGTCATCTTCGCGCCGGTCTTGAACATGAATTCCTCGAGGTTGAGATGGCTCGACGTCCCCTCGCCCGGCGTGCCGACGCGCATCTTCCCGGGATTCGCCTTGGCGTCGGCGACGAACTCCTGGATGGTCTTCCACGGCGCGTCCTCCTTCACCACGAGCAGCGGGTAATAAGCGACGAGGTTGATCACGGGCTCGTAATCGTCCGGAGTGTGGTAGTTGAGCTGGGGATTGAGCTGCGGGCCGATCACCAGCGCGGACAGAGGCGTGAGCACGATGGTGTACCCGTCGGGCTTCGCCTGCGTCATTTCCGCCACCGCCACGGCGCCGCCCGCGCCAGCCTTGTTGACGACGACCACGCCCTTGGGAAAATTCGCCTTCATCCCGTCGGCGACGACCCGCGCGACGATGTCGACAAGGCCTCCCGGGGGAAAGCCCGCTAGCATCGTGACCGGACGGTCGGGATACTGCGCGGAACAAGGCAAGGCGGCGAGCGCCAGAAGCGCGAGCAAGACGATGCGGGCCATGAAACCTCCTCGAGTGGTTAGATGCGCGATTCCTGGTAGTCGAGGTGTTCCTCGATCTTGTGCAGCACTTCGTCGCTGATCTGGTTCTCCCGCCACAGGCGGATCAGCTCGTGCCGCTCCGCCTTGACCGCCACCGCACGCAGGCGCTTCGCGTCGTCGGCGCCCGAGTGCCTGAGCACCAGGCCTTCGGGCACGGCGAGGGTGATCTGCTCGGCGAACTCGGCGCGGATGCGCTCGGCGAGGTCGTTCGGGATCCCGTCCTTGGCGACCAGCGTGTCGATGGCGGCGATCGCCGCCTTGCCGAGCGACATCTTGGCGCGCTGCTGCTCCTCCTGCAGGCTCCAGTCCTTGCCGACCCGGAGGCGGCGGATGAGCGGCTTGAGCGACAGGCCCTGGATGACCAGCGTCACCGCGATCACGACGAAGGTGAGGAAGATGATGAGGTCGCGCTCCGGGAAGGGGCTGCCGTCCACCAGCACCTGCGGCAGCGCGAGCGCCGCCGCCAGCGACACGATGCCGCGCATGCCGGACCAGCTCATGATGAACACCTCGCCTTCCCGGGGCGGAGGAACCTGCTGGCCGAGCAGGGTCCGCAGCACCAGCGGCAGGTAGATCGCCGGGTAGACCCACGCGAAGCGCACCACGATCGCCACCGCGGAGACGAAGGTTCCGTAGAAGAACAGCTGCGCCACGGTGTAGTCCGTCAGCCGGTGGACGATCGCGGACAGCTGCAGCCCGATGAGTATGAACACCAGGCTGTTCAGCACGAAGACGAGCAGGTTCCACACCGAGCGCGCGATGATGCGCATTTCGGCGGAGACGATCTCGGGCGAGTAGCGGCCGCGCACGATCCCCGCGGCGACCACCGCGAGCACCCCGGAGGCGTGCACCGACTCGGCCAGGATATAGGTGACGTAGGGCACCGCGAGCGTGGTCAGCACCTCGATGAAGGCGTCGCCGAGGTGCCGGTGGACAAAAACGAACAGCTGGCCCATGAGGAAACCGATGACGATCCCGCCCGCCGCCACGGCGACGAACTCCAGGCTCGCCTGCCACAGCGAGAACACGCCGGTGAGGACCGCGGCGACCGCGAACTTGTAGATCACCAGGCCCGCGGCGTCGTTGACCAGGCTCTCGCCCTCGAGGATGGTGACCACCTGGCGAGGCATGTTGAGCCGCGACAGGATCGCCGTCGCCGCCACCGCGTCGGGGGGAGAGACGATCGCGCCCAGAGTGAACGCCGCCGCCCAGGGTATGTCGGGGATGAGCAGTTTCAGGGTGGCGCCCACGGCGAGCGTGGTCGCGAGCACCAGGCCGATGGCGAGCAGCCCGATGGGACGGATGTTCGCCTTGAACTCGCGCCAGGACGTGAGCAGCGCCGCCTGGTAGAGAATCGGCGGCAGCACCAGCACCAGCGTGAACTGCGGGTCGAACTGGGGCTGCGGCAGCCGCGGCACGAAGCCGAGCAGCCCGCCCCCGATCACCAGGGCGATCGGATAGGGAAACTTGAAGTGCCGGGCGACCCATCCCAGCGCCACGGCAAACAGCATCAGGAACAAGACGACCTGCAGCACGCCCATTGCGTCTCCCTCGGCAGGCGCCATTAGATCATGCCGCGCACCCGCGCACCAAGCCGTTGCAGGCCCATGACGCGGGCCCATCGGCCCAGCGCGAGTTTGACCGTCCACGACGCGCTTGCTAGCCTAGTGCGCATGCCATTCCCGCCTGCGCGGCGTCAGCGTCGCCCCTTGAATCCGCTCGCCGCAAGCGCTCGCGGAGCGACCACGAAGGCCACCGCCTTCGGGCTCGCGGCGCTGGTGATCGTGTCGGCGCTGGGCTACTGGGGAGTGAGCGCCTATCGCAAGGCCCAGCTGCAAAAGACCGTGTCCGCGCTCGTCCGCGATTCGAGCGAGCGGATGGAGACCGCTCTCGCGCTCGAGAACGAAGCGGCCGCCGCCGACAACCCGCAGACGGTCGCAAGGCTGGACGAGCAGGCGCAGGAAGTGGACAGGCACGTGATCGACCTGCGCGACCTGGGCGCCGCGCCCAATCGCGCGCTGGTCGCCGCGGCCGAGGAGTACCTGCTCACCGCGCGCCAGATCCTGCGCGAGCAGGCGGCGAGCCACCGCTACCGCAACCAGGTCACGACCAGCGACGAAAGACTGCGCGAGCACATGCGCAAGGCGGGGCGCAGGTCGGCAGGATGGATCGACGAGGCGCTCCGAGCCAAGGATCGCCTGGAGAAGAACTACTTCGACTACCGCGTCTCGGCGGAGGCGCTCGAACGGCTGCTCGCGTCCTACCCCTCGGTCCGCAGGAAAATGGCGGCGCAGGCGAGCGTGCCCCTGCTCGCCGACGAGACCGTCGCGAGCGCGCGCAAGCGGGCTCTGGCCGCCTCGAAGCGCATCGCCGCGAGCGTGGAGCAGGCGAGGCAGCTCGCCGCAGTTCGTTGACGGGAATACGCTGACCGCCGCAGTACACTGACCGGACGTTGATCATCGACTTGGGAGAGAACATGGCTTCATCGGGGAAAGCGGCGATCGTCACCGGCGCGGGGAGCGGAATCGGCCGCTCGGTCGCGCTCGCGTTCCTGAAGGACGGCTGCCGCGTCGCGCTCGCCGGCCGCCGCAAGGACCTTCTGGAGGAAACGGCAAAGCTCTCCGGCGCGGGCGAGCGCGCCCTGGTTGCGCCCACCGACGTCACCGACCAGAAGGCGGTGCAGGCGCTGTTCGCCGCAACCCAGTCGAAATTCGGGCGACTCGACGTGCTTTTCAACAACGCCGGCATCGGCACGCCGGGCAGCATCATGCTGGAGGACCTGACGCTCGAGCAGTGGCAGGCGGTGGTGAACACCAATCTCACCGGCATGTTCCTGTGCACGCAGGAGGCGTTCAAGCTCATGAAGAGCCAGACCCCGCGCGGCGGGCGCATCATCAATAACGGCTCGATCTCCGCCCACGCGCCGCGGCCGAACTCCGCGCCCTACACCTCGACCAAGCACGCGGTCACCGGACTCACCAAGTCGAGCGCGCTCGACGGGAGGAAATACGACATCTCCGTCGGGCAGATCGACATCGGCAATGCGCGCACGCCGCTCGCCTCGCGGATGGCGAACGGTGTTCCCCAGGCGAACGGCGAGATCAAGCCTGAACCGCTGATGGACGTCGACCATGTGGGCGCGGCGGTGCTGCACATGGCGAACCTGCCGCTCGAGACCAACGTGCAGTTCATGACCATCATGGCGACCAAGATGCCGTTCATCGGGCGGGGCTGAAAGATGAAAAACCGGCGCGAGTTTCTCGGCAGCGTGGCGGCGCTGGGCGCCCTCGGCTTGCCCGGCTGCGCTTCGCTCGCCGGCAGCGCACCCAGCATGCTTCCCGGGCGAAGCGAGGTCGTGATCCGCAACGCCTACGTGATGACCATGGACGCGAAGCTGGGCGACCTGTCCGACGCCGACGTCCACGTCCGCAACGGCGCGATCGTCGCGGTCGGCCGGAGCCTCGAGGCAGCGGGCGCCTGGGACATCGACGGCCGCGGCATGATCGTGCTGCCGGGCCTGGTGGAGACTCACTGGCACATGTGGAACACGCTCCTGCGGAGCATGTCCGGCGACAAGCGCGAGCTCGGCTACTTCCCCACCGCGCTCAATCTCGGGAAAGCCTATCTTCCCTCCGACATGTACCAGGGAACGCGGCTCGCCGCGGCCGAGGCCCTGAACGGCGGCATCACCTTCGTTCACGACTGGTGCCACAACATCCGCTCGCCGCAATACGCCGAGGAAGACTTGCGCGCGCTGCGCGAGTCGGGCATCCGCGGGCGCTTCTCGTACGGCGCCGCGCAAGGCCATCCCGCCGACCAGACCATCGATCTCGCGGACCTGGAGCGCCTGTGGCGCAGCTGGGCGGCCTATTACTCGAACGGCGGCCTGCTCTCGCTCGGCCTCGCCTGGCGCGGCGTGTCGACCGGCGCCACCGGCAGCGTGTCGGCCGCGGCATACAAGCAGGACTTCGACGCCGCAAGGTCGCTGCGTATTCCGATCTCGGTGCACGCCAACAATCGCAAGGGGTCGGATGCGATCGCGCTGCTTGCGCGCGAGAAATTCCTCGGCAAGGACGTGCAGGTGATCCATGCGACCTGGGTCTCGCCGGAAGAGATCCGCGCGCTCGCCGAAAACGGCTGCCCGGTGAGCCTCTCGCCCTACACCGAAATGCGCATCGGCTTCGGCTTTCCGCCGACGGGCGAATTCCTCGCCGCGGGCATCCCGGTCGGGCTGTCGGTGGACACCACCGCGCTCTCGGGCAACGCCGACATGTTCGCGATCATGAAGGCGATCCAGAATATCGAGAACGCCCGCGCGCTCAACGAGTTCAAGCTTCCGGCGCGACGGGTGCTCGAGCTCGCGACCATCGAAGGCGCGCGCTCGATGGGGATGGGAGAGCGCATCGGGTCGCTCGTGCCCGGCAAGCGCGCCGACCTCATCATGGTGGACACGCGCGACGTCAACCTCGCGGTGTTCAGCGAACCCGCGCACCTCCTGGTGGAGGCAGCGCAGCCCTCCAACGTGGACACGGTGATGGTCGACGGGCGCATCCTCAAACGAGACGGCAGGCTCACCGCGATCGACACCCGCAGCGTCGCGAGCGATGCCTCGACCGCGCTCACCGCGCTGCGCCGGCGCGCCGGCTGGTGGTGAGTCCCTTTACCGGAGATCGGCGATGAGCGACACCGACCCGCGGGCAATCACCCTGTCGCCGGGCCTCGTCTCCACTTCCGCCGACGAGGTCGAGCGCGTGCTGAGCGCGCTGCTGGTGCGGCGCGAGCCGCTCGCGGCGCTGCTGCCGGGCGGCGACACCCCGCCGTGGAAACTGCGCTTCGTCGATCCGATGAGGCACTACATCGTGGTCGAGGCGCTGTCGGGCACGCGCGAGGCCCTGCTGCAGAACCGGCAGGTGACCTTCCTCGCCGAGTTCGGGGGGATGAACATCGAGTTCACGGCATCCGGCCCGGAAGCCGTCACGCACGATGGCGCGGATGCGGTCCGCCTGGAGTTTCCCAAGGTCACGGTGAGCCGCCAGCGGCGCGCGCACCCGCGTGCCCCTGTCCCGCCGGATCTTCCCGTTCACTGCGCGATTCCCGCCGGCGCGGGCGTCGCGCTCGAAGGCCAGATCATGGACGTCAGCGAGGGCGGCCTCGGGCTGCTCGTCCGCTCGAGCTACCTCGTTCCGGCGCCCGACACGCTCATCCGCGGGTGGCGCATCGAGCGTCCGGGGCAAGCCGTCGTCACGGTCGACCTGCAGGTCCGCCACTGCAGGCCGCTGCTGCTCGCCGACGGCAGCCAGGCGCACCGCTGGGGCTGCCAGTTCGTCAATCCTTCCGAGGAAGCCCGGAAGCTGATCGCCCTGCTCGCCGGCGCGTGACCATGACGGAACGAACCCTGCGCCGCGAGGACCCGCGGCTGCTCACCGGAAGCGGCCGCTACACCGCCGACTGGAATCTCCCCGGCCAGCTCTACGCATACTTCCTGCGCTCGGATCGCGCGCACGCCGGGATCGCCTCGATCGACGCGAGTGCCGCGAGCGCGCGCAAGGGCGTGCGCCTGGTTCTCACCGGCGCCGACTACGCGGCTTCGGGCTGGAAGTCGCTCCCGGGCGGCGTCCCCTACGAGGGCGTGGGCGGGCAGAAGCAGAAGAAGCCTTTCTGGCCCGCGCTCGCGCACGGGAAAGTCCACTACGTCGGGCAGCCTGTCGCGCTCGTCGTCGCGGAGTCCGCGGCGCTCGCGCAGGACGCATCCGAGGACATCGCGGTTGAGTACGACGACCTGCCCGCCGTGGTCGGCTTCGAAGCCGCGACGCGCGCGGGCGCGCCGCAGCTGCACGCCGACATTCCCGGCAATCTCGCATTCGAGTACGAGACCGGCGACCGCGCGGCGGTGGACGCGGCATTCGCCGGCGCGGCGCACCGCTCGCGCTTCACGCTGCGCAGCCAGCGCCTCGTCGGCAACCCGATCGAGCCGCGCGCGTTCCTCGCCCAATTCGACGCGGCGAGCGGCGTGTTCACCGTCTATTCGCCCAGCCAGGGCATGAACGGCATGCGCGGCTTCCTTTCCGCGGCGACCGGGCTGCCGGCCGAGAAGGTCCGCGTGATCACCGAGCTGGTCGGGGGGAGTTTCGGCATCCGCAGCTTCTCCTACGCCGAGCACATCGCGGTGATGCTCGCCGCGCAGAAGACCGGGGCGCCGGTGAAGTGGGTCGCAACGCGCTCGGAGGTCTTTCTCTCGGACAACCACGGGCGCGGCCTCACCATGGCTGCCGAGCTCGCTCTCGACCGCGACGGGAAATTTCTCGCGCTGCGCTTCGAGGACACTGCCGACCTCGGCGCGTACTCCACGCCCTTCGGCCCGCAGATCGGCTCGCGCAACATCACCATCACCATGGGCGGCGTGTACCGCATCCCCGCGATGTACGCGCACACGCGCTGCGCCTACTCCAACGCCCTGCCGGTCTCGGCCTACCGCGGCGCGGGCAGGCCCGACATCGCCTGCGCGATCGAGCGCGTGGTCGACCGCGCCGCGGCCGAGCACGGCTTCGACCCGGTCGCGCTACGCCGGAAGAATTTCATTCCGCCCGATGCGATGCCCTACAGGACGGCGAACGGAACGACCTACGACTGCGGCGAGTTCGAGGCGGTGATGGACAAGGCCTTGCTGCTAGCCGACTGGAAAGGCTTCCCTGCGCGCCGCGAGCGCTCGAAGCGGGAGGGGAAGCTGCGTGGCATCGGCATCGCCACGTTTCTCGAGGCGAGCGCCGCGGGCGTCGCGGCGAAAGACCAGGCGCATGCCCGCTTCGACAAGTCGGGCGATCTGCACGTCTACACCGTGTCGCAATCGACCGGGCAAGGCCACGAGACCGCGTTCACGCGCATCTTCCGCGAGGGGCTCGGGCTCGTCGACAAAAGCGCGGCCGAGCGCATCCGCTTCCACGAGGGCGACCCCGACGTCTCCGTCGTCGGCAACGGCACCGGCGGCTCGCGCTCGCTCTACGGGGCGGGCAGCGCGGTGAAGCTGCTGGTGTCGAAGCTCCTCGAAACGGCGAAACCGCTCGCGGCAACCGAGCTCGGGGCCGATGTCGAGTACGGCAAAGGGCAATTCAAGGGCGGCGGGAGATCCATCGGTTTCTTCGAGCTCGCGAAGAAGCTCGCCGGGCAGACACCGCACCCCATGGACTGCGTCGCCGAGGGCGCGTTCGGCGCGACCTTCCCGAACGGCTGCCACATCGCCGAGGTCGAGATCGACCCCGAGACCGGCGTCACCGAGGTGGTGAACTACGCGACCGTGGACGACATCGGCACGGTAGTCGACCACACCAGCGTCGAAGGCCAGGTGCACGGCGGCGTGCTGCAGGGCGTGGGACAGGTGCTCGGCGAGCACGCTGTATACGAGGGCGACACCGGCCAGCTCCTCGCCGGCAGCTTCATGGACTACCCCATGCCGCGCGCCGACTGGATGCGCGCGATCGCCTGCGACGAGCACCCCGTGCCGACGAAGGCCAACGCGCTGGGTTCGAAAGGCGTGGGCGAATCCGGAACCTCGGGCGCGCTCGGCGCGACCATGAACGCGATCATCGACGCCGTGCGGCCGCTGGGGATCCGAGACCTCGACATGCCGGTGACGCCGGACCGAATGTGGCGGGCGCTGCGCGAGGCGCGAAATAAAGCCGCGTAGTCCCGTGCTTTAGCGGTCTTCGGCATCGCGCATGTTTTGTTCCAACAATGCGCCGCGTCCGTCATCTGTAATAGCAAAGCCGCCGAGACCATTCGATTTTACGAAGCCGAACGCGCCAAGCTTCCTGGCAATATTCATCGGGATCGGCGGGGGAGTCCGTGTCGCGTCGGTAACTGCCTCGATCTCGCGAAGCCAATCGAAATCCTCCAGGGTCAGATTCGGATCCATGACTGCTATTGGCCTATTGTCCGCGTTCCGCATGCAGGGGCATAGAGGCCCCGTGATAAGCTCGCCTCGATTGTCTTCCATGGCCGACTACACGCTCTCCGATTACCACGAACGCAGCAAGCATCGCCTGAACCGCTACGCGCCGGGCCCGGGACGGCTTGACTGGGCCAATCAGCCGAATCCGTTCCGCCGATATGAAGGCGCTGTGCGCATCGAGCTGCCGCTTGTTGCGGACGACCTGAAGACGGACTACAGCGCATTGCGCCGCGGCCAGATGCCCGCACCGCGCGCTTTCGACCTCGATTCGCTTGGAATGCTGTTCGAGCTGTCGCTGGGCCTCTCCGCCTGGAAGGCCTACGGCGAAACCTCCTGGGCGCTGCGCTGCAATCCCTCGAGTGGCAATCTCCATCCCACCGAAGGCTATTTGGTCACGGGCGGCGTGCCGGGCGTTGCCGCAGGTGTGTATCACTACCTGAGCTGCGATCACGCGCTCGAGCGCCGCGGGGAATGGGACCAGCCGGTCGAGCTTCGCGGCCTTCTGATCGGGCTCGCGAGCATTACCTGGCGCGAAGCCTGGAAATACGGCATGCGGGCGTTTCGGTACTGTCAGCACGACTGCGGCCATGCCATTGCCGCGGTGAGCTACGCCGCAGCCGCGCTGGGCTGGTGCTCGCGCCTGCTCGCCGCGCCAGGCGACGCGGAGATCGCTGCGCTGCTCGGGCTCGATCGCAACGACGCCTCGGCCGAAGCGGAAGCGCCGGACTGCCTGATGTGGATCTCCACAGGCGAGTCGCTGCCGGAAGAACTGCCCCCCGCTCCGTCGCGCTGGCATGGCGAGGCTAACCGCTTGAGTTCCGACCACGTCGAGTGGGAGGATATCGAACAGGCGCATCGGCTGACCGGCAAGCCGCACCTGGATCATGAGCCCGCGAACCGCGCGCGAACGGTCCACGAGACCGCGGGCGAGCCCGTGCGCGATCTCTCGGCGGCGCAAATCTTTCGACAACGGCGCAGCGCGGTTGCGTTTGATGGCTCCACGAGTATCAGCGCTGACGCATTTTTTGCCATGCTCGATGCGACCGTGCCGCGCTCCGACACGCCACCCTGGTGCGCTTGGCCTTGGGCCGCCGCGTTGCACCCGGCAATCCTGGTTCATCGCGTGGACTCACTCGATTCCGGACTCTACGTGCTGGTGAGAAATCCGGAGGCGCTCGCGCCGCTGAAGGCGTCGCTTCGGCCCGACTGGATGTGGCACAAGGTCGGCCCGCCGGAACTGCCGCTCTATCTGCTCATCGCCCATGACCTGCGCGACTCTGCACGGCTCATCTGCTGTCACCAGAATATCGCCGCCGATTCCTGCTATGCGCTGGGGATGCTCAGCCGTTACGAGATCGCGGCAAGCGAGCCTTGGCGCTATCGGACGCTCTATTGGGAATGCGGAATGCTCGGGCAGGTGCTGTACCTCGAGGCCGAGGCTGCCGGCATCCGCGCCACCGGGATCGGCTGTTTCTTCGATGACGAGATGCACGCACTGCTGGGTCTGCGAGGCAAAGCGTGGCAGAGCCTTTACCACTTCACCGCGGGAGGTGCTGTGGACGATGTGCGCCTGACGACACTTCCTGCCTATCCCTCTGCCCGATCGCGGCCTTTCGAAGTGGCGCCGGTATCAGAGAGGTACCACCCAAAATGACCGATCCCGCGGTCAGCGTTAAACTACGCAGGATCCGCCTTGCGCACGAGGAGTACGCCATGAGCGTTACCCGCATCAAGAAGCAGAAATCGGTCCGCGAGCAGGTCAGCGCGGCCGAGTGGGCGAAGCGCGTCGACCTCGCCGCCGCCTACCGCCTCGTCCATCTCTACGGGATGGACGAGATGATCGCGAATCACATCTCGACCCGCGTTCCCGGAGAGGACGGCGCGTTCCTGATCAACCCCTACGGAATACTCTACGAGCAGATGCACGCCTCGTGCTTCATCAAGCTCGACCTGGACGGCAAGGTCCTTTTCAACCCGACCGAGTACGACATCAACAGGGCCGGCTACGTGATTCACAGCGCGATCCACCGCGCGCGCCACGAGGTGGATTGCATCATCCACACCCACACGATCGCCGGCATGGCGGTGTCGGCGATGAAGGCCGGGCTGATGCCCTTCGCGCAGACGGCGATGCGCTTCATCGACATCGGCTACCACGAGTACGAAGGCGTCGCGATCGACATGGACGAGCAGGAGCGCCTGGTGCGCGACCTGGGCAACCGCGAAGCCATGATCCTCAGGAACCACGGGCTGCTGGTCGTCGGCGCGAGCATTCCCCAGGCGTTCGACAATATCTTCCG
>JBGQKQ010000096.1:0-11164 GCA_041499655.1 Gammaproteobacteria bacterium
ACCGTGCTCGACGCGCTCGCGAGCGCGGGTTTCAACGGCGACGGGCGGCTGCTTGCGCTGAACAGCTACGAGAACCGCGTCTACCAGGTCTGGCTCGACGATGCCGCGGCCGGACCTCCCTCGGTCGTCGCGAAGTTCTACCGCCCAGGACGCTGGAGCGAGGCGCAGATTCTGGAGGATCACGCCTTTACCGCCGAGCTCGCCGAGCGGGAGATCCCGGTAGTCGCGCCGCTCGCCGCCGGCGGCAGGACCCTGCAGCGATTCGGCGGATTCCTCTTCGCCGTCTATCCGCGCCGCGGCGGCCGCACGCCCGAGCTGGAGGACCCCGACACGCTCGAGTGGATGGGGCGTTTCATCGGGCGAATCCACGCGGTGGGCGCGGTGCGCCCCTTTGCCGAGCGGCCTGCGCTCGACATCGACACCTTCGGCCGCGAGCCGCGCGACTGGCTGCTCGCCAGCAACTTCATTCCGGCCGATCTGCTCGCGGCCTGGAGGAGCGTGGCCGAGCTCGCGCTCGCGGGGGTCGCGCACTGCTACGAGCGCGCAGGCGAGGTGCGCGCGCTGCGGCTGCACGGCGATTGCCACGCGGGCAACGTGTTATGGACGGACGACGGCCCTCACTTCGTCGACTTCGACGATTGCCGCTCGGGACCGGCGATCCAGGACCTGTGGATGCTGCTCTCGGGCGACCGCGCCTCGATGACGCGGCAGCTATCCGACGTGCTCGCCGGTTACGAAGACTTCCACGACTTCGATCGGCGCGAGCTGCACCTGCTGGAGGCGCTGCGCACCCTGCGCCTCATCCACTATTCGGCCTGGCTGGCGCGGCGCTGGGACGACCCGGCCTTCCCCGCCGCTTTCCCCTGGTTCAACACGCAGCGCTACTGGCAGGACCGGATCCTCGAGCTCAAGGAGCAGCTGAGCCTGATGGACGAGGCTCCCCTGTCCGTCTGACGCGTCACGCCGCGGCGAGCTCGGGTTCGGCCAGCGCGTCGGCCGCGGCGTTGGCGCGGGCGATGCCCTGCTGCTTGCTCGCTTCGCTGATCGCGAGGCCTTCGGCGTAGACGAACTCGATATCGCTCATGCCGATGAACGAAAGAAACGCGCGGATGTAAGGCGTCTCGGTGTCGTTCTGCGTACCCGCGTAGAGCCCGCCGCGTGCCGCGAACACGTAGACTTTCTTGCCGGTCAGCAGGCCGACCGGGCCTTTCTCCGTGTAGCGGAACGTGACGCCCGCGCGACCGACATGGTCGAAGTACGCCTTGAGCGTCGAAGGCAGCCCGAAGTTGTACATCGGCAGCCCGAGCACCACCACGTCGGCGCGCCTGAGCTCCTCGATCAGCGCGTCCGAATAGTTCACGACCGCCTGTTGTTCGGGAGTGCGCTCTTCGGGCTTCGCCAGAAACGCGCCGAAGCGCGCGGCATCCAGGTGCGGCACGGGCTGCGCCGCGAGATCGCGCACGATCACCTTCCCGCCGGGGTTGGCTTTGCGCCAGGCGGCGACGAAACGCTCCGAGAGCTGGCTGGTCTGGCCGCCGTCGGAAAAGATGCTGGATTGGATCTTGAGAAGAGTTTTCACGTTGGCCTCCTATCTGTCTGGGCGGGGATGACTCCCCGAGGTGGAGCTATTTAATCATTGGACAAATAGATTAAATAGCGCAAAAATTAGCCTAAATAGATCTATCTGATAGATATATGGCCGCTCCCCGGATCTCCCTCGACCAGTGGCGCGCCCTTCTCGCGGTGGTCGACGAGGGCGGCTACGCGAAGGCCGCGCAGGCCCTGCACAAGAGCCAGTCCTCGGTGACCTACGCGGTGCAGCAGCTGGAATCGCAGCTCGGCGTCAAGGCGTTCAGGATCGAGGGACGCAAGGCCAGGCTCACGCCGACCGGGGAGCTCCTGTACCGCCGCGCGCACTACCTCGTCGGCGAGGCCGCGGGGCTCGAGCAGGCCGCGAAAAAGCTCTCGGCCGGCTGGGAAGCGGAAATCCACCTCGCCGTGGAGACCATATTTCCGACTTGGCTGCTGCTCGAGTGCCTCGACCGTCTCGCGGGGGAAAGCCCTCATACCCGGATCGAGCTGATCGAAACCGTGCTCGGCGGGAAAGACGATTCGCTGCTGCAGAAGCAGGCGGATCTGGCGATATTCGGCACCATCCCCCAGGGGTTCATGGCGGAGCCCCTGATGCGGATGCGATTCATCCTTGCCGCGCACCCGGACCATCCCCTGCACCGGCTCGGCCGCAAGCTGTCCACGCAGGATCTGCGCGGGTATCGCCAGCTGGTCGTGCGCGAATCGAGCCCGCGGCGCTCGACCCCGCTGACGCTCGAGGCGACACAGCGCTGGACGGTCGGCAACATGGCGACCTCCATCGAGGCGGCGCGCTCCGGCTACGGCTTCGCGTGGCTGCCCGAAGAAAGAATCCGCGAGGAGCTCAAGGAAGGCACGCTCAAAGCCCTCCCCCTCCGTGAAGGCGGCGAACGTTTCGCCGAGTTGTATCTCATCTTCGCCGACCGCGAGCACGCCGGCCCCGCCGCGCTGCGCCTGGCCGAGATCATCCGCGAGGCGGTGGCGAGCGAGTGCAAGCGATCCGCCGTGCCGGCCGAGTCCCGCAAGCGAACGGGAAGGAAATCCGCTTGAGGCGCGAGGCCGCGCTCACCGTCACCCTCGTGGTGATCTGCCAGGGTTTCAACATGCTGACCGTCGGCGGCCTCGCGCTGTTCCTGCCGCTCATCCGCGAAGACCTCGGCATGAGCTTCGCGGAGGCCGGACTGCTTTCGGCGGCCGCGACCTTCACCTACGCGCTGGGTCAAATCCCGGCGGGCGTCCTGGCCGACCGCTTCGGGCCGAAACGGCTTTTCTTTCTCGGCATCCTCGGATCGACGCTGCTGTCGTTCAATTTCGGGACGCTGCACACCTATTCGGGCGCGATCGCGAACCAGGTCGCTTCGGGCGCGTTCCGCGCCCTGATTTTCGCGCCGGGCCTCACGCTCGTCGCTTCCTGGTTCGCCGCGGACCGCAAGGCGACCGCGATGGGTGTCTATGTGATCGGAGGGGTCTCGGGAAACATCCTGCTCTCGCTCGTCGGGCCGCTCCTCGCGATTCGCTACGGCTGGCGCCCCACGTTCATGGGTTTCGCCTTGCTCGGCGTGGGTATCGCCTTCGTCTACCTCGCCTTGGGCAGGGAGAAGCCCGCCAGCGGGCCGCGGCACCCGGTGGGGATGCTCGACGCCTTCCAGTTGTTCCGCTACCCGATCATGTGGGTCTGCGCCGGCATCCAGTTCATCCGCTTCGGCGTCGCCACTTCGTTCAACTTCTGGCTGCCTTCGCTGCTCGTGTCCGATCGCGGGCTCTCGCTCGAGGCCGCCGGCCTGATCACCGCGATGGGGGCGGTGCTGACCGCCTCCGCCAATCCGCTCGGCGGCTATTTGTCCGACCGCCTGAGGAATCCGCCGCTGGTGATCGGCGTTTCGCTGGCCGCGCTCGCCTGCACCTCGGGTCTGATCGTGGTCGTCGACTCGATCCCGCTGCTCGTCCTCGTCATCGCGGTGAACTCGGTGTTCCTGCAGTTCTACTTCGGGCCGCTGTTCTCGGTGCCGCTCGAGGCGCTGGGACCGCGCGTCGCCGGCATGTCCGCGGGATTCGGAAACATGTTCGCCAATCTGGGTGCGCTGACCTTCGCCTATGCGCTCGGCGTCGTAAAAGACACGGCGGGGGCGTTCAAGTGGGGCTTCATTGCGACGGGTGCCGTGTGCGTTCTCGGCATTGCCCTCGCCGCGGTGCTCGCGCGCATGCGCAAGCGCGCGCCGGTACAGGCCGCCTGAGCCTTACCTCGGATCGTCCGCAGGCACGACCGCGGCACCCTCGACGCGGTGGCGGATGAGCGCTTGCGCGACGAACCCGGTCGCCTTCATCTCTTCGATGAAATCACGCACGTATCTTGCACCGGCCTCGCGGCCGCGGGGGACGGCCATCGCCTGGTTGATCACCATGAAGCGGCCGGCGAGCAGGCGCACGCCGGGAACGCGCTTCGCATCGGCCTCGAGCTGCTGCTTCACGCCGGCCGAGACCTCGAGCCTCTCTGCGAGCATCATGTTCACGACCTCGGGCGAGGTCGGCGCGCGAACCAGCATCGCGCGCTTGATCTCGCGGCTGAGAAAGAGATCGTAAGCGCTGCCTTTGCCGACCACGATCCGGATCCCTTCGCGATCGACCTCCGCGTTGCTGCGGATCGGCGAGTCGGCCGGCACGAGGTACGAGCCTTCGATCACGACGTAAGCCGGCGACTGGATCATGTCCACCCCGCGCAGCGGATCGATTGCCACGTAACCCACGTCCCAGGCTCCGGTCTTGACCGCCTCCACCACCCTGCCCGCCGCCGCGTAGGGAACGATCTCGAGCGGCACGCCCAGGCGCTTCGCGAGCTCGCGAGAGAGATCGACCGAAACGCCGCGCGCTTCGCCGGTCGCCGGGTCCTTCGACGCGAGAACGCCGTTGCCGAAGTTGATGGCGGCGCGCAGCTTGCCCGTCGGCGCCAGCTCGGCCACCGCCGCTGGCGACGGCTTGGGCGGACCCGACGAGCAGGCGGCGGCGAGCGCCGCCAGCAGGAGGATCGAGATTCGCTGCATCGGGCTACAGGGCCTTGATCTCGACCTTGCGGAATTTCACCACGCCCGCTCCGTACTGGAGCGCGATCGGACCGCTCGCGTGCTGGCTGTCCTGGACGCTCACGGTCTGGACGCCGTTGAGCACGACGGTGAGCTGCGAGCCCTTGGCGGTAATCTCGTACGTGTTCCATCTTCCGCCCGCCTTGGGCATGTTCGCGATCTTGGCGACGTAGACAATCGCTCCGGTGCCGTAAGTCGGGTCGGGACGCTTGTCGAAGATGTTCACCTCGTACGCGTTCTTGGCCGTGACCTGCTGGCGATCGCTGCAACGCAGGAACACGCCGCTGTTCGCGATTTCATCGACCCAGAATTCCGCCCGGACCTGAAAGTCGGTGTACGAATTCTTCGAGACGAGGAAGCCCTGGCTCTTGTCGCCGCTGTCGGCCTGGACCGCGCCGTCTGCGATCCGCCAGTTGGCTTTTCCGATCGCGTTCCAGTTGTCCAGATTGGAGCCGTCGAAGAGCACGGTCCATCCCGAGCCGGAAGACATGGACGAGCATGCGCCCAGCGCAGCGGCGAGCAGCCCGATAGCGAGCAGTGACAGGCGTTTCATCGTGATCCCCTCCTTTGGGTTTGAATGCAGATGCATTTGTTTCATGTGTTTCGCGCATTCTGCACCGCCGGCCGGCGGTCAACAAGCCTCACTCGACACGAATGTGCCTCTCCTTGATCACCCTGCCCCATTTCTCCGATTCGCGCTTCAGGTGGGCCGCGAATTCCTCCGGCGAGCTCGCGACGATCTCGAAACCCATCTGCTCGAAAAAGCGCGCCTGCTCCGGCGCCGTCAGAGCCTCCTTCAGCTTGGCGTTGAGCAGGGAAACGATGGCCGGCGTGGTGCCCCTGGGCGCGAGCACGCCGTGCCAGGTTACGAACTCGTATCCGGGGAGGCCGGCCTCGGCGATGGTCGGCACCCCGGGCAGCGCCGGCGAGCGCCGGCTCCCCGTCACCCCGAGCACGTAGAGCCTTCCGGCCTTCGCGTGGGGAATCGCCTCCGAGATGTTCGGAAAGGTGATCCCGATCTCCCCGCCCAGGACCGCAAGGAGCGACGGCCCTCCTCCCTTGTACTGCACGGCGACGATATCGACGTTCCCCAGGAAGTTGAACAGCTCCCCCGCGAGATGCGGGTTGGTACCCGCGCCCGCCGCAGAATAGTTGAGAACGCCCGGCTTGGCCCTCGCCAGCTGCAGCAGCTCACTCACCGAGCGTGCCGGCACCGACGGATGCACGACGAGCGTTCCGGGCGACGAGCACAGCCAGGAGACCGGCGCGAAGTCGGCGAACGGGTCGTAGGGCACCTGGCTGTACAGATACGCGTTCGCGACGAAGGGGATGGTGTTCAGCAGCAGCGTGTAGCCGTCCGGCTTCGCGCGCGCCACGCTCTCGGTGCCGATGTTGCCCGAGGCGCCGCTGCGGTTCTCGATGACGACCGGCTGCCCCAGCCTTTCCGAGAGCTTCGGCGTCAGCGCGCGCCCCACGACGTCGACGCTCCCGCCGGGCGGGAACGGCACGATCAGGCGCACCGGCCGCGCGGGATAGCCCTGGGCCTGAACGAGCGCCGCGAATGCAAAGGCGATAGAGGCGGCGAACCACAGGCATTTCCGGAACATGTCTTCTCCCCCTAGCGGTGGAAGCTGTCGCAATATTCCGCCGGTCCCTGCCAGTTCTGCTCGGCGACCCGTCCCTCGCGGAAGATCAGGGTGCGCTCGCAGCGAACCGGCTCGCCGCCGCCCGATCCGAACATCACTCCGGTGCCGATGCCCACGCCGCCACTGCCGACGCCGATGCCGATCGAGGGCGACACCCGACCCCGCGTCCCCACGCCCTCGGACACCCAGGTGTAGACGTTGCTGCCGTCGCTCAGCTTGGTGCTGCGCGCCGGCGTGCCCCAGGCGCGGACGACGTCGTCATAGCTCGCCCCGTCCCAGCCGCTCTGGGGCCCAACGGTCCCGCCCGACGCCGCGCAGCCGGCAAGGACAAGGAGGATCAGGGGTGCGATTTTCATTGCGGCTTGCTCGCCGGTCGATCGGTGGATGATACTCCGGACGAGAACGCAAACGTGAGAACACGGACCAGAGAACCCCGACCCGCGCGCAAGGAGCAACCCGCCGAGCCTACCGTCGCAGCGGTCGTGCGCGACCAGACGGGCGTTTCCTGGTCGCGCGCGCGCGAGCTGTGCGGGCAGGGGCGCGTGACGGTGAACGGCCAGCAATGCCTCGACCCGGCCTCTCGCGTTTCTCCCGGCACGGCGGTAGTCGTCGACGAACACGCGCCGAAGCTCCGCGCCGGCACCCTGCCCGAGAGCGCGCTCGTGTTCCTGGACCGCGACGTCGTCGTCGTCGACAAGCCCGTCGGAATGCTGAGCATCGCCTACGAACCGGGCGACAAGGACACGCTAGTCGACTGCACGCGAGCCTTGCTGCGGCGAAAGGGCGGACGCGGCTTCCGCCCCGAGCTCGGTGTGGTTCACCGGCTCGACAAGGACACGAGCGGTTTGATGGTGTTCGCGCGCACCCTGGATGCGAAGCGCATTCTGGAAGTGCAGTTCCGCGCGCACGACATCGAGCGCGTTTATCAGGCGATCGCTCACGGTTCGGTTGCCGCTCAGCGCATCGAAACTCATCTCATCCTGAATCGCGGCGACGGACTCCGCGGCTCCTATGGGCACTTCCGGCGGCCCAGGGGTGAAATTCCTCCCGAGGCGAAGCGTTCGATTACGCACGTCACGCCGATCGCTCCGCTCGCCGGCGCGACCCTGGTCGAGTGCCGCCTCGAAACCGGGCGGCAGCATCAGATCCGCATCCACCTATCCGAAATCGGCCATCCCCTGGTCGGCGAACGCGTGTACATCCGCGACTACGCGGGCCGGAAGATCGAATCGATGCGCCCGATGCTCCACGCGCGGGTTCTCGGATTTGCGCACCCGCGGACGGGCCGGCGCATGTCGTTCGAGCGCGAAGCACCCGGGGATTTCCGGGCGATGATCGAATCGCTGGGCCTCACGCGCCGTTGATGCCGGTGGCATCATGTGCGCACGCACACACCTTGAGGATCGACATGAGAGAACCGGTCACGAAATTCGCCGGAGCATTCTCGCTCGCGGCCGCCGCTTTGATCGCCATGACCGCGTTCCCGGCCCGGGCCGCGGACTATCCCGCGCCGAAGGAAGGCGAATGGGTGGCGAAGGATTTCCGCTTCCACACGGGCGAAACGCTGCCCGAGGTGCGCCTGCATTACCGGACGGTGGGCGCGCCTTCGGGGGAGCCGGTGCTGATCCTGCACGGTACCGCCGGATCCGGCGCCACCCTGCTCACCAAGGACTTCGCGGGCGAGCTCTTCGGGCCGGGGCAGCCGCTCGATGCGATCCGCTACTTCATCATCCTCCCCGATGCGCTCGGGACCGGAAAATCGACGCGGCCTTCCGACGGCCTGCGCGCGCGCTTCCCCAAGTACGACTACGAGGACATGGTGCTCGCGCAGTATCGCCTCGTGGCCGAGGGCCTGGGGATCAGGCATCTTCGCCTCGTTCTGGGCAACTCGATGGGCGGCATGCAGACCTGGGTCTGGGGCGTGAAGTATCCGGACTTCATGGACGCGCTCGTGCCCATGGCCTGCCAGCCGACCGAGATGTCCGGGCGCAACTGGATGCTGCGACGGCTGCTGGTCGAGGCGATCCGCAACGATCCGGAGTGGAACGGCGGCAACTACGCGGCGCAGCCGCGCGGCATGCAGAGGCTCCTCGTGCAATTCGGCATCGCCACCGCGGGCGGCTCGCAGGCGCTCTACAATCAGGCGCCGATGCGCGACAAGGCCGACGCGCTTGTCGCGCAGCGACTGGCGCAGCCCTTCGGCGGCGATGCGAACGACGTTCTATACCAGTGGGAATCGTCCGACGACTACAACCCCTCGCCGGGGCTGGAACGGATCAAAGCGGCGCTCGTCGCCATCAACTCCGCCGACGACGAAAGGAATCCGCCGGAGCTCGGCATCCTCGAGCGCGAAATCAAGCGCGTGAAGAACGGGCGCTACGTGCTCATTCCCGCGAGCGCGCAAACACGCGGCCACCTGACGACCGGCAACGCGGCGCTGTGGAAGCCCCACCTCGCGGACCTGCTGCAGAGCGCGCCGCGGGCGAGGTAGTTGCCCCGGGTCAGCCCCGCCGCTCGACCTCGAAGCCCGCCGCTGCCCAGGCGTCCAGCCCGCCGTGGAGCGGGCGCACCCTGGTGTAGCCGAGCCCGATGAGCTTCTTCGCGACCTGCGCCGCCGAGGCTTCGTTGGGGCAGCTGCAGTAGAAGACGATTTCGCTCTCCGCCGGGAGCTCCCCGAGGCGCGCGTCCACCTCGCCGATGTCCATCGCCAGCGCCCCGGGAATGAAGCGCGGGTCGAGGTCGCGGGCGACGCGCGAGCGCACGTCGACCACCACCGGACGGCCGCCGCCGTCGATGAGCGAGCGCAGATCCTGGACACCGATGCGCGCGACGCGAAGCATCTTGTAGAAGCGCCGCCGCTCCCACCACTTCAGCGCGACATAGCCGGCAAGGAGCACGCCGATCGCCTGCAGCGCGAGCGTTCCCAGTCCTTCCAGGCGGTCGATGAGCTCGTGGATCCCGGAGTGGAACAGCATGCCCGCGCCGATCGCGACGCCCGCCCAGATCGCCACGCCCAGCGCGTTCAGCAGGAGGAACGAAGGCCAGCCGAGGCGCATCGCGCCTGCGAGCGGCGGTGCAATCGTCGACAGGCCGGGGATGAACTTCGACAGCACCAGAGTCAGGCCGCCCCAGCGCTCGAAGCGGAATTCCGTCTGGCGCACACAGGAATCCGGAGACAGCGACACGCGGCACAGTAACGCCATCACCCGCCGGCCCCAGCGCCGGCCCGCGAGGTACCAGGCCGCGTCGCCCAGCATGCACGCGACGAACGCCAGGCCGAACACCGCGACGAGCGAAAACTCGCCCTCCGCCGCAAGCGCCCCGGAGACGATCAGGGTCGGCATCGCCGGAATCGGGAACCCGAGCTGCTCGAGGAGCACGTTGGCGAAAACGAGGGCGAGGCCGTATTCGGCGATGAGGCGATCCATCGCGCAAGTATGTCATGCACGGCAGTCAGCCCGGGGTGAGGATAAACTCCCTCGCACGCACGAACCGGAGGATATCTATGAGACGCCTTGCCGCAGCCTTTACCGCAGTTCTCGCCGCGAGCCTGTTCGCCCTGCCGGCGCAGGCCCAGTACCCGAGCAAGCCGATCCGCATCGTCGTCCCCTTCGCCGCGGGCGGCACCTCGGACATCCTGGCGCGCGCCATCGCGCCGCGTATCAGCGAAGTCTGGAGCCAGCCGGTGGTAGTGGAGAACCGCACCGGCGCCAACGGCAATGTCGGCGCGGACTTCGTCGCCAAGTCCGCACCCGACGGCACCACCCTGCTGCTGTCGGACGTCGGCGCGCTGGCGATCAACCCGAGCGTTTATCCCGACATGCCCTTCGACCCGGCCCGCGATTTCTCGCCGATCGTGATGGTGTCGTATTCGCCGCACGTGCTGGCGGTGCATCCGTCGCTGCCGGTCGGGAACGTGAAGGAGCTGATCGCCTATGCCAAGGCCAATCCGGGCAAGCTCAATTTCGCCAACTCGGGCACCGGCGGCGCGCCGCACCTCGCGGGCGTCGAGTTCGCGGCACGCACCGGCGTGCAGTGGGCCTACATCCCCTACAAGGGCGGCTCGGCGGCGGTCACGGACGTGATCGCGGGCAACGCCAACGTGCTGTTCAACGGCATGCTCGCGACCTATCCGTCGGTGAAAGCCGGCCGCCTGAAAGGACTCGCGGTGTCGAGCGCGCAGCGCGTGCCCTCGGCGCCCGAGCTGCCCACGGTGGCCGAGACGCTTCCCGGATTCGAAACCGGCTCCTATCAGGGCCTGCTCGCGGCGGCCGGAACGCCGCGCGAGATCGTAACGAAGCTGAACGCCGAGCTGACCCGCATCCTGAACACCAGTGAGATGAAGGAGTTTCTCGCGAAGCAGGGCACCGAGGTGCGCGCCGGCGCTCCCGAAGCGCTCGGCACGTTCATCGTCAACGAAAAGGCGCGCTGGGCGAAAGTGGTGAAGGACGCGGGGATCAAGGCCGACTGAAAAAAAGCCCCGGGGCGTGCCCCGGGGCTCCGTGAGTTCTCGGGAGGCCTAGCTCACCACCGCCCGTGACCGTGGTCGTCGTCATCGTCGTCCCGATCATGGTCGTGATGACGGACGCAAGCGTCACCGTCAACTCCGCTTCCTTCGGGATCGAGCCGCCCGTCCACTTCGTGCTTGTATTTCACCAGCACGTCGGCGCAGACCACGCGCCGCTTCTCGAGGTTTCCGCCGCAGTGGAAGTTCGCCGCGTCGTCCGTGCTGCCGCTGCCGTTGTAGATCGCGGTCTGCGGATACGGGCACAGCGGCCGGCTGCGCGTGACCACGCCGCCCGTCACCTTCGTCGCGAGGATCGTCTCCGGCGCGACGCCGTTCTCGACCCA
>JBGQKQ010000097.1:0-11045 GCA_041499655.1 Gammaproteobacteria bacterium
ACGCTGCTTACGCCGAGCCCGACGCCGATTTCGACAAGCTCGCCGCCGAGCAGGCGAGACTCGAAGCGGTCGTCAACGCCGCGCACAGCGACAGCGCCGACCTGCAGCTGGAGGTCGCCGCCGACGCGCTGCGCCTGCCGCCCTGGGACCAGAAGATCGCCCCGCTGTCCGGCGGCGAGAAGCGCCGCGTCGCCCTGTGCCGCCTGCTGCTCTCCAAGCCCGACGTCCTGCTCCTCGATGAGCCCACCAACCACCTGGACGCGGAAAGCGTGGAGTGGCTGGAGCAGTTCCTGCAGCGCTTTCCCGGCACCGTGGTCGCGGTGACCCACGACCGCTACTTCCTCGACAACGCCGCGCAGTGGATCCTCGAGCTCGACCGGGGCTACGGCATTCCCTGGGAAGGCAACTACTCCTCGTGGCTGGAGCAGAAGGAGAAGCGCCTCGAGGTCGAGGAGAAGCAGGAGCAGGCGCGCATCAAGTCGATGCAGAAGGAGCTCGAATGGGTGCGGCAGAACCCCAAGGGCAGGCAGGCGAAGTCGAAGGCGCGCCTGGCGCGCTTCGAGGAGTTGTCGTCCTACGAGTACCAGAAGAGGAACGAGACCCAGGAGATATTCATTCCGGTCGCCGATCGCCTGGGCGACTCCGTCATCGAGCTGACCGGCGTGTCCAAGGGCTACGGCGAGCGCCTGCTGATCGACGATCTGTCCTTCAAGGTGCCCCCGGGTGCGATCGTCGGGGTGATCGGCCCGAACGGCGCGGGGAAATCGACCCTGTTCCGCATGATCACGGGCAAGGAAAAGGCGGACAGGGGCAAGATCGTCATCGGCCCGACGGTGAAGATGGCCTACGTTGACCAGTCGCGCGACGTCCTCGAAGGGGAGAAGACGGTGTGGGAGTACATCTCCGACGGCGCGGACATCCTCACCGTCGGCAAGTTCGAGATGCCCTCGCGCGCCTATCTCGGCCGCTTCAACATCAAGGGCGCCGACCAGCAGAAGAAGGTCGGCACGCTCTCCGGCGGGGAGCGCGGCCGGGTGCATCTCGCGAAGACCATGCTCGCCGGCGCCAACGTGCTGCTGCTCGACGAACCCTCCAACGACCTCGACGTCGAGACCCTGCGCGCGCTCGAGGACGCGCTGCTCGAGTTCGCGGGCTGCGTGCTCGTCACCAGCCATGACCGCTGGTTCCTGGACCGCATCGCCACCCATATCCTCGCCTTCGAAGGCGAATCGAAGGTCGCCTTCTTCCCCGGGAACTACCAGGAATACGAGGCGGACAAGGTGAAGCGCCTCGGGGCAGAGGCCGCCAAGCCCAGGCGCATCCGTTACAAGCCCCTGAAGAGGTAGATCGCAGCGACTCCTCCCAGTCTATATAAGATAGGGCTAATATAGGCGGCCGGCTCAACCGGCATTCCGAGGAGGAATTTCATGGCAAAGATCCACAGCGAGACCCGCCGCAGGCTGCTCGCGGGGGCGAGCGCGCTTACGGCGTTCGGCGCCTTGGGCGCGGCGAGAACGCTCGCCGCCGAGCTCGGCAGCAGCGGCGCGCTCGGCTACGCGGAGCTTCCCGACGGCACGCTCGCCGAGCAGACGTTGTTCAAGCTGCCGGGCAAGGTGCCGCTCATCAAGAAGACCTACCGCCCCCCGAATTTCGAGACGCCTGTCGAGTACTTCCGCACGCCGATCACGCGCAACGACGCCTTCTTCGTGCGCTGGCACCTTGCCGGCATCCCGGAGCTCAAGGCTGCGGCGTGGTCGCTTACCGTCGGCGGCGATAGCGCCGAGCGCGAGCTCAAGTTCACCCTGGCCGGTCTCAAGAGGGATTTCAAACCGGCGGAGATCACCGCGGTTTGCCAGTGCTCGGGCAACCGCCGCGGTCTGTTCGAGCCGCACGTTGCGGGCGTCGAATGGGGCGTGGGCGCGATGGGCAACGCGGTCTGGCGCGGCGTGCGCCTGAAGGACGTCCTCGCGAAAGCGGGAGTGAAGAGCGACGCCGTCGAAGTGGTGCTCAACGGCGCCGACAGCCCTCCCCTCGACAAGACTCCCGATTTCGTCAAGTCGCTCCCGGTCGGAGTTGCGATGGACGAGAATACGCTCATCGCTTTCGAGATGAACGGCAAGCCACTGCCACACTGGAACGGCTTTCCGGCGCGCCTCATCGTTCCCGGCTGGACCGGCACCTACTGGGTCAAGCAGCTGGTGAACGTGAAGGTGGTCTCGCAGCCGGAAAAGAACTTCTGGATGAGCACGGCGTACCGCCTGCCGCGCGGCAGATTCAAGACGCCGACTTTCCAGTCCCAGCTCTATGCGCCCAACGAGCCCATCACGACCATGGTCGTGAACTCCATGATCACGTCGCTGAGGAACGGCCAGCAACTCCCGCGCGGCAAGCCGATCGAGGTGAAGGGCATCGCATTCGACGGCGGCTCGGGAGTCGAACGGGTGGAGATCTCGCTGGACGGCGCGAGCTGGCAGCGCGCGAATCTCGGCAGGGATCTGGGCCGCTACTCGTTCCGCGAGTTCTCCCATACCCTGCACGCCCGCGAAGGCGGCGCGCTGGTCGTCATGGCGCGCGCGACTGCAAAGTCGGGCGAAACCCAGGTCGAGCAGCTCATCCACAACCCGGCGGGCTACCACCACAACGTGATCCAGCGGCTCTACCTGGAGGTCGTATGAAAACCTTCTTCACGGTCGGTGCGGCCCTGCTGCTCGCGGCGGGGGCGGCCGGCGCGCAGGAATCGAAGGTGCAGTTGAAGGACGGTCCGGGCAAGGACAAGGCGATGCAGTGCATCGCCTGCCACAGCCTGGACTACATCCAGATGAACTCGCGCTTTCTCGATAAGGCCGGTTGGACGGGGTCGGTCAACAAGATGATCAACGCTTTCGGCGCCCCCATCCCGAAGGAAGACGTCGAGCCGATCGCGGCCTACCTCGCGCAGAACTACGGCAAGCCCCCGCAGTAAGCGGCCTCGCGGTATAAGCTCTCCGGGTTCCGCTCTCCGGAGGGCTTCATGCCGATTCGCGTCGCCATTCCCGATATGGTGTCGCCTTCCTATTTCCCGGCGATCGCCGCGGTCGAGCTCGGTTTTTTCGCGAAGGAAGGGCTCGACGCCACCGTCGAGCTGATTTTCCCGGTCACAAAAACTTTCGAGGAGCTGCGCGAGGGACGGATCGACTTCGTCGGCGGCGCAGCGCACGCCGCGCTGTACGCATTCAAGGACTGGCGCGGCTGCAGGCTGCTGTGCGCGCTCTCGCAGAAGATGTACTGGTTCCTCGTCGTGCGCAAGGACCTGGGCGCAAGACGCGGCGACCTGCGCATCCTGAAGGGCCTGCGCGTCGGCGCCGCGCCCGGTCCCGTTGACGGCCTGCGGCGCATGCTCACCGAATCCGGCATCGATCCCGACCGCGAAGTGAACGTAGGCCCGGTGCCGGGCAGCGCCGCCGCAGGCGTCTCTTTCGGCATGGCGGCTGCCAAGGCGCTGGAGGAGGGCACGGTGGACGCGTTCTGGGCAAACGGCATGGCGGCCGAAGTCGCCGTGCGCCGCGGGGTCGGTGCGCTCGTCGTCGACGCGCGTCGCGGCGACGGGCCGCGCGGTTCGGAGCGTTACACTTTTCCTGCGCTCGTGGCGACGCAGGATCGTATCGACGGTGACCCCGAATCGGTCGCGGCAGCCGTGCGCGCGGTGGTCGCCGCGCAAGCCGCGCTGAGGCAAGACTCGCAGCTAGCCGCCGAAGCGGCGACGAAACATTTTCCCCCGGCGGAGCTCGCGCTCATCAGCGAGCTCGTACGCCGCGACGTGCCATATTACGATTCACTGATATCGCGAGAGAGTGTGCGCACCCTCAACGGTTTTGCGAGGGCGATAGGGTTGCTCTCGCGCGAGCCGACCTACGAAGAGGTAGTGGCAACACACTCGAAGTCGTAGAATTATTCCGGCAAACCCATTTACATCCACCGGCCCTTGGTTGATACTTGCGGGCGAAAAAAGGCGTCGCTTGAAGCCTAGCGCTTGAAAGGGAGGGCGGAACTCGTGCCGGACCGGCAATGGGACGCCGCATCGAAAGCCAAAGTCGTGCTTGAGGGCCTGAAAGGCGGGTCCGAGAGTGCCATCTGCAGGCGTCACCGTATCAAACCCTCCGAATACCGGAGCTGGCGCAAGCAATTCCTCTCCAATATCGCTCGGCCCTTCGAATCCCGGCGCCTGCCTCCCGCGCAGGGCAGCCGCCTCCTTCCGGGGATGTCGAAGAAGGTCTGGGAGGAGAGCGCCAAGGCGCTGCGCGTTGCCCAGGAGCTGATCGAGGCGCTGCCCATTCCCGTCTTCTTCAAGGCGCGCGACGGAAAGCATCTCGGCGCCAACCGGGCCTGGGAGACGTACTTCGGGGTCAACCGCGAGGCCTTCATCGGCAAAACGGTCGGGGAGCTCTTCTCGCACGCGCCCGAGGTGGCGGCCAAGCACAAGGCGGCGGACGAGGATCTGTGGCGCAACCCGGGCACGCGCAGCTACGAGCTCGAGGTGCCTATTCACGACGGCAGCATCCGGCACACGCTCAACTACAAGGCGACGTTCGCCGGAGCAGACGGCGAGGTGGCCGGCCTGATCGGCGCGATCATCGACATCACCGAGCGCACGCGCGCCGAGCAGCGCCAGGCGATCGAGCACCGGGTGACCCGGATTCTGTCGGAGTCCGACACGGCAGCCGCCGCCCTGCCCGGGGTGCTCCAGGCGTTCTGCGAGACGCTCGGCTGGACCTGCGGAGCGCGCTGGAGCCTCGACACCAGGATAGGCGGTTTCCGATGCGAAGAGACCTGGAGCAGGGACGATCCGGCCATCGCTGCCTTTCTCGCCGCCAGCCGGGAGAGCACCTACCAGCCCGGGCAGGCCGGATTGATCCGGCGCGTGCTGGGCCGGGGCGAGCCGGTGTGGATCGTGGATGTCTCTTCCGAGGAGAGCTTTCTGCGCGGAAAGCAGGCGGCAAGGGCGGGCCTGCGCTCGGCGTTCGCGCTTCCGATCCGCCTCGGCGAAGAGGTACTCGGTGCCCTCGAGTTCTTTCACCGGGACACACAACAGCCCGATGAATGGCTGCTCAAGACCGGGGTCGCGATCGGCCTGCAGATCGGTCATTTCATGGCGCGCGCGCAGGCCGAGGGCGAGCTGCGCCAGAGCGAGGCGCGCTTCCGCAGCCTCACGGGCCTGTCTTCCGACTGGTACTGGGAGCAGGACGAGGAGTTCCGCCTGACGTTCATGTCGAGCCGCTTCGTCGAGCGCACCGGCATCGACCCCGCGCCCTACATCGGGCGCAAGCGTTGGGACGAGGCGGCTGCGAACCTGACCGAGTCCGATTGGGCGCGCCACAAGGCGCAGCTCGAGCGTCACGAGCCCTTCTTCGATTTCGAGATGGAGCGCGTGGGCGCGGACGGCAATTCGGTCTGGTTGTCGGTGACCGGCGAGCCGGTGTTCGAGGACCGGATATTCCGCGGCTACCGGGGCGTGGGCACGGACATCACCGAGCGCAAGCGCGGGCAGGCCGTGCTGCGCGCGGCCTACGACGAGCTCGCGCGCTCCAACGCCGAGCTGCAGCAGTTCGCCTACGTTGCCTCGCACGACCTGCAGGAGCCGCTGCGCATGATCGGCAGCTACACCCAGTTGCTCGGGCGCCGCTACGGCGACAAGCTCGACAGCGACGCGCGCGAGTTCATGGACTTCATCGTCGAGGGCGCGACGCGCATGAAGCAGCTGATCGAAGACCTGCTCGCCTATTCCCGCGTCGGCACGCGCGGGAAGGAGTTGCGGCCGGTTCAGCTGCAGCTTGCTCTCGACCGGGCGCTGATCAATCTTCGCGCGGCCATCGAATCGAGCGGCGCCGGGATCACCCATGATGCGCTTCCCGAGATGAGCGCCGACGACACGCAGCTCACCCAGCTGCTGCAAAACCTGGTCGGCAACGCAATCAAGTTCCGGAAGAAGGACGAGGCGCCGCGCATCCACGTCGGCGTGCAGGACTCGGGCGAGGAATGGCGGCTTTCGGTCTCCGACAACGGCATCGGCATCGAGCCGCAATACTTCGAGCGCATCTTCATGGTGTTCCAGAGGCTGCACACGCGCGACGAATACGCGGGCACCGGGATCGGCCTCGCGATATGCAAGAAGGTGGTCGACCGCCACCGCGGACGGATCTGGGTCGAGTCCGTGCCTGGCAAAGGCAGCACGTTCTTCTTCACGCTTCCCAAAACTCAAAAAGGAGAGCCATGAGCGCAGAAACGGACAGGACCGCCCCCCCGGTCGAGATACTGCTGGTCGAGGACAATCTCGGGGACGCGCGCCTGACGCGCGAGGCGCTGAAGGAAGGCAAGGTCTACAACAACCTTCACTGGGTCAAGGACGGCGTGGAGGCACTCGACTTCCTGCACAAGCGCGGCAAGTACAAGGACTCGCCCAAGCCCGACATCATCCTGCTCGACCTCAATCTGCCCAAGAAGGACGGCCGCGAGGTGCTGCAGGAGATCAAGTCCGACTCGCGGCTCATGCGGATCCCGGTCGTGGTTCTCACCACGTCCAAGGCCGAGGAGGACGTTCTCAAGACCTACACGCTGCACGCGAACTGCTACGTCACCAAGCCCGTGGACCTGGAGCAGTTCATCAAGGTCGTTCAGTCGATCGACAATTTCTGGCTCACCGTGGTCACGCTTCCGAACGGAAAATAATCCATGGCCGAGCGCCAGCGGGTTCTGCTGATCGAGGACAATCCGGGAGACGTGCGTCTCATCCAGGAGATGCTGTCCGAAGGGGAGGATGCGCTGTTCCACCTCGATTGCGTGGGCCGGCTCTCGCAGGGCCTCGAATACCTCGCTACGCGCAGCCCGGGCGTGGTGCTCCTCGATCTTTCGCTTCCGGACAGCTACGGCTTCGACACCTTTCTCAAGGTCTACGCGCATTCGCCCAAGGTGCCGATCATCGTGCTCACCGGGAACGACGACCAGACGGTGGCGCTCGCGGCGGTCAAGACCGGAGCGCAGGACTATCTCGTCAAGGGCAAGCTCGACCGGGAGCTGCTGCTGCGCTCGATGCAGTACTCGATCGAGCGCAAGCGCTACCAGGAGCAGCTCGAGTACCAGGCGAACTACGACGCGCTCACCGGGCTGCCGAACCGCAACCTGCTTCACGACCGGCTGAGGCAGTCGGTCTTCGCCCAGCGCTTCGTGCGCTCCATAGGCGTGGTGTTTCTGGACATCGACCATTTCAAGTTCGTGAACGACAGCCTGGGACACAACACCGGCGACAAGCTGCTGCAGAAAGTCGCCGAGCGCCTTGCCACGGCGGTGCGCGACGGCGATACCGTGGCGCGGCTCGGCGGCGACGAGTTCATCCTGATTCTCAACGACCAGACCGGACAGGAGGTCATCTACCGGGCGATGCAGCGCATCATCAGCAAGGTGGCCGAGCCGATCGAGGTCGACGGCCAGGAGCTGCTGGTGACCGCGAGCGCGGGGATCAGCCTGTACCCGCAGGACGGCCCCGACGTGGAGACGCTGCTCAAGAACGCCGATGCGGCGATGTACCGCGCCAAGGAGAAGGGACGCAACAACTTCCAGTTCTACACCGCCGAGATGAACCGGCAGGTCAACGAGCGCCTCAAGATGGAGGGCAGCCTGCGCCGCGCGCTCGAGCGCAACGAGTTCGAGCTGTACTACCAGCCGCGCATCCACGTCGAGAACGGCGCCCTGGTGGGCTGCGAGGCGCTGCTGCGCTGGCAGCATCCCGATCTGGGATTGACGCTGCCCGAGCGCTTCATCGGGCTCGCCGAGGAAACCGGGCTGATCGTGCCGATCGGCGAATGGGTGCTGAATGCCGCCTGCGCGCAGGCGCGCGCCTGGCAAGAAAAGGGGGTGGCGCCGATCACGGTATCGGTGAACCTGTCGATGCGCCAGTTCCGGCAGGAAGCCCTGGCGGGCTCCGTGGAGGATGCGCTGCGGCAAAGCGGGCTGGACCCGCGATGGCTCGAGATGGAGCTGACCGAGAGCTTGGTGATGCAGGACACCGAGGCCGCGATCCGCGTGCTCGAGCGCCTGCGCGAGATCGGCGTGGAGCTCTCGGTCGACGACTTCGGCACGGGGCACTCGAGCCTCGCGTACCTCACGCGCCTTCCGATCAGCGCGCTCAAGATCGACCAGTCGTTCGTGCAGGACATCAGGGGCATGGGAAAGCCCGACGAGGGCATCGTCGCCCAGGCGATCATCTCGCTCGCGCACAACCTCAAGCTCAAGGTGGTGGGCGAGGGCGTGGAGACGGCAGAGCAGTTCGAATTCCTGAAAAAGCACGCCTGCGACGAAGTGCAGGGCTACCATTTCGGCCGGCCGATGCCGGCCGCCGATTTCGAGCGCTTCGCGACGAAGGTCGGCTCCGGCGCGAAGAGCGCGGTCAGGCCCTGATCGCGGGGTACGGATCGTTCAACCTGTGGGCGGTGAGGCGCGCGGCCTGAAGCCGTGTGGTTGTGGGGCGCGGCGGCATTGCGTACACTCCGCGCGAAATGGAGACGATAAGGCAGCTCGAAGCCCTGTGGGGCTACGCATCGCTGTGCGCGGCGCTCCCGGCGTCCGAGCCTGGCTGCGCCTCCTTCTGGAACGCGATCGGCATCGCCGCCGTTGCTGTTTTCACTCTGGTCGTGCTCTATCTGGTGCGCAGGATAGCGAGTAACCTTCTCGCCGTGCGGGCGAGCAAGTTGCGCGGCGCCGAGAACGCGCGCCATGCCGACCCGACCACCCTGGCGCAGTACAAGGCCGATACGGACAAGCTGCTCGATGTCTCCGCGGAGCAAGACGTCGCGGAGCGCATCAGGAAGGCCCTGGCTGAGCGGCAGGCAAGGGAGCAGCGGCAGCATTCCGGCGCGGGCACGCAGGAAGGTCCGGGCAAGCCTTGAAGCGCAGCACCGAGCGTTTTCTCACCACGCACACCGGGAGCCTGCCGCGGCCGGATGACCTGGTGCGCATGATGTACGCCAAGGAGGAGGGCGTGCCCGTCGACGGCGTGGCGCTCTCCGCGCGCATCCGCTCGGCGGTCGAGGAGGTGGTGCGCAAGCAGGCGGGGGCCGGGGTCGACGTCGTCAACGACGGCGAGATGTCCAAGCCCTCCTACGCCACCTACGTCAAGGACCGGCTGAACGGCTTCGGCGGCACCGGCAACACCTTCGTCTACCAGGACCTGGTCGAATTTCCGAACCTCGCGAAGCGCGTGTTCGGCGACCCGGGGCGCTCGCGCAGGAAGACCCCGGGCTGCAACGCGCCGATCAGCGTGCGCGACCCCAGGGCCGCGGTCGAGGACGTGGATAACCTGAAGGCGGCGGCCGCGAAAGTGAAAGCCCAGGAAACGTTCATGAGCGCCGCCTCGCCCGGGGTGATCGGCCTGTTCTTCCGCAACGACCACTACCCGAGCCAGGAAGCGTACCTGTACGCGATCGCGGATGCGATGCGCCTGGAGTACGAGACGGTTGCGAAGTCGGGCGCCATCCTTCAGATCGACTGTCCCGACCTGGGCATGGGCCGGCACATCCAGTACGCCGACCTGAGCTTGGCGGAGTTCAAGAAGAAAGCGCGGCTGCACATCGAGGTCCTCAACCACGCCCTCTCCGGCATTCCGCCGGAGCAGCTGCGCATGCACCTGTGCTGGGGCAACTACGAAGGTCCGCACCACTGCGACGTGCCGCTCGCCGATATCATCGACGTCATCTTTCTCGCACGGCCCTTGGCCATTTCCTTCGAGGCGGCCAATCCGCGGCACGCCCACGAGTGGAAGGTGTTCGAATCGGTGAAGCTGCCCGAGGGCAAGGTGCTCATCCCCGGCGTGCTCGAGTCGAAGACCAATTTCATCGAGCACCCCGAGCTGATCGCGCAGCGCATCGGCCGCTACGCCAAGCTCGTCGGGCGCGAGAACGTCCTCGCCGGAAGCGACTGCGGCTACGGCACCTGGGTCGGGCAGGCAGCGGTGGACCCCGACGTGGTGTGGGCGAAGATGGCGGCAATGGCCGAGGGCGCCCGCATCGCGACCAAAGAATTCTGGGGCCGCTAGGCCCGTCCGGATTTCCCAGTGTTCGATCATATCCGCGGGATCGTCGCCCGGGAGAAGAAGCATCTCGGCGAGGAGCTGGTGCGCACGCAGAAGATCATGCCGCTCCTGATGAAGCCGCGGAACGGCGCGAAGTGGACCGGGGAGGAGAAGCGCGAGCTGGTCGACCACCTCAAGCGGATTGGAGGAATGGGACGTTACGTCGCGCTGCTGCTCCTGCCCGGTGGCCTCGCGCTGCTGCCGCTGCTCGCGTGGTGGCTCGACCGGCGCCGCGACCGGCGCCCGCCGAAACCCTAGCGTCTGCGTTTGGTCTTTTTGCGTTTCGGCGAGGCTCGCTTCTTCGCTGCCTTCTTCTTCACGCCGAAGCGCACGACGGCCTCGCCCGAAACGGGGTCGGTGACGCCGAGCCCGCCGCCGAGGTCCTCGAGCATGCCGCGCATCTCGTCCAGGATGCCGATCATCTCCGGGCGCGCGTTGACGATGCTCTGGAAGGACTTCCACTGGCCGACGATGCAGAAGGTCTGGTCTCCGGTTTTCACCAGCCATCCGCCGTCGAAACCCTTGAAGCCGGGCCTCGGCTTGCGATGAAGGTCGATGAGCTGTTGCTCGTAGCCGGGTTTCACCCGGAGCCGGACGACGTTGAATGCAGGCATGATGCCTCCCTGTTTCTGTTAGTCGCGGAAGGACGGATCGATCGAGTCGAGCTTTCTGATAAGCGCTGGCCACTCGAGGATGCCGAGCTTGCGGCGCACGCCGGGCTGGTAGAGGTGCGAGGCCTCCTCGATGACCTTGCGCGGCGGGAGCGAGATCTCGGTGTTGCAGGAGAGCGTCGCCACCTGCAGCTGGCAGGCGCGCTCGAGACGGAAGATATTGTCGAACGCCTGGGGAATGCTCGCGCCGACGACCAGCAGCCCGTGGTTCCTGAGGATCATGGCTTCGCGGTTGCCCAGGTCGCGCACCAGGCGCTCCTGCTCGTCCATGTCGATCG
>JBGQKQ010000098.1:0-11041 GCA_041499655.1 Gammaproteobacteria bacterium
CGGCCGATACGCCCGGAGGACGCCGAAATGGAGCAGAGGTTCGTCAAGAGCCTCTCGGACCGCAGCCGCTACTTCCGCTTCATGAACTCGGTTCGGGAGCTGACGCCGGCGATGCTGATGCGCTTCACCCAGATCGACTACGACCGCGAGATGGCGTTCGTGGCCGTGCGCAGCGAGCCGGGTCGGGACGAGGAAATCGCGGTGTCGCGCTACGTCACCAACCCGGACGGAAGGACGTGCGAGTTCGCCATCGTCGTCGCCGACGCCTGGCAGGGAAAAGGTCTCGGGCGGCGCATGCTCGAGACCCTCATCGCCGTGGCGCGCACGCGCGGGCTCGAAATGATGATCGGGCACATCCTCGCGACTAACGAGCCGATGCTGCGCCTGTGCGTCAAGGTGGGCTTCCGGATATCCGACCATCCGGAAGACTCGGCCGTGAGACGCGCAATGCTCGATCTCGCCGCGTCCGCTTGATCCAGGTCAATCCGCGCAACGCAGGGTCGCATACCATTCGAAGAGGAGACGTTCCATGAAAAAGAGCAGGAATCCCGGCGCTTCCGCGGAAATCGATTTCGAGGAAGTGACCAAGCTGATTCACGCGCTCGAGCGCGATCTCGCCAGCGTGCGCAAGGGCTCCCGCGACGTGCAGCTCCTGCGCGACGAGGTGGAGACCTTGAAGAACGTGCTCAGCTCGCCGATCCGCAGGCATCATTGGGTCAGGGAGGGTCTGCAGGCGGTGCGCGAGGCGGTCGAGAACGGAATGGAAACCATTGCTGCGGACGGCTTGAAGGCGGGACAGTACATCGCCGAGATCGGAAGAATCCTCGGCATGTGAAGCGCAGCACGCTTCACTCTTGAGAAGAAGACGTATGGAGCACGGTTCCGGCGCAACCCGATCCAGACTCGGCTTGTGGCTGGGCGCCTTCGCCGGCTTCTACCGCCCCGGTGTCGAGGAGGTGCGGCACCTGGACGCCGTCTCGAAGTTCCTCTACTCCGCCCGCAGCGTGATTCTCGTCATCTCGGCCCAGGCCGCGGTCATCGCCGGGCTGCTGGCGCTGGCCGCACGCCGCTTCGATGCGCTCGGTTTCGTGCTGGTGCTGGTCGGTTTTGTCGCTGCGCACATGATCAGCAACCTGAGCAACGACTACTTCGGCTACCGCCGCGGCCACGACACGCCGGATTCGCCCCGCATGCGCTACACGGTGCATCCGCTCGCGAGCGGCGTGCTCGATGCGCGCACGCTCCTCACCGGGCTCGCGATCCTGGCCGCGATCGGCCTGGGCATCGCCGCATTCTTCATCGTCGAGCGGGGCTGGCCGGCCGCAGCCTTCGCCCTGGCGGGGATCGCGCTGCTGTTCCTCTACGACGCGGCTCCGGTGCCGCTGAAAAGCATCGGCCTGGGCGAGCCGGCGGTGTTTTTGGTGTGGGGGCCGCTCATGATCGGCGGCGGCTACGCCATGATTGCCGGAGAAATCTCACCCGGTGCATTCTGGGCGTCGGTTCCCTACGGGCTGGGCGTGATGTCCATCCTCGTCGGCAAGCACATCGACCAGATGGACTTCGACGCCGGAAAGCGCATCCGCACGCTTCCGGTGCTGCTCGGCGAGCGCATCGCGCGAGCGCTCAACATCGCCGCGCTTGCCTTGATCTACGCGGTCACGGCAGCGCTGATCGTACTCGGGCAGCTCACGCCATTCGCAGCGGTCATCGCGATCGCGTTTCCGCGCGCCTGGCGTGCCATGAAGCTCATGGGCCGTCCCCGTCCGCCCACGCCGCCCGAAGGCTACGTAGGCTGGCCGCTGTGGTATCACCGGGCCTGCCTCGCGCACAGCCGCGTGTTCGGCTGGGCGTATATCGCGGGACTGGCGGGCGGCGCCGTCTGGCCGGGGGTGCGGGCCTAGCGGGTTTCCGGCGCGTCCCGGTTCAGCGGGAGCTCTGTCCCATCACCTTGCGCAGCCCGTCCACGTCGAGAATGTGGATGTGCTTCTGCTGGACGCTGATCAGGCCGTCCTCCTGGAACCGGGAGAAGGCGCGGCTCACCGTCTCGAGCTTCAGGCCGAGATAGCTGCCGATCTCCTCGCGCGTCATCCGCAGATTGAACTCCGAATGCGAATAGCCGCGCGCGGTGAAGCGCTGCGACAGGTTGAGCAGGAACGTGGCCAGGCGTTCCTCGGCGCGCATCGTGCCGAGCAGCAGCATCACGCCGTGCTCGCGCACGATTTCCCGGCTCATGACCTTGTGGAACTGGTGCCGCAGCTCGTGCATGTCGCGGCCGAGGCTCTCCAGCCGCGAATACGGGATCACGCACACTTCGCTGTCTTCCAGCGCGACGGCGTTGAGGACGTGCATCTCGGACCCGATGCCGTCCATGCCCATCATTTCGCCCGCCATGTTGAAGCCGGTGACCTGATCGCGCCCGTCTTCCAGCGTCTGCACGGTCTTGAAGAATCCGCTGCGGACTGCGTAGAGGGAGTTGAATCCGTCTCCGGCGCGGTACAGGCTCTCGCCGCGCTTCAGGCGCCGGCGGGTATAGATCAGCTCGTCGACCCGGTCGACGTCCTGACCGGAGAGGCCGCAGGGCAGGCACATTTCGCGCAGGCCGCAGGTCGAGCAGCGGGTCGCGACCTTTGCGACCTTGGCGTGCGCCGGCTCGCGGACCGGGCTCACGGGCCTGAGCATCGGGGCAGATACGGTTGCGGTTGCTGTCATGGCGTTCTCCCTATCCTCTGAGTTCGAATCTTCCACCGGCTAGTGGCGCGTGGCGCCGAGCCCGGCGATGACGTCCCGGACCTTGGCGATCTCGCTGCTCTTGTCGAAGAAATACGTCGCCCCCGCCTCCATGCAGATGCGGCGGTATTGCGGGTTCGGGTAATTCGTCAGGACGATGAATACCGTGTCGGGCGTTTGCGGGTGCGCCCGGCGCAGAACGTCCAGGCCGCTGCCGCCGAGGAGGTGGATGTCCAGCACCACCGAGTCCGGCCGCGTGCGCAGGATGCCTTCGAGCGCTTCGCCGGGGGTGTCGGCCTGGCCGACCACCGTCACGCCTTCGATGTCCCCGATCAGGCCGGCGAGGCGCTGGCGGATCGACTCCGAATCCTCGACGATGAAGACGTGGGTGCGGGTGGGGGATGCGGCGCCTTGCATGCCGCCAGTATGTAAAACCGGGCCGCGCCGACCTATCGGCGCCGACCTAATTTGACGGTCGGAGACAGCTGAAAAGCGCTGTGGGAGGAGTCCGAGGCGGTTCGGAATTGTCCTACACGAGCACACGCATGCAGGCCGAACCGGTCCAGCGCCTTCCCACAAGTAGGTGTCTTCGGACGCCATGGCCGGCGGACTCTACGTGGAACGCGGCGGCTCTCTCTGTGCGCTAACGCACACAACGCGGCTGAAGGCGAGGGAGGAATCAGGCGCCGCTGGCGTCCGGGTCGTCGACCAGCCGGTGATGGATGGCGTAGCGGATGAGCTCGGCGGGGTTGCTCATGTTCATTTTCTGCATGATGCGCGCCTTGTGGGTGCTCACGGTCTTCACCGAGAGATTGAGCTCGGACGCGATCTCGGTCACCGCCTTCCCAGAGACGAGCTCCCGGAATACCTGGAATTCGCGGTCCGAGAGCGCGGCGTGCGGCGGACCCTCGGTCTGCGGCATCGCGCCGAGGGCGAGCTGCTGCGCCACCGACTCGGTGATGAAGGCGCCCCCGCCCGCTACCTTGCGGATCGCCGAGACGAGCTGCGCCGAGGCGCTGTCCTTGGTGAGGTAGCCCGCGGCGCCGGCTCGGATCGCGCGCACGGCGTATTGTTCCTCTTCGTGCATGCTGAGCACGAGGATGCGCAGCTTCGGTTTTTCCGCGCGCACCTGCTTGATGAGCTCGATGCCGCTCTTGCCGGGCATGGACATGTCGAGGAGCAGCACGTCGAAGTCGAGCGCGCGGACGCGCTCGATAACCTCGTGTCCGTTCTGCGCCTCGCCGATCACCGACAGGTCCGGCGCGGCGGAAAGAAGCTGCTTGAGCCCTTCCCGGACGATGGTATGGTCGTCGGCGACGACGATGCGGATCATGGCTTGGCCGCCTCCGGTTCCAGGGGGATGCGAACCTCGATGGTCGTGCCGCGCCCCGGCTCGCTGGCGATGTTCGCCTCTCCGCCCAGCAGAACGGTGCGCTCGCGCAGGCCGAGCAGCCCGTAGGTCTTGTGCGTGCGCGCCTCGGCGGGACTGAATCCCCGGCCGTTGTCCCGCACGGCGAGCTTCAGGGCACCGTCGGTCCGCTCGATGCTGATATCGACCCGATCGGCCTTGGCGTGCCGCGCGACGTTGGTGAGCGATTCCTGGAGGATGCGGTACAGCGTGCTTGCGTGCGGTTCCGCGAACTCGAGATCCGGAGGGCGGATCTGAAGTTTGCAGGGGATCCCAGTCCGCTCGCTGAAGTTCTGCGCGAGCCATTCGGCTGCGGGAATCAGGCCGAGGTCGTCGAGCATCAGGGGTCTGAGGTCCGCCGCGATGCGCCGCGTCGCCGCCACCGTGGCGTCGAGCTGGGACTGCATCGCGCCGAGCTTGTCGTTGAGCGAGGGCGAGCCCGCCGACAGGTTCCCCATCATCCACGCCACGTCCATCTTGAGCGCGGTGAGAGACTGCCCGAGCTCGTCGTGGATCTCCCGGGCCACGCGGCGCTGCTCCTGTTCCCTCACCGTGTGCGCGGCGGCGGAGAGCTCGCGCAGCTCCTCCCGGGATTGCCGCAGCGCCTCGTCCGCCCTGGCGCGCTCGGTCACGTCGCGCAGAATCACGGTGAAGAGCTTCCTGCCACCCTCGCTGTGCTGGGAGATCGACGCCTCGAGCGGAAATTCCTCGCCATTGGCGCGCAAGCCCACGAGCACGGTCTGGTCGCCCATGCGCCGCGAAGTCGCGCCGGTGCGGCCGAATTGCCCGATGTGCTCCTGGTGGCCGACGCGGAGCCGCTCGGGGAGGAGCATGTCGAGGCGCTGGCCCAGCACGGCCGCGCTGGGCCAGAGAAAGACTTTCTCGGCGGCGGGGTTGTAGACCACGATGCGCTGCGACTCGTCGACGGAAATGATGGCGTCCATCGCCGAGTCCACGATGTCGCCGACCCGCGCCTGCACGCTCCGCAGTGCGGCCTCGGACGCCCTGCGTTCGTCGGTTTGCCGGTAGAAGAGCACGACCGCCAGGAGCATCACCAGCGCGCCGCCGACGACGGCGACCGCGTACATTTCGTGCCGGTAGAAGCCGAAAAGGCCGACGACCAGGGCGAGCAGTACGGTGAAGACGCCGAGCGCCAGCACCGGCCCGAAGACGATCAGCATCCGGCCCCCGGCGTACGGGCCGTTGCCGTTGTGCAGCGCGTCGCCTGGCATTTTCATCGGGACTTGACCCACGTCAAACCGCCCTGCCTTGCCGGTTCCATAGTGGCGCATGGGCACCATTGCCGTCCGGCCTGATGCGGAACGCTCCAGGCCCCCCGATCTCGTCGTCGATCCCGAGCTGATCCGCAAGTACGGAGGGAATGGGCCGCGCTACACGTCCTATCCGACGGCGGACCGTTTCGTCGAGGCCTTCAATGCGGTGGCATACGGACACTGGCTGGCAAACCGCAATGTCGGAGGGGTGGTTAGATCGCTGGCATTATACGTTCACCTGCCGTTCTGCGACACGATCTGCTACTACTGCGCCTGCAACAAGATCATTACCAAGGATCACGGACGCTCGGCCAGGTATCTGAAATACCTGCAGCGCGAAATCCGCCTCGCCGCGGAGAGCCTCGGCGAGGACCGCCTGGTCGGGCAGATGCACTGGGGCGGGGGCTCCCCGACGTTCCTGAGCGAAGGGGAGCTCGCGGAGCTGGTCGGCATGATTCGGTCGGAATTCAGGCTCGACCCCTCGGGCGAGTACGCGATCGAAATCGACCCGCGCAAAATCGGTCCGGGGAAGATCGCGCTGCTGGCGCGGCTCGGATTCAACCGCGTGAGTCTGGGCGTGCAGGATTTCAATCCCGAGGTGCAGAAGGCCGTACACCGGATCCAGTCGGTCGACGAGACCCGGGAGGTCGTTCTCGCCGCCAGGCGCAACGGTTTCAAGTCCGTCAACATTGACCTGATCTACGGCCTGCCGAAGCAAGACGTGGAGAGCTTCGAGCGCACGCTCGAGACGGTGATCGCCTGCGATCCGGACCGGATCGCCCTCTATTCCTATGCGCACCTGCCGACGGTGTTCAAGCCGCAACGCCGGATCGCCGAGGCCGATCTGCCGCGGCCGGAGACGAAGCTCGCCATCCTCACCCGCTCGATCGAGCGCCTGCAGCGCGCGGGCTATCTCTACATCGGCATGGATCACTTCGCCAAGCCGGGCGACGATCTCGCGGTGGCGCAGCGCCAGGGAAGGCTGACCCGCAACTTCCAGGGTTACTCGAGCGCGGGAGACAGCGACATCGTCGGCTTGGGCGTGTCGGCGATCAGCAAGGTCGGGCCGGTGTATGCACAAAATGTGAAGACCCTCGACGAGTATTACGGGCGGCTCGAAAGCGGCGAGATCCCCGTCTTGCGCGGCATCGAGCTCACCGCCGACGACCTCGCGCGGCGCGCGGTGATCCAGGCCCTGGCGTGCCACTTCGCTGTGTCGAAGGAGGGGATCTCGATTGCCCACCTCATCGACTTCGACCGCTACTTCGCCGCCGAGCTGGGAGAATTGAAGGAGATGGAGGAGGAGTCGCTGGTCGCGCTCGACGACGAGTGGATCACCGTGACACCACGGGGCCGGCTGCTGGTGCGCGCGGTGTGCGCGGTGTTCGACCGCTACCTGCGCAACGACCGCAACCGCGGCAGCTACTCGAAGATCATATGAGCTTCGCCGCCCTGGGCGCGGTGTTCCTGGTGGGGCTGCTCGGGGGGACGCATTGCCTCGGCATGTGCGGCGGAATCGTGACGGCGCTCACGGTGCAGATGCCGCGGGACAGGCCGCGCTGGTCGCTGCACCTCGCCTATCACGCCGGGCGGATCACGACCTACGCCGTCGCGGGGGCGCTCGCCGGCGGGCTCGGAGCGGGGGCGCTGCTCCTCGGCGGAGCCCTGCCGGTGCAGGTGGTGCTCTACGTCATGGCGCAGTTGATGCTGGTGGCGCTCGGGCTGTATCTCCTCGGCGTTTCGCGTTACCTGGAGGTGTTCGAGCGCGCCGGGCGAGCGCTGTGGCGGCGCATCCAGCCCGCGGCCTCGGCGTTCTTCCCGATCCGCACTGTCCCGCGCGGCTACGCGGCCGGCCTCCTCTGGGGCCTGCTGCCCTGCGGCCTTGTATACAGCGTGCTGGTGACGGCGCTGGTCGCGGGCGGCGCGGTGAACGGGGCGCTGGTCATGCTGGCCTTCGGCGCCGGAACACTGCCGAGCCTGCTGGCGGCGGCGGCGGTGTTCCCCGCGCTGCAGCGGATCCGGCGGGGACAGCTCGCGCGGCGCGCGGCAGGAGGCATCGTCATCGCGTTCGGCCTTTTCGGGCTTGCCTACGCGGGCGAGCTCGAGCGCCTCGCCGATAATCCCTACTTCTGCTGGACCGCGCCGCGGTAGCAGATGGGGCTATTGATCTGCGTCAAACCGCTCCCGGGACGCCGTGAGAGGATGCAAGCATGTCGACCGCTCTGAACATCATTCGCGACGAGCACCGCTCCATCGCCGCGGTGCTGCACGGCATGCAGCATCTGGTGCGGCAGATGCGCGAGCGCGGGACGAAGGTCGACCCGAAGGTGTTCCGCGCGATGCTCTATTACCTCGACACTTTCTCGGAGCGAATGCACCACCCCAAGGAAGACCGCTACCTGTTCGATCCCCTGCGCCGGCGCGGGGCGGGGCCGGATGCGCTGATCGCCGAGCTCGAGCGGGACCACGCGGAGAGCGGGAACGAGCTGAAGCGCGTGGAGCAATGCCTGATCCGCTACGAGGAGGGTGGCGAAGCCGAATTTCCGGAGTTCGCCCGCGAGATCGACCGCTTCGTCGGGGGATACTGGGAGCACATGCGCAAGGAAGAGGAGCACGTGTTTCCCCTGGCCGAGAAGCTGTTTACCCCTGGCGACTGGGACGCGATCGACCGCGCCTTCAAGGCCAACGCCGATCCGCTCGCGAGCGACCGCGAGGAAAGGGACTTCCGCAAACTGTTCTCGCGCATCGTCAGCCTCGCCCCGCCTCCGGTCGGCGTCGGGCCGTCGAGCAGCTAGAACACCCTCCTTTTTGGCTCATTTCGGGATGAGCGCGCGGACGGTCTCGCGCAGGATTTCTGTGTTGTCCCACCGCGGCTGCCAGCCCAAGGCGAGGCTCTGCGCGACGTCGAGCACGTGCGGGTAACGCAGCATGAGCAACTGCTCGGCGGCCAGCAATCGATAGCCCGTCAACGCGGAGATCGTCCGGATCGGTGCGAGCGGCAAGCGGATCCGGCGCACCCTCGTTACCCCGAGCTCTGCTGCGATCACGTCCACCCACTGCGAGATCGACAGCGGCCCAGGGCTTGCGGCGTTGAAAATGCCGGCTGCGCCGCGTTCCACCACCCGGACGAGGAGGCTCGCCGCGTCCTCGACGTGGACCATGTGAACCGGGTGTCCGCCGCCGCCGGGGAATACCGCGACGCCGAAGCGCGCGATCGAGCGCGCGAAAGGGCGGAACAGGCCGCCGCGCCCGGGTCCGGCGATGATGCACGGGAGGACCGCAGCCGTGCGGTTCGGCAGGCGCTTCACGTGCGCGAAGGCCGCCAGCTTGGATGCCGAGTACACACCTTGCGCGCGCATCGGGCTCTGCGGCGCGTAACTCGCCGCGCCGTTCTGCTCGTACATCATGCTGCTGCCGACGAATGTGAAATGCGTCCCCGTCCCCGCGTAGCGCCGGGCGAGCTGCGCCGTGGCCTCTCCGTTGTTTTTCCGGAAATAGGCCTCGCGCGCCAACAGGGGGAGATCGGGCGAAAGGTATTGAACCGCAGCGCAGTGAATGACGGCCCCGGCGTCAGGGAGGGTCGCGCAAAACGCGGGATCGGAGAGGTCGCCGCGAAGATCGACGGCGCCCGTGCGGTCGGTCGAGACCGTGTCGTGTTCGGCGGCGCGCAACTGGCGGATGCACTCCCGGCCGAGAAATCCCGCGCCGCCCGTTACAAGCGTCTTCACTCCGGCCGGAACTTCGTCTCGGGCTTGACGCCTTTCTTCCTCTGCTTTTCGCTGATCTCGCCGTTGTCGAGGTAGCGCCCTTCAACGGCGCGCTTCGCGGCCTCGTCCCACTGAGGCAGCCAGTCGCCCAGCGAATAACCGAACCAGGGCGATTGCGGCCGCAGTTTCGGCAGTCCCAGCTCTTCCCAGATCGCTTTCGCGCGCTCCATGTACTCTTTCTTCGGCAGCGCAAGCGGCGGCATGTCGCCTTTCATGGTCGCGTCGATGAGCAGCGTCGAGTCCTCCTCGTTGCCGTGCTCGCGCTTGGGGCCGTGGCCCTGCCCGCGGTGCGGCAGCGTCTGCACGTCCTCGACCGGGTTCGTGCGGTAGGCCATCGCCCAGAGCAGCGCATCGGAATTGTCGGCGTTGATGTCCTCGTTTACCGCGATGGTGATCTTGCCCATGTCGGCCTTGAAGAACGCCGCGCCGCGCAGGGCGCGCCACACTTCGGTGCGCGGCATGCCTTTTTCCACGGCGATCACCGTGACTCGCAGCAGGCCCGTCAGCGGCTCGTGCAGCGAAACCTTTTTAACGCCGCGGATGCCGAGCGCGTCGCGCAGGTGCGACAGGAACAGGGGCTCGTAGGCGACGCGCTTGATCACGCTCGATTCCGAAGGCGCGACCTGGCTGATGTACGAAGGAATCACGGGATGCTTCCGGTGCGTGATCGCGGTGACGCGCATCGGCATGTTGTATTCCTCGAGCGCGACGTGGCCGTGCGACTCGCCGAAAGGCGCCTCGGGCTCGCAGTACTCGGTGTCGATCAGACCTTCGATGACCACCTCGGCCTCCGCGGGAACGAGGAGGTCGACCGTCTTCGCCTTGACGACGTTGATCGGGCTGCCCGCGAGTCCGCCCGCGACGGTGAACTCGTCCACGCCGATCGGCAGCTTCTGCGGACCCATGAAGGCGACGTAGGGCGGGCAGCCGAGGACGATCGCGCAAGGCATGGTCTTCTTCCCGAGCTTCTGGTACTTCACGTAATGCAGGTAGCCGCCGGCGCCGCCCACCCGTGTCGCCATGCGCACTACTAGGCGGTCGGGGCTTTTCAGCGCGGCGCGGTAGGTGCCCATGTTCTGCACCCCCGTCTCCGGGTCGCGCGTGATGACGTTGGTCGCGGTCAGCGTGGGCGCGGAATCGAACCCGGGCGTCGAGATCGGAATCGGCAGCCGGTCGAGGCCCTTGCCTTCGCCCTGAAGATCCTTGCCCTGGTGCACGACTTCGTGGCACGCGGCGCGCTCGACTTCGCGCGGCGGGACCGGATGCGCGATGGCGCGGTCCCACTTGCCCTGGATCTCGCCCAAGGGCGCGCCCATGCCGACCGAGTAGATCGCGCGGTTGGCCGCGATCGCGCCGACCACGACGGGGATGTCGTACTTGCGGCCGCGCCCGTCGACGATGTTCGTAAACAGGAACGCCTTGCGCTCGGCCTCGTCCATGCCGCCGACGAACTGCCAGCGCACCAGCGGATGCAGCTCGGCGTCCTTGTCGACGGGGCGCGTGATTTCGAGGAGCAGGCCGCGTTTCTTCAGTTCTTCGAGGTGCTCGTGCAGGTCCGGGTAGCCGCGCTTCGCGCCGACGACAAGGTCCGAGGGCAGGTTCATTGTTTTTCCAGCTTCGCGCGTTCGATGACCGCTTTCCACTTTGCGGTTTCCGAGACGAGCAGCTCGCGCAGCGCCTCGGGCGTGCTCGCGCGCGCATCGACGCCGAGGTCCTGCAGCCGTTGCCTCAATTCGGGCACCGCCACGGCGGCGTTGATTTCCCTGTTCAGCCGTTCGATCACTGCCCGCGGCGTCCTGGCTGGCGCGGCGACGCCGTTCCACGCCGAGGCTTCGTAGCCGGGCACGCCCGCCTCGGCGAGGGTC
>JBGQKQ010000099.1:0-10879 GCA_041499655.1 Gammaproteobacteria bacterium
CTCGTAGCCGGGAAGGCTCTCGGCGACGGGCGGCGCCGCGGGGAGGAAGGGCGAGCGCCCGCGCGAGGTCACCCCGAGGATGCGCACGCGGGCGTCCTTCGCGTACGGAATCGCGCCGACGTTCGGCACGATGACGGCGTGCGAGCGCCCCGCGAGCACGTCGTTGGTCGCGTCCTGGCTCGACTTGAACGGAATGTGCACCATGGACAAGCCCGCGAGGCTCGCAAAGTAGGCCATGGCCAGGTGGCTGGAGCTGCCGTGGCCCGCGGAGGCGTAGTTGAGCTTGCCGGGATTGTCGCGCGCGTAGCGCAGGAAGGCGCCGACCGAGTCGGCGGGGACCTGCGCGCTCGCGATGAGCGCATAGCTCTGCATGCCGATGTTGGCGACCGCGGTGAAGTCGCGGATCGGGTCGTACGGCGGATGCGCGCCGAGGAGCGCCGTGACGTTGTGGCTCGAGGCCGCGAAGATGAGCGTGCGGCCGTCGGGCGCGGCCTTCGCAACGTACGCCGTGCCGATCGCGCCGCCGGCGCCCGGGCGGTTGTCGATGATCGCGGTTACCCCGAGCGCCGCGCCGAGCTCGCTGTAAAAGGTACGCGCGAGGACCTCCCGGGCCCCGCCCGCGGCGAAGGGCACGACGATGCGCATTACCGGCCCGCCGGGTTGCGCCGCCGCGGAAGAAAGGCAAGCGGCGAAGCACAGAATCGCGGCGCAGATTCGGTTCCGGGCCGGCATGCCGGAACGGTAGCAGGGTCGCGAGCCGCGCCGCCTCAGGCTCGCGCCTTCAGCAGGTCGCGGATCTCGGCGAGCAGCGTTTCCTCCTTCGTGGGCGCCGGTGGCGCGGTCTCCTTCGCCTTCATCACCAGGCTGAGGAACTTGACGATGAACAGGTAGAGCACGAAGGCGACGATCACGAAGTTCACCACTTCCCCGATGAACAGGCCGTAGGGCACCTCCTTGGCGCCGACCACGACCTTCCAGCCGAGATAGCTCTGCTCGCCGGGGACGAGCAGGCTTACCAACGGCATGATGATTTGCTTCACCAGCGAATCGACGATCTTGCCGAACGCGGCGCCGATGATCACGCCCACGGCGAGGTCGATCACGTTGCCTTTCAGGGCGAAGTTCTTGAATTCCTCGAGCAGCGACAGCGCGCGGCGCGCGTGGTCGCTGGCGCCCAGCGACTTGAGCGGTTCCATAGGTCCCTCCTTGGTGAGTGCCCAAGGGGCCTTATACCGCAAATGGGGTAGGATTCGCCTCAAGCATTTCGGAATGCCAAGAAGGGGGAGCCTTATGCGTCACGCCGGAATCTCGCTTATCGCAGCGGCGGCCTTGCTCGCCGCCGTATCCACGGAAGTCACCGCCCAGTCACTGGCCGGAACGGTCACCTCCGCCGAAGAAGGCGCGATGGAAGGGGTGCTGGTCGGCGCGAAGAAGGCGGGCTCGACCGTCACCATCACCGTCGTCAGCGACGAGAAGGGCCGCTACGCGTTTCCCGCGGCGAAGCTCGAGCCCGGCCGCTATGCGCTGCGCATCCGCGCGGTCGGCTACGACCTCGACGGCGCGGGCAGCGCCGAGATCTCCGCGGGCAGGACCGCCACGCTCGACCTGAAGCTCAGGAAGACGTCCGATCTCGCCGCGCAACTGTCGAACGGCGAATGGCTGGCGAGCGTCCCCGGCACCGACCAGCAAAAGGGGCAGCTCCTCAACTGCGTCGGCTGCCACACGCTCGAACGCGTGGTGCGCTCGCAATACGACGCCGACGCCTTCACGAAGACCATCCTGCCGCGCATGCAGGGCTACGTCAACCAGAGCATTCCGCAGCACCCGCAGTTGCGCAAAGCCGAGCGGCTGATGGAGGAGCGCGGCGACCAGCGCGTGCAGGTGTACCGAACCACCGCCGAATTCCTCGCGACCATCAACCGCAGCGCCGCCCAGAAGTGGAGCTACGAGCTCAAGACGCTCGCGCGCCCCAAGGGACGCGCGACGCGCGTGATCTACACCGAGTACGACCTGCCGCGCGAGACGATCTCGCCGCACGACGTCATCGTCGATCGCGACGGCATCGCCTGGTACTCGAGCTTCGGCGAGCAGAACCTCGGCCGGCTCGATCCCAAGACGGGCAAGGTCACCGAGTTTCCCATCGAGGTGCACAAGCCGGGATTCCCGACGGGGCTGCTCGGCCTGCGCAGCGACAAGGAAGGCAATCTCTGGCTCGGCAACATGTACCAGGCGACGATCCTCAGATTCGAGCCCAAAACGACGAAATTTACCACCTGGAAGCTGCCCGCCGAGCAGAACATCGACGCGGCGCAGGTGAACATGGTGAGCCCGCAGTACGCGCACGTGGACGGCAAGGTTTGGACGCAGAACAACGGTTTTGCGGGAATCCATCGGCTGGATGTCGCCTCGGGCAAGATCGAGACCTGGGAGCCCTTCAAGAGCGCCCCCAAGGGCGAGCCGCACAACATCTACGACGTGGTACCGGACTCGCAGAACAACGCCTGGTTTACCGACTTCCGCTGGCGGCACATCGGGCGCATCGACGCGAAGACCGGCGAGGTGAAGGTGTTCGAGATACCGGCGACGGCGAAGGTGACCGCGCCGCGCCGCGGCATGATGGATGCAAAGGACCGCTTCTGGTTCGCGCAGTACCGCGGCGACAGGATCGGCATGCTCGATACGCGCACCGGGGAGTTCAAGAACTGGGAGATCGCGCCGCGGTGGTCTTCGCCCTACGACGTCATGATCGACAGGAACGAGGAGGCGTGGACCGGCTCCATGATCACCGACCAGGTGACGCGCCTGGACACGAAGACCGGGCAGATGACCGACTACCTGCTGCCGCGCGAGACCAACATCCGGCGCGTGTTCGTCGACAACAGCACGACGCCCGTGACCTTCTGGGTCGGCAGCAACCACGGCGCGTCCATCGTCAAGCTGGAGCCCCTTGAATAACGTCCCGCTACGCGCGGCGCTGCTCGTCTTTGCCGCCGGCTTTGCCGCGCCGGCGCTCGCGCAGGGCCAGCCGGAGAGCGCGGCCGGCAGCTCTGCGCCCGGCGACGCGAAGCCGGCCCCGCCCGCGGAGGAAAGAACCAAAGTGTTCGTCGGAGCGGGCCTCGGCGGCGGGTTCGGCGCGAAGACCAAAATCAACGGGCGTACCTTTACCTTCGACGATCAATTGCAGGGAACGACGGACAAGACGCCCCTGGTCGCGGTCAACGTGGTGAGCTTCGGCATCGCGCTCAGGCCCGGGCTTTTCGCAGGCATCGACCTGAGCGGTTTTGGGCAGTCCGCCAAGACGCTGAACGGGGACAAGACCAGCCTCACGATCTCCAACTACTTCGCGGCGCTGACCTGGTTTCCCTGGGAGTCGGGCCTGTTCCTCCGGGGCGGCACCGGGCTCTCGCGCTTCGTTTCCACGGTCGGGTCGACGACCGAGAGCTCGGGCGGGCTCGGCTTCCTCGTCGCAGCCGGGTACGCCCTGCAGCTGACCGGGGCGCATCACCTGTCGCTGACCGTCGAGCAGACCTGGCAGTCTTACGGCGGCTCGAGCGCGACCAAGCCCGACAGCTCGCAGGTCGGCGCTGTCTTTCTGGGATACATGTGGAAGCCGTGAGAGGGGAGAAAACATGAGGGCCAGGTTTCTTTTCGCCGCAGTCATCGGGAGTACCGCCTTGCTGACCGCCGCCTCCACCCGCGCCGCCGAGATCAAGGTCCTCGCCTCGAACGGCGTGAAGGCCGCGCTGGAGGAGCTCGCGCCCGCCTTCGAGCGCGAAACGGGCAACAAGCTCTCGATCACCTTCGGGCTCGCCGCGGCTCTCAAGCGCCAGATCGAAGCGGGCGAGGCCTTCGACCTCGCCATCCTCACCAGCGCCGGCATCGACGATCTCGCCAAGCAGGGCAAGGTGGACGGTGCCTCGCGCGCCGCGATCGCGCGCTCGGGCGTGGGCATCGGCATCAAGCAGGGCGCGCCGCGGCCCGACATCGGCACGCCCGACGCGCTGAAGCGCACGCTGCTCGCCGCGAAATCGATCTCCTGGGCGAAGGAAGGCCAGAGCGGCATCTACTTCGCGGGCCTGCTCGAGCGCATCGGCATCGCCGAGCAAATGAAGCCGAAAGTCGTGCCCGCCGCCTCGGGCGCGGAAGTCGGCAAGCTCGTCGCCGGCGGTTACGTCGAGTTCGGCGTGATCCTGGTGAACGAACTGATGGCGGCGCCCGGCGTCGAGGTGCTGGGGCCGCTTCCGCCCGAGCTGCAGAACTACACTGCCTTCCATGCCGGCGCCGGCGTGGGCTCGAAGGACCCGTCGGCGGCAAAGGCGCTGATCCGGTTCCTCACCACGCCGTCCGCCGGCGCCGTGTTCAAGGCGAAGGGGCAGGAACCGGGCTGACCGGAGTACGATACCCCGGACAAGCGCGGGCCACCGCGCCTCCAAAGGGGGAGCACCATGGCGTTCAACTGCTTCGACCACCGCCGCCGTCTTCTGCAATGGCTCGCCGCGAGCCCGCTCCTGCCCTACGCCGGTTTCGCTTCGGCCGCGGGCGGCGTGGACCGTCCCTCGAAGCTGTCCGACCTCGAGGCGGCGGCGGACATGATCGCGAGGCCCGAGGACGCGATCAACGTCTTCGATTTCGAGCCGGTGTTCTTCAAGAACGTGCCGCCCGCGCACATCGGCTACATGGCCTCGGGGATCGACGCCGAGACGACGCTGAAGGCCAACCGCGAGGCCTTCGCGAAGTATTACCTGCGGCCGCGGCGCATGAACGACGTCTCCAAGGTGGACACGAGCGTCGAGATCTTCGGGGTGAAGTATCCGAACCCGATCTTCATCTGCCCGACCGGCGGCAACAAGGCGTACCACCCGGAGGGCGACGCCGCCGTGGGACGCGCCGCGAAAATCGGCGGCCATCTCGAGATGCTCTCGACCGCCGCGTCGACTTCGGTCGAGGACGTGACCGCGGCGCGCGGCGCGCCGATCTGGTTCCAGCTCTACGCCTCGCCCAAGTGGGAAGTGGCCGACGCGCTGGTGAAGCGCGCCGAGCGCGCCGGATGCCCGGTGGTCGCGGTGACCGTGGACCGCGTCGGCGGCAGGAACCAGGAAACCTTCTTCCGCCTGCGCAAGAACGACACGCGCGACTGCAAGACCTGCCACACGCCGGGCGTGCAGGGCAGCGTCAAGCGCAAGCCCAACTACGACGGCATCGATCTCTCGGGGCTGACCAACACCCAGTCGGCGAACATGACCTGGGACTTCGTGAAGCGGCTGCGCGACACCACGAAAATGAGGATCGTGCTGAAAGGCATCCTCACCGCCGAGGACGCGGAGCTGTGCGTGAAATACGGCGTCGACGGCCTGATCGTGTCGAACCACGGCGGGCGCGGCGAAGACAGCGGCCGCGCCACCATCGACGTGCTGCCCGAAGTGGTCGAGGCGACGAAAGGGAAAATCCTGGTGCTCGTCGACGGCGGTTTCCGCCGCGGCACCGACGTCTGCAAGGCGCTCGCCATGGGCGCGAACGCCGTCGGCGTGGGCCGGCCCTACCTGTGGGGACTGGGCGCCTTCGGCGAGCCCGGCGTGGCGAAAGTGCTGGAGATCCTGCGGACCGAGTTTCGCGCGGCAATGATGCAGTGCGGCGCGAGGACGGTGAAGGAGTTCACGCCGGCGTTCGTGCGCAGGGTGTAGGCCCGTGGCGATAAACTCGCGCAGGCGTTTCGTCTCCGGCGCCGCGGCGCTCGCTGCGGCTTCGCTTTCTCCCTTCGGCTTCGCTCAACGTCCGCGCACGCGGCTCGTCCTCCTCGGCACGGGCGGCGGGCCGCGCGTCACGGCGAAGGGGAGGGCGAAGCCCGCGACGCTGATCGTCGTCAACAACGTGCCTCACGTGATCGACTGCGGCGACGGCGTCGCGCTGCAATTCGTTCGCGCCGGCTTCGCGCTCGACACGCTGCGCCATATTTTCATCACGCACCATCACTCCGACCACAACCTCGACTACGGCAACCTGATCTACGCCGGCTGGGCCGCGGGCCTGAGGACGCCGGTCGACGCGTACGGCCCGCCGCCGCTCGGTCGCATGACCGAGGCGTGGTTCGAATTGAACCGCTTCGACATCGAGACGCGCATCGCCGACGAAGGCCGCGTGGACCTGCGCAAGCTCCTCGCCGCGCACGAATTCGACCGCAACGGGGTGGTGCTGGAGAAGCCGGACGTCAAAGTCACCGCCGCGCGCGTGCGCCATCCGCCGATCGAGCAGGCCTACGCCTACCGCTTCGACACCGCCGACCGCTCGATCGTCATCTCGGGCGACACCACCTATTCGCCCGAGCTCATCGCCCTCGCCAGGGGCGCCGACGTGCTAGTTTCCGAAGTCATGCACCTCGCGGGCCTGGAGAACCTCCTCAAGAAGGTGCCGAACGCCGCGACCCTGCGCGAGCACCTGCTCGCGAGCCACATCACCACCGAGGATCTCGGCAAGCTCGCGGCCGAGGCGGGCGTGAAGACCCTGGTCCTCTCGCATCTCGTTCCGGGCGACGATCCCTCGATCACCGACGCCATGTGGGAGGAGGGCGTGCGCAAGCACTACGGCGGGCCGATCGTCGTCGGGCGCGACCTCCTGGAGATCTGAAGAACGTGTAGGGTTTCCCCGACTTACGCTGACGGGGACGCGGGAGTAGGATCGCCGGCAAGGAGGCAACATGGCGGAACTGACGCTCTACTACGCAACCAACCGCAACCACGAGGGCACGGACCGCTGGCATCCGGACTCGTACGGCACGAAATTCAGCGACGACGGGATGGAGAACCTGCGCTTCGGCTGGGTGCGCGTCGATGCGGACCAGAAGAAGATCGACAAGCACCTGGGCGCCGGCATGCAGGACTGCGGAACCGGGGACGGCATCAGCCTGGGCGACTACCTGAGCGGCTGCGCCAAGTCGGCGAAGATCGAGGCGTACCGGGAATCGATCAATCCCGGCATCGCGCAGGCCGCGCAGGATCCGAAGCTCGGCTCGAAGGCGATGTTCGGCGACGTCATGGCCGACATGAAGAAGGCGAGCGACGTGCTGCTCTACATCCACGGCTTCAACGTCTCCTGGTACGACGCCGTGGGCTACGCCCTCGCGCTCCAGACCATGCTGCGCAACGCGCCGGGGCGCGATCCGGCGCAGGACGTCCTGGTGATCCTGTTCACCTGGCCCTCGGACGGCATGGCGCTGCCCTGGGTGTCGTACAAGTCGGACCGCTCCGAGGCGACGGGCTCGGGCGCGGCGGTGGGCCGCGCCTTCCTCAAGGCGCGCGATTTCCTCGCCGACCTGCGCGACCGCGCGAAGAAGGGCGGCGAGGCGCTGTGCGGCCAGGACATTCACCTGCTGTGCCATTCGATGGGGAACTTCCTGCTGCAGAGCGCGCTAGCGCGCACTTTCGAGCACACGCCGGGCAACACCCTGCCGCGGCTGTTCGAGCAGGTGTTCCTGTGCGCACCCGACGTGGACGACACGGCGCTCGAGCAGGGCCAGCCGCTCGAGCGGGTCGACCAGATCGCGCGCAACGTGACGATCTATCACAACCGCGACGACAAGGCGATGGTGATCTCGGACTACACCAAGGGCAATCCCGAGCGCCTCGGGGGATCGGGCGCCGCGCACCCGGCGCAGCTGCACAACAAGGTCCACCAGGTCGACTGCACGCCCGTGGTCCACGGCGTCATCGAGCACAGCTACTACCTCACCGGCAACGTCAACGCCGACATCCGCGGGAGCATCGACGGGTGGGCGCAGGACGATTCGCAACGTCTGCGCGAGCGCAACCCGACGCTGAACAACGTGTGGGTGATGAAGAAGCCGTAGCGCTGGGTGGACCGGGGGCGTCAGGAAGCGCTGCGCCGGGCCGGTCGCCGTCGGGCGGGACCTGATGGAAATGTGAGCGCCGGGATTCCCGTCCGGAGAAGAGCGGCCATCTCCTCGAAGGGGACCGGCCTGCTGAACAGATAGCCCTGCATCTGGTCGCAATGCAGCCTGCGCAGCACCTCCGCCTGGTCTTCGGAATCGACGCCCTCGGCGACCACCTTCAGCTTGAGCGAGTGCGCGAGCGAAATGACGGTCGACACCACCGCCATGGTGTCGGGATCTTTCAGCATCGCCACGATGAACGAGCGGTCGATCTTCAGCGACTGCAGCGGCAGCCTGGCGAGATAGGCGAGGGACGAATAGCCGGTGCCGAAATCGTCGATGGCGATGTTCACCCCGAGCGCGCGCACCGCAGTCAGCTTCTCGATGCCGGCTTCGATGTCTTCCATGATCAGGCTTTCCGTGATCTCCAGGTCGATGCCGGTCGGCTTGTCCCCGTCGACCACCACCTGCTTCAGGCTGTCGACGAAATTGCGCTGCCGCAGCTGGATCGGCGAGACGTTCACCGCGATCGGCGGCGGCGCGAGGCCCAGTTCGGCGAAGCGGCGATAGTCGAGCGAGGCGCGCTTCAGCGCCCACGCTCCCACCGGGAGGATCAGCCCGGTCTCCTCCATCAGGGGTATGAACTGCATCGGCGGCACCAGCCCGGCACCGGGGCTCTGCCAGCGGATCAGGGCCTCCAGCCCGACGATGCGCCCGGTCCCGGAATCCAGCTTGGGCTGGTAATGCAGGACGAACTCGTCCCTCTCCAGCGCGAGGCGAAGCTTGTTCTCGAGCGCCACCTTCTCGGCGATGCGCTCGGTCATGTGCCTCGCGTAGAACACGTAGCGCTCGCCCGACTGGGCCTTCTTCAGCGCGGCCTCGGCGTTGCGGAACAGCGACTCGGCGTCCGCCGCGTCCTCCGGGAACAGGGCGACCCCCGCCAGGGTGGAAATCCGGATGTCGGTGCCGCCGACCGCGTAGGAGTCGTCGTTGAGGCGCCGGTAAACGAGCTCGCCGTTGCGGATCAGCGTTTCGAGGTTGAGCACGTGGGGAACGACCACCGCGAAATGGTCGGCGCCCACGCGCGCGACGCGGTTCGGATCCTTGTTCGCCTCCAGCAGCCGCGCGGCCAGCTGCTTGAGGAGCGCGTCCCCCGCCTGCCGGCCGAACGCGTCGTTGATGGTCTTGAAGCGCTCGATATTGACGATGATCAGCGCCAGTTGCTGCTTCTCGCTGCGCGCCGTGCCCACGTACTGCGCCAGGCGCTCGAGGAACAACGTGCGGTTGGCGACGCCGGTGAGCGAATCGTAGTAGGCCAGGTAGCGGACCTTCTCCTCCTTCTCGATGTGGTCGAGCGCGAAGGAGATGTCGCCCGCCAGCTCCGTCAGCAGCCGCATCTCCTCGTCGTCGAAGAAGCCGGCGTCCGCGGCGTACAGGGAGATCGCGCCCACCGCCTTGTCGCCGACGACGAGCGGAATCACCGCGAAGGAATTGATCCCGCGCTCCTCCAGCTGCTTCTTCATGATGATCTGCGGATCGGACTTCACGTCGTTGGACACGACCGGCTGCATCGCCGCCACCGCGCGTCCCGGGAGCCCGCGCCCGCCGGGCTTCGCCTCGATGATCTCCGGCGGTGCCTCGTCGAAGTAGTCGCGCACGTCGCCCGCCCACGCGGCGGGCTTCACCCGCGATCCTTCCGCGTCCAGCAGGCCGATCCAGGCCATGCGGAACTCCCCGGCCTCGACCGCCACGCGGCAGGCTTCGGCGAACAGGCTGTCGCGGTCGGTGATGCGCACGATGGCGCTGTTGATGCCGGAGAGCACCGCGTACACGCGCGTCAGGCGCCGGACCTTCGCCTCGGTCTGCTTTCTGCGCGTCATGTCGCGCGCGATGGCGACCACGATTTCCCCCTCGGCGGTGGCGACCGCGCGGCGGAACGATTCCACGGGAAACGTGGATCCGTCGCGGCGGCGGTAGGTGCCCTCGACGTTGGACGCCGCCAGGTCCCCCGCGAACAACCGCTCGTAGGCGCCGCCGAGCTCCAGCCCCGCGATCGAGAAGACTTCCGCCGGACTCATGGTCAGCAGCTCCTCGCGGCTGTAGCCGAGCGCCTTGCAGGTGGCCTGGTTGACGTCGATGTAGCGCATTTTCCGCGTGTCGATGAGCGTGACCAGGTCGGCCGAGGCGTCGACCGCGGCGCGGAACTGCTGCAGCTCGCTCGCGATTTTTCTCCGCCCCCGGTTCTCCTTCTTCAGCCGGAAGATCCAGGCGGTCATGGCGCCGAGCAGGATCAGCGCAACGATGAGGGCCGCGTACTCGAAGAAGGAGGTGACCTCCTCCTTGAGCAGGAAAACGACCTGCTTGGGCTCCCACTTGCGGCGGATGTCGTCCAGGGTTCCACGCTGCCTGAGCCGGTCGAGCCCCCGGTTGATCTCGCCGAGCAGCGCGGCCTTCCCCTTGGGCACGGCGATGCCGCCCTCCAGCGTCGCGAACGGCGGGCCGGCGAGGGACACGCCGGGGATGCGGCTCTTGCTGATGACGTAGCCCGCCACCCAGGTGTCGGCGGCGACGGCGTCGAGCTTGCCTGCGCGCAGCAGCTCGAAGCCCTTCTCGTAGTTGTCGATCAGCACGAGGTCGATGCCTTGATTCGCGAGCACGGTCCTGGGCAGGCCCCCGGAGGTCACCCCGACGCGCCTGCCGCGAAGGTCCTCCACGCCGTGGATCGCCACTTGCCGGTCGGTGACGAACAGGCCGAAGGAATGCGTCATCGTCGGCGCCGCGAAATCCCACGAGGCCCTGCGCTCCTCGGTGATGCTCATCCCGGTGAGGAGGTCCGCGCCGCCTTCCTGGACGCGTTTCTGCGCGGCGTCCCAGGGCATGAGCTCGATCTGGAGATCCGCTCCGAGCACCTCGCCGAGCGCCCGGATGACGTCGATGTCGAAGCCCTTCGCGACCCCGTCTTCGAGGTAGGTGATGGGCGGATAGTCGCGGTCGCCC
>JBGQKQ010000100.1:0-10813 GCA_041499655.1 Gammaproteobacteria bacterium
CGATCGAGGCCTGGCCGGGCTCGCCGACCCCGCCCCAGAAACCGCCCGTGGGCGCGAGCACCATCTCGACCTTGGGCATCTCGCGCAGGCGCATCATCCGGTAGTCGTGGAAGTTCGACTGCTCCACGCGTCCTTCGCGGAGGGTGATCTCGCCCCAGAACATCGCCGTCAGCATGAACACCGCGCTGCCCTGGAGCTGCGCCTGGATGTTGTCGGGGTTCACGGCGTAGCCGGGATCGATGCCGAGCACCAGGCGATGGATCTTCACCTCGCCGTTCTTGTCGACCGACAGCTCGGCGACCGCGGAGGTGTAGCTGCCGTAGCCTTCGGTCTCGGCGATGCCGCGGAACACCCCGGCGGGCAGCGGATTGCCCCAGCCGGCCGCCTTCGCGGTCGCCTCGAGTATGGCGAGGTCCCTGGGCGACTTCTGCAGCAGCGCGCGCCGGTACTCGAACGGATCCTTGCCGGCCGCGCTCGCCAGCTCGTCCATGAAGCTCTCGCGAACGAACGGATTCTGCGAGTGGCCTACCGTCCGCCAGAAACCGACGGGCACGTAAGCGTTGCGCTGCGCGTACTCGACCTTCACGTTGGGGATCGAGTGCGGCAGATCGAAGATCGACGCGACCGATTGTGGATCGACGCCCTCCGCGGGAGAAAACGGCGGCTTGAGCGGCAGGTGGACCAGGGTGGAGAAGATCGACGTCGATGCCACGCGCGAATACCAGGCGGTCGGATTTCCCGCATCGTCGAGCGCCGCCTTCATGCGGATCAGGCTAGCCGGCCGGTAGAAGTCGTGCTGCGTGTCCTCTTCGCGGCTCCACAGCATCTTCACCGGCGTGCCTTCCATCGCCTTGGCGATCATCACGCCCTGGCGCACGAAGTCCTGCGCGCCGCCGCGCCGCCCGAAGCCGCCGCCGAGCTGCACGCGGTGCACTTCGACGTTCTCCAGCGGCACGCCCGCGGTCGCGGCCGCCACGGCCAGCGAGGCCTCGGCGTTTTGCGTCGAGGTCCACACGTCCACCTTTCCGTCCTTGACGACCGCGGTGCAGCCCATGGGCTCCATGCAGGAATGCGCGAGGTAAGGCGTGTAGTACTCCGCCTCGAGCTTCTTCGTCGCGGCGCCGAACACCTGGTCGAAGTCGCCGTCCTTGCGTGCCACCGCGATGTCCTCTGTAGCGTTGAGGCCCGCGCGATAGAACTCCATCAGGCTGGCGCTCGAGGCGTTGCCGTTCGCGCCCGCGTCCCAGTCGATGTGCACGTCGCGCAGGGCTTCCTTGGCGCGCCACCAGTTGTCGCCGACCACCGCGACGAAGCTCTCCAGCGAAAGCACCTTGACGATGCCGCGGCGTCCTTCGACCTTGGACGAATCCATGGCCTTCACCTTGCCGCCGAACACCGGACACTGTGCGACCGCGGCGTAGAGCATTCCCGGCAGCTGGGTGTCGATGCCGTAGCGCTGCCTGCCCATCACCGTGTCGGGGATGTCGATGCGCTTCACCGACTTGCCGATCAGCTTCCAGTCCTTGGGGTCCTTGAGCTTCACGTCCCTGGGCGGTTCGAGCTTCGAGGCGGCGTCGGCCACCTTGCCGTAGCTCACCCTGCGCTTGCTCGGGCCGTGGGTGATGAAGCTGTTCTGCGCCGAGCACTCGGACGCGGGCACGCCCCACTGCCGGGCGGCGGCGGCGACGAGCATCTCGCGCGCGGTCGCGCCCGCCTTGCGCAGGTACTCCTGCGAGTTGCGGATGGTGCGGCTGCCGACCGCCGCCATGTCGCCCCAGGCGCGCTTGCGCTTCACGTTCGCGTTCGCCGAGGCGTACTCGATTTTCACGCGCCGCCAGTCGCACTCCAGTTCCTCGGCGACGAGCATCGGAGCCGACGTCATGCTGCCCTGCCCCATCTCCGAGCGGGCGTAGCGGATGACGATGCCGTCGTCCGGGCGGATCACCACCCAGGCGTTGATCTCGACCCCGTCGCTCTTCTGCGCCGCATTCTGTGCAAGCGCCCCGAGCGGACCATAGCCGATGGTGAGGCCGCCGCCGATCGCGGCGGATTGTTTGAGAAATTCTCTGCGGGAGGTATTCTTCATGTTCATCTCCTCACGCCTTCGCCGGCTTCACGGACTTCGCCGCGGCGTGGATCGCGGTGCGGATGCGCGCGTAGGTCCCGCAGCGGCAGATGTTGGTCATCGCCGCGTCGATGTCCGCGTCGCTGGGGTTGCTGTTCCTGGCGAGCAGCGACACCGCCGTCATGATCTGCCCCGACTGGCAGTAGCCGCACTGCGGCACCTCGTTGTCGATCCAGGCCTTCTGCACCGGGTGCAGCTGGCCGCGCTGCGCCAGCCCCTCGATGGTGAGCACCTTCTGGCCGCCGGCCGCCGACACCGGCACCGAGCACGAGCGCACCGGCTCGCCGTTCAGGTGAACGGTGCAGGCGCCGCACTGGGCGATGCCGCAGCCGAACTTGGGGCCCTTCACGTCGAGCACGTCGCGCAACACCCACAACAGGGGCATTTCGGGTTCGACGTCGACGCTGTGCTTCTTGCCGTTGACGGTGAGTTCGATCATCTGGAAGTCTCCTTGTCTTTTCCTTGGCGCGTAGTCTACTCTCAGTCGATCACGCGAGGCGCAGGCCCTGGTTCTTCAGCGGCAGCGAGCGGATGCGCTTGCCCGTCGCCGCGAAGATCGCGTTGCACAGTGCGGGAGCGAGGGGCGCGAGCGGGGTCTCGCCCATCCCGCCCCAGAAGCCGCCGCTCGGGACCAGGACGGCTTCGATCCTTCGCGGCATCTCGGCGATGCGCATGATGCGGTAGTCGTCGAAATTGGACTGCTCGACGCGGCCGTCTTTCAGCGTGATCTCGCCCCACAGGACCGAGGTGAGCCCGTAGGCGACACAGCCTTGCACCTGCGCCTCGGCCGAGTCCGGGTTCACGACGTGACCCGGGTCCACCGCGACGACGACGCGCCGGATGTCGATCTCCCCCGCGCCGCTCACCGAGACCTCGAATACCGCCGCCGCGTAGCTGCCGTGCGAATCCTGCACGGCGATGCCGCGGTGCACGCCCGCGGGCGAGGGCGAGCCCCAGCCCGAAGCGCGCGCCACCGCATCGAGCACTGCCAGGTCCTTCGGGCGGTCGCTCAGCAGCGGGCGGCGGAACTCGTATGGGTCCTTGCCCGCGGCGGCCGCCAGCTCGTCGATGAAGCATTCACGCATGAAAGGGTTTTGCGAGTGGAACACCGTGCGCATGAAGCCGACCGGCACATGGCTGTTCCTCATCGCGAATTCGATGCGCAGGTTCGGCACCGCGTAAGGCGAATCGATGATGGCGCCGAGCGCGTGCCGGTCGATGCCTTCCCTGATCTCCAGGGGTCGCACCCCCGCCATGATCGAGTGGCTCGCATCGCGCACGCGCAGCGCCGTGAGCTTGCCCGCGGAATCGAGTCCCGCCTTGAAGCGCATCAGGGTCATGGGGCGGTAGTAGTCGTGCTGCATGTCCTCCTCGCGCGACCACAGCAGCTTGACCGGCCGGCCTTGCACCTCCTTCGCGATCGCCACCGCCTGGCGCGTGTAGTCCTGGAAGCCGCGCCTGCCGAAGCCGCCGCCGAGGTAGGTGAGGTGCACCTCGACGTTCTCGAGCGGGACGCCGGCCGCCTCCGCCGCCGCCGCGTGCGTCGCCTCGGCATTCTGTGTCGGCGCCCAGACCTCGACGCGGTCGCCTTTCACCAGCGCGGTGCAGTTCATCGGCTCGAGCGGCGCGTGGTTGAGGAATGGCGCAAAGTACTCCGCCTCGACCACCTTGGCGGCGGAGGCGAACGCGGCCTCGACGTCGCCGTCGTTGCGCGCCACCGGGATCGCGGAATCCTCCAGCCCGAAACGCACGAATTCGCGGATGCTTCCGGTGGTGGCGGCGCCGTTCGACCCGACGTCCCATTCGATCGGCAGGAGCTTCAGCATCCGGCTCGCGCGCCACCAGTTGTCCGCGACCACTACCACCGCGTCCTCGAGTTTTACGACCTTGACGAGGCCGCGAAGGCCGAGGATGCGCTCGTCGGGGACGTTTTTCAGCTTGCCGCGGAACACCGGGCACTGCGCGATCGCGGCGTAGACCATGCCGGGCAGCTGGACGTCGATGCCGAAGAGCGGCTTGCCCACGACCTTGTCGTGGATGTCGAGGCGCGGCGCCGAGCGGCCGAGGAGATTCCAGTCCTTCGGGTCCTTCAGTTTCACGTCCTGCGGAGGCTCGAGCCTGGAGGCGGTTTGCGCCACCTGTCCGTAGCGCACTTTTCTCCCCGAGGGCGTGTGCGTGATCACGCTGTTCTCCGCGTCGCAGTCGGACGCCTCCACCTTCCAGCGCTGCGCCGCAGCGGCGATCAGCATCTCGCGCGCCGTCGCGCCCGCCCGGCGCAGATATTCCTGCGAGCTGCGGATCGACTGGCTGCCGCCCGTGGCCATCGAGCCCCAGGCGCGGTTGCGGCGGAGGTTCTCGGCGCTCGAGACGAACTCGGTGCGCACCTTGCGCCAGTCGCACTCCAGCTCCTCGGCGACCAGCATCGGCAGCCCGGTCGAGCTGCCCTGCCCCATCTCCGATCGCGCGACGCGGATGAGGACCTCGTCGTTCGGACGGATCACGATCCAGGCGGTGATCTCGGGGCCTTGGGTTTCCGCTCCGAGCGCGGGCAGTGTCAGCTCGAGCGCCATTCCGCCGCCGAGCGCAGCCGACACCTTGAGGAAATCGCGACGGGAGATACGGAAACGGGTCGACATGACTGGGCCGGACCATTCTGCGCTTCGGGCGGTGGCCCCGCAACCGTCTCACGCAGACGACAGCAGCTAGCCGGCCGCCAGCTCCGAGTTCTTCACGTCGGTCACCAGCATGTGCCCCGGCGCATGCGTGATGCAGATCGGAGGCTTCGCCCGCAGCACCGCCGCCTGCGGCGTGATGCCGCAGGCCCAGAATACCGGCAGCTCGTCCGGCTTGACGTCGATCCGGTCCCCCGCGAACGGGCGGTCGAGATCGTCGATGCCGATCAGCTCCGGCTTGCCGATGTGCACCGGCGCGCCGTGCGCCCTGGGGAAGCGCGAGGTGATCTGGACCGCGCGGATCGCGTCGGCGGCCTTCAGCGGTCGCATCGACACCGCCATCGGCCCGCGGAACGGCCCCGCCGGCTCGGTTTCGATGTTGCTGAGGTACATGGCCACGTTCCTGCCCTCGGCGACATAGCGCAAGGGTACTCCGGCCTCGGCGAGCGCCTCCTCGAAGGAGAACGAGCAGCCGATGACGAAGGCCACCATGTCATCGCTCCACAGGTCGCGGATATCGGTGACTTCCTCCTTCAGCTCGCCGTCGCGGAACACGCGGTAGCGCGGCACGTCGCTGCGGATGTCGAGATCCTCGCCCAGGGAAGGCAGGCGCGGATCGCCCGGCTCGGACACGCCGATCAGCGGGCAGGGCTTGGGATTGCGCTCGCAGTAGGCGCGGAAGTCCGCCGCGAACGCGCGCGGCAGGATGCAAACGTTGCCCTGCACGAAGCCGGGTGCGAGGCCCGCGGTGACGCCCGCAAAGGCGCCCGAGCGCGCCGCCCGTCGCACCGCGCGCGGATCGCCCCGGTCGAAAACCATCGCTCTAGCGGATCGGCGAGAACGCCGCCGGCTTCAGGATGCGGTTTTCCTGCGTCATGATGAGCGGCTGCACTTTCTTCAGGTAGGCCTGCCACTCGGGATCCTGGGCCATGCGCGCGCGCCGCGCGGCGCGGTCGTCGAGGCTGTCGTAGCCCCACATGAACACCACCTGGTTGAGGTTGCCGGTCTCGGTGGTGAAATAGCCGATGAATTTCCCGAGGTAGGTTTCCTGAAGGGGAAGCCCTTCCTCTCCGTAGAGCTTCACCATCTCCGGAACCTTGCCGGCGTGCAAAGTGTAAATGCGCTCTTCGACGATCATGTTCACTGCTCCTTCAAGGCGACGCTGCCGCGGTCGATCACGTAGACGCGATCGACCAGGCGCACGGAATGCTGCAGATCGGATTCGGAGAGGATCACGGACACGCCCTCTTTCTTCAGGCCCGCGACGACCTCGGCCAGGCGTTGCGCCAAAGCCGGCGCAACGCCCTCGAAGGGCTCGTCGAGCAGCAGCAGCTTCGTGCCGCAGACGAGCGCTCGCGCGAGGGCGACCAGCTTCTGCTGGCCGCCGGAGAGCTGGAGCCCCTTGCGCGCGGCGAACTCGCGCGCCTCGGGAACGAGCGCGTAAGCCCTCTGCAGCCGGGCGGCGGCGTCCGGCGCGCGCGCGGCCCACGCGGGCACGAGCGCGTTCTCCTCGGCGGTCAGCTCGGGCACGAGGCGCCGGTCCTCGGGCATGTAGCCGATGCCCAGCCGCGCCCGCTCGTGTGTGGGCAGGGAGAGCAGGTCGGTGTCGCCGAAGCGCACCGTACCGCTTCCGACCTTGAGCAGGCCCATGAGGCTCTTCATCAGCGTGGTCTTGCCCGCGCCGTTGCGTCCGATCAGTCCCGCCATGCTCCCCTGGGGCAGCTCGAGCGAGACCTCGCGCAGGATGGGCACGCCACTGATATCGACGTTCAGCCCGCGGATGCTAAGCATGGACTGCGCCGACCACGTAGCGCCGCACCTCGGCGTCGTTCAGCGCGGCCTCCGGCGGCGCGTCCGCGATGATGCGCCCGTCGTAGAACGCGAGCACGCGCCCGGCGAAGCGGCTCACCACTTCCATGTCGTGCTCGACGAAGATCACGGTGACGCCTTCGGCTCTCACCGCCTGCATGATCACTTCCATGATGCCGAATTTCTCCTGGGCGGAAACGCCGCTGGTCGGCTCGTCGAGCAGCAGGACCCGGGGCTTCGCCGCCATCGTGAGCGCGATATCCAGGAGCTTGCGCAACCCGCCGGGCAGCACCTGCGCGTTCTTGCCGCTGTACTCGGCCAGGCCGAAGCGCCCGAGAATCCGGTCGGCGGCCTCCTCGGCGGGCGCATCGTGCCCGGGAACGTTCGGCCGGCCGAAAGAGAAGAACCCGCCCAGGTCCGCGGTGTGGAGCATGATCCCCAGCGCCATCAGCATGTTCTCGCGCACGCTGAGCGAGCTGTAGAGCTGCGGTATCTGGAACGAGCGGCAGATGCCCAGCCGCGCGATGTTCCGCGGCGCGAGCGCCGTGATGTCGCGCCCTTCGTAGCGGATGCTGCCGGAATCCGGCTTGAGATAGCCGGTGATCATGTTGATGAACGTGGTCTTCCCGGCGCCGTTGGTGCCGATGAGGCCCACCACGGAATCTTTTTCGATGGCGGCCGTCACGCCCTCGGCGGCGGTGACCGCGCCGAAGCTCTTGCACAGGCCCTGCGCCTCGAGGATGGCAGCCATCAGGCGGCCTTGCGCCGGACGAACAGCGACCACAGCCCGTCCGGCAGGAACACGATCGCGAGCAGCAGCGCCGCGCCCATGCTCATCTGCCAGGTGTTCGGCGACAGATCGTAGGCGACGGTGTGGATCGCGCCGAAGACGAGCGCGCCGAAAAACGGCGCGACCACGCTCCCCGCGCCCGAGAGAATCGCGATGAAGACGAATTCGCCCGAGGTCGTCCAGTAGGCCATTTCGGGATCGATGTGCCCGACCGTGGTCGCGGCGAGCGCCCCGCCCGCTCCGGCGAGCGTCGCGGCGATCACGGTGTTGACGTGGATCGCGTAGCGCACCGATGCGCCCATGTATTCGACGCGGATCTCGTTGTCCTTGATCGCCGGACCGAGCCGGCCGAGGGGCGTCCCGAGATAGCGGTGAGTAAGGAGCGCCGCGACCAGCGCCACGCACGCGGCCGCGACCGCCATGGCATAGCGCACCCAGGCCGCGTCGGGGCGCACGCCGAACAGGGTCGTTTTCACCAGGTTCATGCCGTCGGTCGAGCCCAGCGCCTCGCTCTTGACGATCAGGCCGTAGAAAATCATCGACAGCGCGAGGCTGAGCAGCCCGAAGAAGATGCCGCGGTATCGCGCCAGCAGGAACCCGAGCACCAGCGCGACCAGCGCGGCAGCCGCGGCCCCGGCGAGCATCTGCGCGAAGAGGTCGCCGGTGCCGAACGCGCGCCCCAGGCCGCCGGCGGTGTAAGCGCCGACGCAGTAGTAGAGGGCCTGCCCGAACGAGACCAGCCCCGCGCGCTGGAGCAGCATCAGCCCGAGCACCACCAGCCCCTGGGCGAAGGCGATGGTGAGGATGAAGAGCATCCATTGCGGAAGTACGAGCCCGCCCGCGACCACGGCGGCGAGGATCGCCCCGAGCAGGGCCGGCGTGCGGTCTCGCCTCATATCCGCCGCGGCTCTGCGAGCCCGAAAAGGCCGCGGGGCCTGAAGGCCAGCACCAGAGCCATCACCGAGTAGATGACGAAGAGCTCGACCTGCGGCAGATAGTGGACCGAGACCGAGCGCACCAGCCCGACGATCACGGCGCCGAGCGCCGCCCCGGGCAGGCTTCCCAGGCCGCCGATGACGACCACGGCGAAGGACAGCACGATCACGTCGACGCCCAGGCCCGGCACGACCGACACTGTGGGCGCGGTGAAGCTGCCGCCGAGCGCCGCGAGGAAGCACCCGAGCGTGAAGGTGACGAGATAGAAGCGGTCGACGTTGACGCCGAGGGCGCGGCTCATCTCCGGATCGTGGATCACGGCGAGCAGGAGCTTGCCGACCCGCGTGCTGTGCAGGACCCACGCGAGCCCCACGCTCAAGCCGAGCGCGAGGCCGACCGAGATCAGGTTGTAGGTCGGATAGCGCAGGCCGCCGACCTCGAAGCTGCCGAGCAGCGCATACGGCTCGGCGACGAAATACGGATTCACGCCCCAGATGAGCTTGATCGTGTCCTCGAGGATGAGGAACAGCGCGTAGGTGACGAGCAGGATCACCACCTCGTCCTTGGCGTACATGAAGCGCAGCAGACCGCGCTCGATCGCCGGAGCGAACACCAGCGTCACGAGCACCGCACCGGCGAACAACACCGCGTAGGAGAGCATCGGCGGATAGCCCCGCGCGAGCCAGGCCCCGGTGAGCGAGGCGCCCGCGTAGGCGCCCAGCGCGTAGAAGCTGCCGTGCGTCACGTTGAGGATCTTCATGACGCCGTAGACGAGCGTGAGCCCTACCGCGGCGATGAACAGCCACGCGGAATAGATCACGCCGTCGACGAGGACCGGGCCGATCTGATTCAAGGTGATTCCAGGTGAAAAAAAGGCGGCTGCTCGCTGCCGCGCAGCCGCCTTCGATCCGGCTCCCGCCTACTTCTTGAAGCCGCCCTTGATCCAGTCGGCGCTCTTCACGCCTTCGGGCGGATTCACCAGCTCCGCGGGGTAGCGCTTCACGTTGACCATGGTGAGCTTGCCGCCGACGCGCCGGGTCATGCCGTACGCGGTTTCCATGATCGCCTGGTGGCCCTTGCCGATCGCCATGCGCACCGGGCCGCCGGGGCCCTCGAAGCTCATGTGCTCGAGCGCCGCGCCGACCTCTTCGTTCGAGGGACGCTTGCCGCCGTTGGCCGCCATCGCCTTTTCCCAGGCCGCTTTCACGCCGAGGATCGCCTGCGCCATCTGGTAGGAGGCGTAGTTGGGCGGGGCCTGGAAGCGCGCCTCGTAGCCTTTCGAAAACCAGCGGTTGTAGGCGTTGTCGGGCGCGTACGGGCCGAAGGGACCGCGAGCGCCCAGCACCGTGCCGTCGGGAATCTGCGCGGCGAGCTTGTGCATCGTGGTCTCGCCGGTGGTGAGGACCGTCATGCTCTTGTCCATCAGCCCGCGCGGGGACGCCTGCAGGATCAGCGCCTCCAGGTCACCGTCCCAGAAGCTCGAGTGGATGACGTCCGCGCCGGAGCCGAGAAGCGAGGAGATCTCCGCGTTGTACTGTCCCGCGAACAGCTTGGGCATCTGCGAAGTCTTGACTTCCACGCCGGGCACGAGCTGCTTCATCGACGCCTCGAAGTCGCTCCAGGAGTCCTGGCCCCAGGCGTAGTTCTGGTTGAGGCCCGCGATCGATTTCACACTGCCCTTCGCTTCCTTCACGAACAGCGCCGCTCCGACGCTGTCCATGGTCGCGGTGGGCGAGGTGCGGAACACGTACTTGTAGGATCCATCCTCGAAAATCCGCGGCGTGCCGCAGTCGAAGAAGTTGGTGAGCTTCTTCAGCTCCTCGGCCACCGGCGCGATCGCGAGGCAGCTGCCGCTCGAGATGTAGCCGATCACCAGGTCGACGTTGCTACGCTGCACCAGGTTGCGGAACTCGGTGACCACCGTGGTGGTGGTGCCGGCCTCGTCGACCGCGACCATTTCGATCTTCGATCCGCCGAAGCCGGCCTTGCCGTACGGCGCGGGTCCCTTCCTCGCGTTCAGTTCGTCGACGACGAAATCGGCGGAGTTTTTCGCCGGCACGCCGAACGGCGACGCGGCGGGGCCGGAGAGGAACATGACGAAGCCGATCTTCACCGGCTGCTGGGCGAGCGCGCCTCCCGGCACAAGGACAGCGGCAGCCAAACCTGCAAGTGCGAGATTCTTGAGACCCTGCATTGGATTCTCCTTGATGGTTTGCGAGGTGATCATATCAGGCGCCCGGCAGCTTGTAGTCCTTGAAGTCCTGCCGCAGCTTGGTCTTGAGCAGCTTGCCGGTGGCCGTATGCGGCAGCTGCTCGACGAAGGCGACATCGTCGGGCATCCACCATTTCGCGACCTTGCCCTTGTAGAACTCGAGCAGCTGCTCGCGCGTCACCTCCGCGCCCGGCTTCTTCACCGCCACCACCAGCGGCCGCTCGTCCCACTTGGGGTGGCGCACGCCGATCACCGCGGCCTCGGCGATC
>JBGQKQ010000101.1:0-10746 GCA_041499655.1 Gammaproteobacteria bacterium
CGCGCGAAGCTCATGCGCGAGACCTGCCACGAGGTGCTGGAGGAACTCGGCCTGCACGACGATCGCCTCTTCAAGCTCGCCCTCGCGCTGGAGAAGATCGCGCTCGAGGACGACTACTTCGTCGAGCGCAAGCTCTACCCGAACGTCGATTTCTATTCGGGCATCGTGCAGCGCGCCCTGAACATCCCTGTGTCGATGTTCACGTGCATCTTTTCGCTCGCGCGCACGGTCGGCTGGATCGCGCAGTGGCAGGAAATGATCTCCGATCCCGAGTACAAGATCGGCCGTCCGCGCCAGCTCTACCATGGCGCCATGCGTCGCGAGTTCGCGCCGATCGACAAGCGCTGAGCGCGCGCGACTCAGGGCGGTCCACGGAGATTCCGATATGAGCGTCATGAAGGAATTCCTCTCCAATTCCTACCTCTCCGGCTCCAACGCACCTTTCATCGAGGAACTGTACGAGGTCTGGCTCGGCGACCCTCAGGCGGTTCCCCAGCAGTGGCGCGATTATTTCGACCGGCTGCAGGCGGTGCCGTCCGCCGCCCCGGGCGGAAACGGTGCGGGGAGCGACGTCGCGCACGCGCCTATCGTGGCGGCGTTCGCCCAGCGCGCGAAGGCCGGTGCGGCGAGGCCCGCTGCCGCGGTCACCGGCCTCGACCGCAAGCAGAACTCGGTGATCCAGCTTATCGCCGAGTACCGCTTCCGCGGCGCGTTCCTCGCCGATATCGACCCGCTGAAGCGCCAGGACCGCCCGCGCATCGCGGAGCTCGACCCCGCCTACTACGACCTCACCGAGGCGGACATGGACACGGTGTACAACACGGGGACGCTCCTCGGGCCGGAGCAGGCCAGCCTGCGCGAAATCATCAAGGCCCTGCGGGAGACCTACTGCGGCACCCTGGGCGTGGAGTACATGTATATCAGCAGCCGCGCGGAGAAGCGCTGGATCCAGGAGCGGCTCGAGCCGGTCCGTTCCAAGCCGAGCTATTCGGCCGACACCAAGCGGCACATCCTCGAGCGGCTCACCGCCGCCGAGGGCCTGGAGCGGTTCCTGCACACGCGCTACGTCGGGCAGAAGCGCTTTTCGCTGGAGGGCGGCGACACGCTGATCCCGATGCTCGACAACCTGCTGCAGCGCGCCGGCGAAGCCGGCGTGCAGGAGCTGGTGATCGGCATGGCCCACCGCGGGCGGCTCAACGTGCTCGTGAACACGCTGGGCAAGATGCCCAAGGACCTGTTCGCCGAATTCGAGGGCAAGCACGACGACTCGATCCTCGCGGGCGACGTGAAATACCACCAGGGATTCTCGTCCGACATCAACACGCCCGGCGGGCCGATGCACCTGACGCTCGCTTTCAATCCCTCGCACCTCGAGATCGTGAATCCCGTGGTCGAGGGCTCGGTGCGTGCGCGCCAGCACCGCCGCAAGGACCGCGGGGGCGATCAGGTGCTGCCGGTGCTGATCCACGGCGACGCCGCCGTCGCCGGCCAGGGCGTGGTGATGGAGACGCTGAACCTGTCGAACACGCGGGGCTACGGCACCGGCGGCACGGTGCACATCGTCCTCAACAACCAGATCGGGTTCACCACCTCCGACCCGCGCGACAGCCGCTCGACGCTGTACTGCACCGACGTGATGAAGATGGTGGAGATGCCCATCTTCCACGTGAACGGTGACGATCCCGAGGCGGCGGTCATGGCGATCGAGATCGCGCTCGACTACCGCACGAAATTCAAGAAGGACATCGCGGTCGACCTGGTGTGCTTCCGCAAGCTCGGACACAACGAGCAGGACGAGCCCATGGTGACGCAGCCGCTGATGTACAAGATCATCAACCAGCACCCCGGGACGCGGAAGCTCTACGCCGACAGGCTCGCCTCCCAGGGCGTGATCGGGCCCGAGGACGCGGACAGGATGGTCGCCACCTGCCGCCAGTCCCTGGACGGCGGCTACCACACCAACAAGACGATCCTGTCGAATTTCAAGCCGCCGTTCGCGGTCGACTGGACCAAGTACAACCGCAGCAAGTGGAACGAGAAGGACGACACTACACTGCCACTCGCCGAGCTGAAGGCCCTCGCCGAGAAGCTCACCACCATCCCCTCGAACTTCAAGCTGCATCCGCGCGTGGAAAAGATCATCGCCGACCGCCGCCTGATGGGGCAGGGCAAGATGCCGGTCGACTGGGGCATGGCGGAAAACCTCGCGTATGCGTCGCTGCTCAAGGACGGCTTCGCGGTGCGCATCTCCGGCCAGGACAGCGCGCGCGGCACGTTCTTTCACCGCCACGCGGTGCTGCACGACCAGAACCGCGAGAAATGGGATTCAGGCAGCTATATCCCTCTCAACCATGTCGCTGCCAACCAGGGCGATTTTGTCGTGATCGACTCGGTCCTGTCCGAGGAGGCGGTGGTCGGCTTCGAGTACGGGTACTCGACCTCCGAGCCCAACGAGCTGGTCGTTTGGGAAGCCCAGTTCGGCGATTTCGCCAACGGCGCGCAGGTGGTGATCGACCAGTTCATCGCCGCGGGCGAGGTCAAGTGGGGGCGCATCTGCGGCATGGTGATGATGCTGCCGCACGGCTACGAAGGCCAGGGACCCGAGCACTCCTCGGCGCGCATCGAGCGCTACCTGCAGCTGTGCGCCGACAACAACATCCAGGTGTGCGTTCCGGCCACGCCCGTGCAGATGTTCTTCCTCCTGCGCAGGCAGATGATCCGACCCTACCGCAAGCCGCTCGTCATCTTCACGCCGAAGAGCCTGCTGCGGCACAAGGAATCGGTGTCCCCGCTGGAGGAGTTTGCCGAGAGCAAGTTCAAGCCGGTGAACGCCGACTGGGACCAGGGCATCCGCCCGCAGGACGTGAAGCGCGTGATCTTCTGCAGCGGCAAGGTATTTTTCGATCTCATGGCTGCGCGCAAGGAGCGTGGCGTGAAGGACGTCGCCATCGCGCGCATCGCCCAGCTCTATCCATTCCCGCAGGATGAGTTCCAGGAGCAGGTCAACCTCTACAAGAGCGCGAGCGAGGTCGTCTGGTGCCAGGAAGAGCCGGCGAACCAGGGGGCGTGGTACTGGATCCAGCGCTATATCCTCAAGCACATGCGCGAGGACCAGGTCCTCGGCTATGCGATGCGCGCGTCCGCGGCCTCGCCCGCGGTCGGGTACTCATCGCTACACAACGAGCAACAGAAGGAATTGGTCGACGCGGCGTTCAGGCCGCTGACGGACAACCTGGTGAAGCCGGTTCAGGGCACAGGAAGGAAGTAGAGACGTATGCTTATCGAAGTCAAAGTCCCGCAGCTCTCCGAATCGGTGGCGGAAGCCACCTTGCTCGCCTGGCACAAGAAAGTCGGCGAGGCGGTGAAGCGCGACGAGAACCTGATCGATATCGAGACCGACAAGGTCGTGCTCGAGTTGCCCGCGCCGGCGGACGGCGTGCTCGCCAAGATCGTCAAGGGCGATGGCGGCACGGTAAAAGCGGGCGAGGTCATCGCGACCATCGACACGGACGGCAAGGCGGCGGCATCCGCAGCCGCTCCCGCAAAAGCGGCAGCACCGGCGCCGACCGCGGTACCCGCGGCAAAACCGGCCCCGGCCCCGGCAATGCCCGCCGCGCGCAAGCTCGCCGAAGAGAAAGGCATTGATACGGCGGCCATCGCCGGCAGCGGCAAAGGCGGGCGGGTTACCAAGGCGGACGTGATGGACTCGCCCGCGAAGGCTCCGGCGGCGCCCGAGGCGAAGCCCACGCTGCCCCAACCTCCGGCGCCGGTCAGCATTGACCAGATTCTCGCCGGCCGCCCCGAGCAGCGCGTGCCGATGTCGCGCCTGCGCGCGCGTATCGCCGAGCGCCTGGTCCAGTCGCAGTCGACCGCGGCCATCCTCACCACCTTCAACGAAGTGAACATGCAGCCGGTGATGGATCTGCGCAAGAAGTACCAGGAGCGCTTCGAGAAGGAGCACGGCGTGCGCCTGGGTTTCATGTCCTTCTTCGTCAAGGCGGCGGTGCATGCGCTGAAGAAATATCCGATCGTGAACGCCTCGATCGACGGCAACGACATCGTCTACCACGGCTACTTCGACATCGGCGTCGCGGTGGGCAGCCCGCGCGGTCTGGTGGTGCCGATCCTGCGTGACTGCGACCAGCTCAGTTTCTCCGACGTCGAAAAGAAGATCGCCGACTTCGCCAAGCGCGCCCAGGACGGCAAGCTCACCATCGAGGAGCTGACCGGCGGCACCTTCTCGATCTCCAACGGCGGCGTGTTCGGCTCGATGTTATCCACCCCCATCATCAATCCGCCGCAGTCGGCCATCCTCGGCGTTCATGCGACGCGCGAGCGGCCGGTGGTCGAGAACGGCCAGATCGTCGTGCGCCCGATCAACTACTTCGCGCTTTCCTACGATCACCGCATCGTCGACGGCCGAGAAGCGGTGCTGTCGCTGGTCGCGATCAAGGAGGCGCTCGAGGATCCCGCGCGTCTCCTTCTCGACCTGTAGGGCACACTCGCATGGCTCAAGCGTTTGACGTCGTCATCATCGGCGGCGGACCCGGGGGCTACATCGCCGCCATCCGCGCGGCCCAGCTCGGCCTCAAGGCCGCCTGCATCGACGATTGGAAGAGCGCCGAGGGCAGGCCCGCGCTCGGCGGGACCTGCACCAACGTCGGCTGCATTCCCTCGAAGGCGCTGCTCCAGTCCTCGGAGAATTTCGAGCAGGCGGGGCATCATTTCGCCGAGCACGGCGTGCGCGTGAAGGGGCTGGAGCTCGATCTCGCGCAGATGCTCAGGCGCAAGGACCAGGTGGTGAAGGCGAGCAACGACGGCATCGTCTATCTGTTCAAGAAGAACAAGGTCGCGTTTTTTCACGGCCGGGGCAGCTTCGTGAAATCCGGAGCCGAAGGCTCCGAAGTCGCGGTGGGGACGGAGATTCTCGCCGCGCGCAACGTCATCGTCGCGACCGGCTCCAGCCCGCGGGCGCTGCCGGGGGCGCCTTTCGACGAGAAGCTGATCCTCAGCAACGACGGAGCCCTCACCATTCCCGAGGTGCCCAGGCGCCTCGGCATCATCGGCGCCGGTGTGATCGGCCTGGAGATGGGCAGCGTGTGGCGCCGGCTCGGCTCGGAGGTGACGATCCTCGAGGCACTGCCCGCGTTCCTCGGGGCGGCCGACGAACAGATCGCGAAGGAAGCCGCGAAGATCTTCGCCAAGCAGGGCCTCAAGATCCAGCTCGGCGTGAAGATTTCCGCGGTGAAGTCCAAGACGGACATCACGGTCGAGTACACCGACGCCGAGGGCAAGCCGCAGAGCGCAGCCTTCGACAGGCTCATCGTTTCCATCGGCCGCGTCGCGAACACGCAGGGACTGAACGCCGAGGGTGTAGGGCTCAAGCTCGATCGCGGCTTCGTCGCCGTCGATGAGCAGTGCCGCTCGAACCTGCCCGGGGTATGGGCGATCGGCGACGTGGTGCGCGGCCCGATGCTGGCGCACAAGGCGGAGGAGGAAGGCGTCGCGGTGGCCGAGCGCATCGCGGGCCAGCATCCGCACGTAGACTTCAACACCATCCCCTGGGTGATCTACACCACACCCGAGATCGCCTGGGTGGGCAAGACCGAGCAGCAGCTCAAGGCCGAGGGCGTCGCCTACCGTGCCGGAACGTTCCCGTTCATGGCGAATGCGAGGGCGCGCGCGCTCGGCGACACCACCGGCCTGGTCAAATTCCTCGCCGACGCCGGGACCGACGCGATCCTCGGTGTGCATATCATCGGCGCCTTCGCCTCCGAGCTGATCGCCGAGGCGGTGGTCGCCATGGAGTTCAGGGCGAGCAGCGAGGATATCGGCATGATCTGCCACGCGCATCCGTCGCTTTCGGAGGCGATGAAGGACGCGGCGCTGGCGGTGGACAAGCGCGCGCTCAACATCTAGATGATACGGGAGGGCGCTCTGGAAGCGGGGGACGAACAGGAGCTCGCGAAAGGCGGGCACCTCTCGGTCGTCGAGCTCTATCACCGGGCCCTCGACCGGCGCGGGTTCAAGAGCGACTCCTCGCAACTCCGGGCGGTCGAGCGGCTGCAACAGCTGTACGAGGAATGGACCGCGTACAAGGCAAGGCGCTCGAGCGCGCTGCGCCGCCTGGTCGTGCGTCCGCCGCTGCCGCGCGGCGTCTATCTCTGGGGCGGCGTGGGCCGGGGAAAGAGCTTCCTCATGGACAGCTTCTACCTGTGCCTGCCGCTGGTGCGCAAGCGCCGCGTGCACTTCCACCACTTCATGCGCGACGTGCACCGGGAGCTCGAAGAGCTGAAGGGCCGGGAAGACCCCCTGGCGGCGCTCGCCGAGCTGATCGCCAAGCGCTACCGCCTCATCTGCTTCGACGAGATGCACGTCAACGATATCGCCGACGCGATGATCGTCGGCCGCCTGCTGGGCCGGATCATGGACCTGGGCGTCGTCTGCTGCATGACCTCGAACTATCACCCCGACGAGCTGTACAAGGACGGGCTCAAGCGCGAGAACTTCCTCCCGACGCTCGCGCTGCTCAAGGAGCGCCTCGACGTGCTGCATGTCGACGGCGGCGTCGATTACCGCCAGCGCATGCTCGAGGACGTGAAGGTCTATCACTCGCCACTCGGCGAGCAGGCGGACCGGGCGCTCATGGAAAATTTCAGGAGGATCGCGGAGGTCGAGGAGGAATTCCACGAGCTCGACGTCGAGGGGCGGGTGATCCCCTACCTTCACCGCGCCGGCGGCGTCGTGTGGTTCGACTTCGGGGTGATCTGCGGCTGGGGGCGTTCGCAGCACGATTATCTGGATCTTTCCAGGCGTTTTCACACGGTGATCGTGTCCGGCGTGCCGCGCATGGGCCTCGCGCTCGCCGAGGAGGCGCGCCGCTTCACGCTGATGGTCGACGTGTTCTACGACAACCGCGTCAAGCTGATCGTTTCCGCCGAAGCCGGGCCGGAGAAGCTGCTCCGGATCGAGGAGGATCCCCGCGACGCACGCCTGCGCGCCATGGTGTTCGAGTTCGACCGCACGTCGAGCCGGCTCGTCGAAATGCAGTCGCGTGCCTATCTGGCCGAGGCGCGGCGCGCCCCCGATTAAGCGCCCGGGTCGCACCGCCTCGCCCGGTATAATCGGGTGGCACCCATGGACAAGTTCAGAGCCTACCGCATCCGCGAAGTGGAAAAGAAGGCGACCGGGCGTTTCGAGGAGCTCGCCCTCGAGGACCTCGACCCCGGCGAGCTGGTGGTGCGGGTGGCGTATTCGAGCGTCAACTACAAGGACGCCCTCGCCGCGACCGGGGCCGGCAAGATCATCCGCCGCTTCCCCTGTGTCGGCGGAATCGACCTCTCCGGAACGGTGACCGAGTCGGCCGACCCGCGCTTCAAGCGCGGCGACGCGGTCATCTGCACCAGCTACGACCTGGGCGTGGCGCACGACGGCGGCTACGCCGAGTACGCGCGCGTTCCGGCCGACTGGGCAGTTCCCGTTCCCAAGGGGATGAGCCTGTTCGAGGCGATGGCCCTGGGCACGGCCGGTTACACCGCCGCGCTCGCGGTGGTGCGCATGCAGGCGAACGGGCTCGCGCCCGCGAACGGTCCGGTGATCGTGAGCGGGGCCACCGGGGGCGTCGGCTCGATCGCCGTCGACGTGCTCTCACGCCTCGGCTACAGCGTGACCGCGCTCACTGGCAAGGAGGGCGAATCGGACTACCTCAGAATGCTCGGCGCCAAGGACGTGATGTCGAGGAAAAGCCTCGATCTCTCCAGGATCAAGCCGCTCGACAAGGCGACCTGGGCTGGAGCCGTTGACAACCTCGGCGGCGAAGTACTCGCCTGGATGGCGAGCACCATGATGACGGGGGGAACCATCGCCGCGATCGGCCTTGCGGCGAGCATGAATCTGAACACCACCGTGGCGCCCTTCATCCTGCGCGGCGTCAGCCTCCTCGGCATCGACTCGGGGACGACGCCGATGCCCCTGCGCCAGGAGGTGTGGCGCCATCTGGCCGGGGACATGCGGCCGGCGCACCTGAAGGAGATGACGCGCACTATCGCCTTCGACGACCTGCCGCAGGCCTTCGACGGCTTCCTGAAAGGCGCAGCGAAGGGCCGGATCGTCGTCGACATGGCCGCCTGACATGAGCGCGAACCCGCTCACCCAGAATCCGAAGCAGCGCGTGCTCCTCGTGGACGACTCGCGCATCGTGCGTACGACTATCGCGCGCCTGATCCGCAAGAGCTTCGACGTGAAGGAGGAGGCCGACGGCGAAGCCGGCTGGCAGGCGCTCTCGAGCGATCCCTCCATCGTGGTGGTGTTCTCCGACATCCAGATGCCCAAGCTCGACGGCTTCGCCCTGCTCGAGCGGATCCGCAGCTCACAGGATCCGCGGATCAAGAGCATTCCGGTGATCGTGATCTCGGGCGACGAGGACGATGCGACCAAGAAGCGAGCCAAGGCGGCGGGGGCGAACGATTTCATCACCAAGACCACCGACGGCACCGAGATCCTCGCGCGCATCGACAATCTGCTGCATCTGGTTGAGGCGAAGCAGCAGCTCGTCGTCAGCAAGGAGACGATCGACCAGACCACCACGCGCGACACGCTCACCGGCACCTTCACGCCTCACTACCTTGCCACCGAGGGAACCAAGCATTTCTCGCACGCCCGCAGGCACGGCGGACCGCTCTCGGTCCTGGTGTTCCAGGTCGATACTCACGCCGAGACCACCGAGAAGGTCGGCAAGGCCGTCGCCGACCAGTTGCTCGCGAGGATCGCGAAGCTGGTGATGGGAACGCTGCGCATCGAGGACACGATGGGGCGCACCGGCGAGGCGAATTTCGCGGTGATCTTTCCAGGCACTTCCTCGCAGCAGGCGCTCGCGTTCGCGCGCCGCATGCATGAGCAACTCGAGAAGGCGCAGGTCAACTACCGCGGCCAGGTGCTGAAGATCGGCGCGAGCATGGGCCTGTCGGCACTGGACGTGGATACGGCCACGTCGATCGAGGAGCTGATGAAGCTCGCGCAGCAGCGTCTGAGCGACGCAGCGAACCGCAAGGCGCAGCAGCGTATCGTCAATCGGGACGAAGTGAGCCTGGTGAAGCCGATGAGCCTGCCTAGTGACATCGACCGGGCAGTGCAGGTCATCGAGCACGCCAACGCCGAGCAGCTCGGTGACGCGGCGAGCGAGGTCCTGCGGCGCATGCTGCCATTCCTCGTCGCGGTGTGCCGCAAGCTGAATGTCGAGATCCCTCTCGACAAGATCACGCAGGCTATCCGTCCCAAATAGAGCCCTCATGGGCACCTACCGGGAATTCCACCGGCGCTCGATCGCCGACCGCGAGGGATTCTGGGCTGAGCAGGCGAAGTTGATCGACTGGCGGCGGCCGCACTCCAGCGTGCTCGAATACGACCGGCCGCCTTTCGCGAAGTGGTTCGTCGGCGGCGAGACCAATCTCTGCCACAACGCGGTGGACCGGCATCTGGGCGCGCGTGCGGGCCAGAAGGCGCTCGTCTATATCTCCACGGAAACCGGCGAGGAGCGCAGCTTCACCTACGGCGAACTGCACGCCGAGGTGCAGCGCGCGGCGGCGATGATGAGATCGCTCGGGGTGGGCAAGGGCGACCGGGTCATCGTCTACATGCCCATGATTCCCGAGGCGGTGTTCACGGTTCTCGCCTGCGCGCGCATCGGCGCGATCCATTCGGTGGTGTTCGGCGGCTTCGCCGCCGCGAGTCTCGCCGCGCGCATCGACGACGCGCGTCCCGGGCTCATGGTCACCGCGGACGGCGGCAGCCGCATGGGGAAGGTGGTGCTCTACAAGTCGCTGGTCGACGAGTCGATCCGGCTGGCGAAGCACCCTCCCGCCAAGGTCGTCATCTTCCGGCGCGGCCTGGACAAGGACATGCAGAGCGTAGCGGGGCGCGATGTCGACTATTCGGATCTGCGCGCAAGGCACCTGGACGCGAAGGTCCCGGTGACCTGGCTCGAATCGAACGAACCGTCCTACATCCTGTACACATCGGGGACGACAGGGCTGCCCAAGGGCGTGCAGCGCGACGTCGGCGGCTACGCGGTGGCGCTCGCCGCCTCGATGAAGCATATCTTCTGCGGCAACGCGGGCGAGACCATGTTCACCACATCGGACATCGGCTGGGTGGTCGGGCATTCCTACATCATCTATGCGCCGCTCATCGCCGGCATGACCACCATCATGTACGAGGGGGTCCCGATCCGGCCCGACGCCGGAATCTGGTGGAAGATCGTGCAGGATCGCAAGGTCGACGTGATGTTCTCGGCGCCGACCGCGATCCGGGTCCTGAAGAAGCACGATCCAGCGTACCTGAAGAAATACGATTTATCCTCGCTCCGGCACCTGTTTCTTGCGGGTGAGCCGCTCGACGAGCCGACCCACGCCTGGATCACACAGGCGCTCGGCCGGCCGGTTATCGACCATTACTGGCAGACCGAGACCGGCTGGCCCCTGCTGTCGGCGCATCCCGGCGTCGAGAAGACGCCGATCAAGATGGGGTCGCCCTCGTTTCCCTGCTACGGCTACGACGTGCGCCTGCTGCACGAAGGGACCGGACAACCGGTCGCCGACGGCGAAAAGGGCGTGGTCGCGATCGAGCCGCCGCTGCCGCCGGGCTGCATGTCGACGGTGTGGGGCGACGACGAGCGCTTCGTCAAGACCTACTTCGGCACCTTCCCCGGCAGGCTGACCTACTCGACCTTCGACTGGGGCGTACGCGACA
>JBGQKQ010000102.1:0-10673 GCA_041499655.1 Gammaproteobacteria bacterium
CGGGGAACGCGCGTGTAAACCGGAAATCCGCGACAACAACGATCATGCCCGGCGCCGTCTCCAGCCCGCGGTAATTGGGCGTCGGGAACTTCATCTTCAGCTTGGCGCGGCGGCGCTGCTCCTCGACGAAGTAGTCGGCGATCTTTTTCTTCGTCTCCGGTTGGGTCACCACGATGTAGTGCCAGGGCTGGGCGTTCGCGCCCGAGGGCGCGTGGCGCGCGGCTTCCAGGATCAGCTCGTAGTGCTCGCGCGGCACGACATATCCCGGATCAAACTGGCGGGTCGTCAGCCGGTTGCGCATCACCTCCAGCAACGCGTCGCACCTCGCCCGCGCATCGGTCGCCGTCATGGCCGCGCTTACTTCCTGTCCGTCTCGAGCCGCACGACGTTCGCCGCCGGCTTCTCCTCGATCTCGGCCGACTCGATCTGCTGGAAGCGCTGGGAGATCTTGCGGCTGGAAACCTGCACGTCCTCGGCGTCCTGGTGCGCCTGGCGGATGTGGTCGGCGAGCTTCTTCATGCGCTCGTCGAAGCGCTGGAAATCCACCCCGAGCTTGCCGAGCTCCTCCTTGATGACGTGGATATGCCGGCGCGTCTCGACGTCCTTCAGCACCGCGCGCGCGGTGTTGAGCACCGCCATCAGCGTGGTAGGCGACACGATCCAGACGCGCTTGCCGATCGCGTACTCGACCACCTCGGGGTGGTAGGCGTGGATCTCGGCGAACACCGCTTCCGCGGGAATGAACATCACCGCGCCGTCGGAGGTCTCGCCCGCGATAATGTATTTTCGCGCGATATCATCGACGTGCTTTCGGACATCGGCCTTGAACTGTTTCTGCGCGAGCGAGCGCTCGGCCTGGTCGGCCTCGCGGTCGAACATGCGGTGGTAATTCTCCAGCGGGAACTTGGAATCGACCGGGACCATGCCGGTCGGCGGCGGCAGACGCAGGACGCAGTCGACCCGCGTCCCGTTCCCGAGCGTGTACTGCATCTCGAACGCGGCACTCGGCAGGACGTTCCTCACCAGCGCCTCGAGCTGCACCTCGCCGAAAGCGCCGCGCGAGCGCTTGTCCCCGAGCAGCTCCTGCAGGCTGACGACGCTTCCCGTGAGGCTCTCGATCTTCTTTTGCGCCTCGTCGATGGTCGCAAGCCGCTGCATCACGCTGACGAAGGTGTCGTTGGTCTTCTTGAAGCCTTCCTCCAGGCGCTCGTCGACCTTGCCCGCGATCTGGTCGAGACGCTGGTCGATCTTGGCGGAGAGCCGCTCGCTCGAATCGGCGAGGTTCCTGCCGAGCCGGTCGCCCTGCTGCGTCAGCCCCTCGTGCAGATCCTTCAGCATCTCGCGGTGCTTCTGCTCCAGCACCGGGCCGAGCACCGCGGCGGGGTCGCGAAAGTCCCGCTCGAGCATGACCAGGCGGCGCAGCACCCGGAAAAGGACGATCAGCGCGACGCCGAGGGCCGCAAGGGTGATTTCAGCCATGGCGCATTGTAACGCTGCCTCTCCCTCAGACGGCTTCGCGCAATGCCGCCATCGGCGGCCGGCCGAGCGCGGCGCGCGCACCGGCCCAGGCGTTCAGCACGACGCAGGCGAGCCCCAGCGCCGGACCGGCCAGCCAGATCCATCCGTTCCAGATGAAATCGAGCTCGAAGATGCGCGTCGCGAGAACCCAGCCGATCGCGCTCGCGCCGAGCGCGCCCAGCGCGCCCGCGATGATCCCGAGCACGGCGAACTCGGCGCGCTGCGCCGAGAGCACCTGTGCGCGGCTCGCCCCGAGGGCGCGCATCACCGCGGCCTCGTGCATGCGTTCGTCCTGCGTGGCGAGCAACGCCGCGTAGAGCACCAGGACGCCGGCGGCGAGCGCGAACAGGAACACGAGCTGCACCGCACCGATCAGCTGGTTCATGACCGCCTGGACCTGCCGCAGAACCACGCCGACGTCGATCACGGTAAGGTTGGGAAAGGACTGCGACAGGCGCAGGGTGAGCAGGGCATCGCCGGGCGGCGCGCGGAAGCTCGCGACGTAGCTCGACGGAAAGCCCTCGAGCAGCGCCGGCGTGGCGATGAAAAAGAAATTCGGGCGCATCGAGTCCCAGTCGAGCTTGCGCACGCTCGTGACAGGCGCGGAAAAATTCCGCCCCGCGGAAAGGAACTCGAGCCGGTCCCCGACGCGGATCCCGAAGCGCCCGGCGATTCCGTGCTCGACCGACAGGGCGCCGCCCGCCCTATCCTGCGCACCGAACCAGGCGCCATCGGTCACGCGGTTGTCGCGCGGCAGCTCGGACAGGTAGGTCAGGTTGAACTCGCGTTCGATCTGGCGCTTCACCCGCTCGTCGGAATAGTCCCCGGCGCTCACCGGCTTTCCGTTCACCGCGATCAGGCGCGCGCGCACCATGGGAAAAGTCTGCGGCTCCTTCACGCCGTTGCGCCGGAAAAATTCCGCCAGAGGCCCGCGCTGCTCCGGCTGGATGTTGACCAGGAAACGGTCGGGCGCGTCGGGCGGCAGGCGTCGCCTCCAGGAATCCAGCAGATCGGCCCGGATCAGGGTGAGGAGCAGGACCGCGGTGAGTCCCACCGCGATCGCCACGATCTGCACGGTGTTGCTGCGCGGGCGTCGCATCAGGCTGGCGAGGCCATAGCGCCAGGAGACGCTGCCCGCGCGACCCAGCCTTCCGACGAGGCGCAAGGCCCCGAAGGCGATCGCCGCAAAGATCGCGAACGAACCCACGAAGCCGGCGAACACGTATGCGGCGAGTTTCAGCTCTCCCGCCTGCCATTGGAGGAGCACGAATGCCGCGGCAAGCCCTGCTATGTATACAGCCACCGCGCCCCGGCGCACCTCCCCGATGTCCCGCCGGATCACCCTCAGCGCCGGAACGTCCTTGAGCTGGAGCAGCGGCGGCAGCGCGAAACCCAGCAGCAGCACCAGGCCGGCAGCGCCTCCCTGCAGCAGCGGAGCGAAGCCGGGCTGCGGCAGCGTCCCGGGTACGAGGGAAGCGAGCCACCATGCGACCACGTTCTGGACCAGAAATCCCAGCGCGCATCCCGCGAGCGAGGCCAGGAGCGCGAGAAAAAGGAACTCCCAGGCGAACAGGGCGAAGAGCCTTGACTGTCCCGCGCCCATGCAGCGCATCACCGCGTATCCGTCGAGATGCCGCTCGGTGTAGCGCCGGGCGCCCAGGGCGACGGCCACCGCGGACAGGATCACCGAGAGCATCGCGGCGAGGCCGAGAAAACTCTGCGCCCGGTCCAGGCCCGCGCGCACCTCGGGCCGCGCATTCTCCAGGCTGTCGACGCGCTCGCCCCGGCCGAGCCGCGCTCTCGCCCATTGCTCGAATCGACCCACCGCTTCGCGCTCGCCCGCCGCGAGCAGCTGATAGCTGACGCGGCTTTGCGGCTGTATCAGGCCGGTGGCGGGAAGGTCCTCGACGCGCATCATGATTCTCGGCGCGAAGTTCATGAAGGACACGCCGCGATCCGGCTCGAGCGTGAGCACCGCGCCGACGCGGAAGCGCGCCCGGCCGAGCTCGATCGCGTCGCCTCGCTTGAGCTTGAACGCCGCCATCATCCGCTCGTCCAGCCAGACCGTGCCGCCGGCCGGGACGCCGGCCGCATCGGCATCCGCAGCGTTGAGCTCCGGGGCGGTTCGCAGCTTCCCCCGCAAGGGATAGTCCGGCGACACGGCCTTGACCGCGGCGAGCTGCGCCTCGTCACCGGCCCTCGCCATGCTGACGAAACTCACGCTCTCGGCGTGCCTCAGGCCCGGCCCCGCCATCGCCTCGCGAAACTCCGGGCTCCATGGGTGGTCGGCGCTCAGCAGCACGTCGGCTCCGAGCACTTGGTGCGCTTCGCGGGTGAGCGCCTGGCGCACCCGGTCGGCGAAGAAGGCCACGCTCGATACGCTTGCGGCGGCGAGAACCAGAGCGAGCGCGAGCACCCGCAATTCGCCCGCGCGCCAGTCGCGAAGGAGCATTCTGAAAGCGAGGCGCGCCATCAGTCCCGGACCTTGCCGTCGATGCGGCCCGCGACCAGGCGGATCTTCCTCGCGCAGCGGCCGGCGATCGCCTCGTCATGGGTGACCAGCAGCAGCGTGGTGCGCGCCTGCGCGTTCAGCTCGAACATCAGGTCGATCACTCCGGCGCCGGTCGCGGCGTCGAGATTGCCCGTGGGCTCGTCGGCGAGGAGCAGCTTCGGCCGCGTGACGAAGGCGCGGGCGAGCGCCACCCGCTGCTGCTCGCCCCCCGAAAGGGTTTTCGGGTAATGATGGAGGCGCTCGGCGAGGCCCACGCGCGCCAGCATCTCGCGCGCAAGACCGGACGCGCGCCCATCGCCAGCCAGCTCGAGCGGCAGCATCACGTTCTCCAGCGCATTCAGCGCCGACAGCAGCTGGAACGACTGGAACACGAAGCCCAGCAGCCTCGAGCGCAGCGCCGCCCGGCCGTCCTCGTCCAGGGCGAACAGATCCGTTCCGTCGAGGCGCACCTCGCCCGAGCTCGGCGTGTCGAGCCCCGCGAGCAGCCCGAGAAGCGTCGACTTGCCGGAGCCCGAGGCGCCGACGATGGCGACCGCCTCGCCGGGCATGACCTTGAGCGAAATGTCCTTCAGAATAACCAGCTCCGGAGCGCCGTTGGCGAGTGAAACTATTTTCGAGAGTCCGGTCGCCTCGACGATGGATTGGGGGAAATCAGGCATGAGATCGATACTGTTTGCCGCGCTGCTCGCCTTCGGCGGCGGCGCGATCGCGGCGCCGGCCATCCTGGTCTACGGGGACAGCCTCTCCGCGGCCTACGGGATACCGCAGAGCGCGGGCTGGGTCGCCCTGCTCGGCGAGCGCTTGAAGCGGCGCAAATCCGATTATACCGTGGTGAACGCAAGCATCAGCGGCGAGACCTCGGCCGGCGGCGCGGCGCGGATCGGCAAGACGCTCGCCGCGAATAAACCCTCTATCGTCATCGTCGAATTGGGCGCGAACGACGGCTTGCGCGGGCTTCCGGTCGGGAAGATGAAGGAGAATCTGACGGCCATCGTGCAGGCGGCGAAGCGCGAAGGCGCGCGCGTCGTGCTGGTGGGCATGCAGCTCCCGCCCAACTACGGCGTGCCCTACGTCAACACGTTCCGGGCAGCCTTCGGAGACATCGCGCGCGGCGAGCGAATCGTTTTCGTGCCGTTTCTCCTCGAAGGTCTCGACCAGCGCGGGCAGTTCCAGGCGGACAACGTGCACCCGACGGCCGAGGCCCAGCCGATCCTTCTGGAGAACGTGTGGCGGAAGCTCGCGACGATGGTAGTCTTGCCGCCTAAGTGACCGCCAGCGCGGGCGCGCCGGCGCGCATCGCCCCGATGCGACAGGCAAGAGAGAAGCCCTGGCGGCGAAATTCCTCGATTACACGCTTTTCCGCCTCAGGCGCGCATGCAACCAGCAAGCCCCCGCTCGTCTGCGGATCGCTGATGAGCTTGCGCATCCAGTCGGGTGAACCTGCGGGCATGCGCACTTCATGGCCATAGCCTTTCCAGTTGCGGTCGGACGCGCCGGTCGCGGTGCCCTCCTTCACCCATTCGAGGGCTTCGGGCAGGATGGGCAGGTCGTCGAAGCGTACCTCGGCGCCCAGCTTCGATCCGCGGCAGATTTCGAGCAAATGCCCGGCCAGGCCGAACCCGGTGACATCGGTGAGCGCGTGCACGTCTTCCATTTCCGCGAGCGCGGTGCCCGGCGTATTCAGCTGGGTCGTGACCTCGACCATCTGCTTGTACCCGGAGGCCGAGAGCTTGCCTTTCTTCAACGCGGCGGAGAGTATTCCGACGCCGAGCGGCTTCCCGAGAATGAGCGCGTCGCCCGCCTTGGCGCGGTCGTTCCTCTTCACCTTCTTCGGGTGCACCAGACCGATCGCCACCAGGCCGTAGATCGGCTCCAGCGTATCGATCGAATGGCCGCCGGCGACCGGGATGCCGGCCTGCGCGCACACCGACTCGCCGCCCGCGATGATTTGCTGGATGACCTCGACCGGCATTTTTTCGAGCGGCATGCCGACGATCGCGAGCGCGAAGATCGGTTTTCCGCCCATCGCATAGACGTCCGAGAGCGCGTTGGTCGCGGCGATGCGGCCGAAATCGCGGGGATCGTCGACGATGGGCGTGAAGAAATCGGTGGTCGCGACGATCGCCTGCTCGTCGTTCAGCCGGTACACCGCGGCGTCGTCGCTCGATTCGATTCCGACGAGCAGGTCCTCCGGCAGCCCGCGGACCGGCGTCTTGGCGAGGATCTCGGAGAGCACCGCCGGCGCAATCTTGCATCCGCAGCCGCCCCCGTGGGAGAACTGCGTGAGGCGGATCAAGTCGGCCGGAGCGTTCATGGAATAAAATCGAGGGCGGAATGAAGCGCGCGAACGCCGTTACGGTAGCACAGCTCGATGCCTTTGACGAGGTCGTCGACGTGCGCTCGCCCTCCGAATTCTCGCTCGATCACGTGCCCGAAGCGGTAAACTGCCCGGTGCTCGACGACGCGGAGCGGGTCCGGGTCGGAACACTCTACAAACAGGTCTCCCCGTTCGACGCGAAAAAAATCGGCGCGGCGCTCGTATCCAAGAACATCGGCCGGCATATCGACGAACATTTCCGCGGCCGCGAGCGGGGCTGGCGACCGCTCGTCTACTGCTGGCGCGGCGGCCAGCGCTCGGCCTCGATGGCGCACGTGCTGCGGGAAGTGGGCTGGGACGCGGCGACGCTGGAGGGCGGCTACCGCGCATACCGGCGCGAAGTCATGGCGCAGCTCGACCGGCTTCCGGAAAGATTCCGCTTCCGGGTCCTGTGCGGCGCCACCGGAAGCGGCAAGAGCCGGCTGCTGCAAGCGCTGGCCGCGCAGGGAGCGCAGGTGCTCGACCTCGAACAGCTCGCCCGCCATCGCGGCTCCCTGCTCGGGGACCTGCCCGGCGAACCGCAACCCTCGCAGAAGATGTTCGACAGCCTGGTGTGGAACGCGCTCAAGGGCTTCGATCCCGACCGGCCCGTCCATGTCGAGGCCGAGAGCAAGAAGATCGGACAGCTGCAGGTTTCGGCAAGGCTCCTCGAGCGCATGCGCGAGGGCGAGTGCATGCGCCTCGAGGTTCCTGCGGCGGAGCGGGTGCGCTTTCTCATCGGGGAATATAAGCACTTCCTTGTAGAACCTGCGGGGCTCAAGGAGAAACTCAAATGCCTGACCGTCCACTACGGCCACGAAGTGGTCGGACGCTGGCTCGGCCAGGCCGATTCGGGGGCATGGCCGGACCTGGTCGCGGACCTGTTGCATACTCATTACGATCCGTCGTACTTGCGTGCGACCACGCGAAACTATTTGCTTTATGATAGCGGCCGGCACCTTTCCCTCGAACGGCTCGACGAGGCCGGGTTCGAAAGCGCCGCCGCGGAGCTCTCCCGTTCCCCGGTCTGAGGTGGAGGAGATCGGGAGCCGGAGATGCAATGTTTTTCAGGCAGCTTTTCGATCCTGTATCGTCCACGCTGACGTACCTCATCGCGGACGATACCCGCCACGAAGCGGTCCTCATCGACCCGGTGGCGGAGCAGGCCGGGCGCGACGTGCGCCTGCTGCGCGAGCACGGCCTCACGCTCAAGTACACGCTGGAAACGCATGTGCACGCCGACCACGTGACCGCGGCGCAGGCCCTGAAGCGGGCGACCGGCGCGCAGACGGCGGTGTGCCGCGACTGCAACGCGCAGGGTTACGACCGCCTGCTCCAGGACGGCGACGTGATTCTCTTCGGCAAGGAAGAGATTCTCACCATCGCCACGCCCGGGCACACGCCGGGAAGCGTGTCCTACCTGTGGCGCGACCGAGTGTTTACCGGAGATACCCTGCTGATCGGCGGCTGCGGGCGCACCGACTTCCAGAACGGCAGCGCCGAGGCGCTGTGGCACAGCATCACCGAAAAGCTCTTCAGGCTCGATGAGCAGATCCTCGTTTACCCGGGGCACGACTACAAGGGCCGCAGGGTGAGCAGCATCGGCGAGGAAAAGCGCTTCAATGCGCGCGTCGCCAACAAGACCCGCGAGGAATTCCTCTCCGTCATGAGCCAGCTCAACTTGCCGATGCCCGCGCGCATTCACGAGGCGGTCCCCTCCAATCTCGGAGCGGGCGCCGATCAGCCGGCGGTCGGGCGTGCATCCGAGCAGTGGGCGGCGCTCGAGAATCGCGTCGCAGTGCAGAACGTCTCGGCGCAGCAGCTCGCGGAGGTGCTCCGCACTCCGGGAATCCATCTCCTGGACGTGCGCACGCCGGCCGAGTTCGAAAGCGTCCGGATCGCCGGAGCGGTGAACGTCCCGCTCGACCGTCTCGATCCGGCCGGCCTGCTCGCGCGCATCGGAACGGATGCGCCGGTGTACTGCGTGTGCCAGACCGGGACGCGCAGCCAGTTCGCCGCCGCCGCCCTGCGCTCGGCGGGTTTCACGCGCGTGGTGCACGTCGACGGCGGCACCAACGCCTGGGCGATGGCCGGATTGCCGGTGGTCCGCGGCAGCGCGGTCCGCGCCTGAACGAGCCGACGACCGGTGAATTCCGACGACCAGCCCCGCCCCCTTGTGCTGTCGCTCGCCAGCGTCGGCGCCGACGAGGAGCGCTATCTGCGCTCGCTGCTCGCGCTGCTCAAGTCGTATCTGGAACCGCAGTGGTGCCTCGCTGCGCGTCTGGGCGACCTTCCGGACGCGGTTCTCGTCGATCTGGACGGCCCGGAAGGGCGCCAGGTATGGGAGAACGTGCATTTCGGCGGCATTCCGCGCATCGCGCTCAGCCGGGATCAGGTGCTCGGGGCGGAGTGGACCCTGCTCAAGCCGCTCAAGACCGGGGGCCCCCACAGCGTGGCCGAGGTCTTGTCCGCGGTCGCCGGGAAGCTGCAGCTCTCCGACCCTGCGCGCGACGCCCCCGGGCGCGGCAAGGCCACGTTCGCTGCGCTGGTGCGCAGGGCCTGCCACCAGCCCCACCCCGCGGACCTGGTGCTCGCGAACGGCTCGGTTCTGGTGGCCGATCCGGAACAGAAGGTCTTTTACTCCTCGAGGACCACCGACGAGCTGATCGCGCTCCTGCGCAGCCGGCGCCGCCTCGACGGGAAAGTCGTGCCGGTCGCGAACACCGACAAGCTTCCCGCGCGTCTCGCCCGGTGGGGAATCCAGCCCCGCCCTCTGGAAGAACTGCTGTGGCTGACGGGCCTGGTCACCGGCGCCGGCGAGTCGCTCGGCGGCTGGAATCCGCGCGAGCCCGTGCGCCTAGCCCGCTGGCCGGACTTCGCCAGGCTGCCTTACCGGCAGGCCCACCTGAAGATGGCGGCGATGCTCACTACCGACGGCATACTTTCCGGCAAACTGGCCGAAGCGTGCGAGGTGGCGGTCGGCGACGCCGCGGACTTCCTGAACGCCTGCGCCGAAATCGGGATACTCGAATTCAAGGCCGCGCATGCGAGCACGTCCGCCGGAGACATCAGAGCGACCACCATGAACATTTGGCGCGGCGTGGCCGGCACCTTCAAGCGGGGAGAGGGACAGTAAGGCGGCTCAGGGGCTCACGATTTTCAGCACCCGGCCGTCGCCGGTTAGTATGTAGAGCTCGCCCATACCATCTTGTCCGAAGGACTGAGTGACTCCGGCACCCGCATTGGCGTTCGGCGCCTGCACCACGGTGGCGACACCGTTCTGGATCGTGAGTCCGCGCACGAACCCAAGGCACAGGTCGGAAAAGAAGTACGTTCCCTGCAGTCCGGGCATCACCGACCCGCGATAGACGTAGCCGCCGATGATGGCGCACTCTCCACGGGTGTGATCGTAGTCGTATACCGGCGGAGTCAACGTGATCCCGGGTGGCGGACAGGGTCCGGCGGAACACAATGATCCTTCCATGATGTTCCAGCCGTAGTTGAGCCCCCCCGGCAATCGCGTCGACCACGTCGATCTCCTCGCGCGCGCTTTGTCCCACGTCGGCGATATAGAGCTTCCCGCCGTCGAACGCGTAGCGGAACGGGTTGCGCAGGCCGATCGCCCAGTTCTCGTTCCGAGCCGCACCCGGAAAGACGGGGTTGGTGGACGGGATCGCGTAGGGCAGCGTGCTCACGTCAATGCGCAGGAGCTTGCCGAGATGCGAGGTCGCATCCTGGGCGTGGTGAAACTGGTTGTCCCCTCCCCCGCCGTCGCCGGTCGAGAGATAGAGCATGCCGTCCGGTCCGAACGCCACGCGGCCGCCATAGTGATTGGTCGCATCGTGGTGTGGAATTCTGATCACCGGAGTCCCCGAGGGCTGGAGCACGTTGAGATTGGCTGAAACCTGGTAACGCTCGACCACGATATCGCCGTTGGGATCGAGGTTCGTCTCGATGAAATGGACGTAGACGAAGCCATTCGTCGAATAGTTGGGATCGAATGCAAGCGAGATCAGCCCGCTTTCTCCTACAAAAGGAAGCACCCGGCTCGAGATGTCGAGGAAAGGCGTCGCGAGCAGCGCGCCTCCCTGCGCGATGCGTATGTGGCCTGTTCGTTCGACGATGAAAAGGCGCGGATCGCCGGGTGGTGCCTGCAAATCCATCAGGCTGTCGAGACCCGCGGCGGTGCCAAAGACCTCCTGCAGTCGGACGTCCAACGACTGCGATACCGGCGCGGGCGTGGAACTAGACATGTAGTCCGTCTTCGAGCACGCCGCGGCAAACAGC
>JBGQKQ010000103.1:0-10653 GCA_041499655.1 Gammaproteobacteria bacterium
GCGTAGCGCAGCGTCGCCGCTTCCTGATGAACGAAGCCGTGGTGCGTGAGGGCCTGCAGATGGCGATAGACGGTCGCCTTCGACGATCCGAACTCGCGCGCCAGGTCCGATACGCCGACGGGCTCCGACGACCGCGCGAGGTATTCCAGCAGGCGCAGCGACAGGTCCACCGTCTCCGTACCGATGGCCGGCGCTCCCGACTGGACCGCCTTTCGCTGAATCAGTTGCAGGACTTTTTGCATGTTTCACTGAATGAAACAGTGTTTTACTTATCGTACCAGCGAATCGCCGCTTGTCAATAGCCCGCCTTCCCGCACTGTGGGAGGGACGAGCCTAGACCTTGGAAATCGCCTACGGGGAAAAGCGGAAGCGCGGAGTCAGGACGAAGGCAGGTAGCGCACCGCGAGCACGCCCTTGATGCGCGCGAGGCCGTCGATCAGCGCCTTGTCCACCGCGCTGTCGACGTCGACCAAGGTGTAGGCCATCTCGCCCTTGGAGCGGTTGATCATGTTGTGGATGTTGAGCCCGGCCTTGGCCATGGCGCCCGAGATCTGGCCCACCATGTTGGGCACATTGGCGTTCGCCACGCCGACGCGGTAAGGCGACTCGCGTCCCATCATCACGTCGGGAAAATTGACTGCGTTCTGGACGTTGCCGTGCTCGAGGTACTCGCGCACCTGGTCGACGACCATCACCGCGCTGTTGTCCTCTGCCTCGCGGGTCGAGGCGCCCAGGTGCGGCAGCGCGATCACCGCGGGATTCGCGCACAGCGTCTGCGCCGGGAAGTCGGTCACGTAGTACTTGAGCTTCTTGGAGGCGAGCGCTTGCGCGACCGCCTTCGCGTCGACGATCTCCTCGCGCGAGAAATTGAGCAGGATCGCGCCCGGGTGCATCAGCTCCAGGTTTTTCGTGTTGATCAGGTGCTTCGTCACGGGAAGCAGCGGCACGTGCAGCGTGACGAACTGGCTGTTCTTCAGGATCTCCTCGATTGAATTCGCCTTCTTCACCTGCGAGGGCAGGCTCCACGCGGCCTCCACCGTGATCTCGGGGTCGTAGCCGAGGACGTTCATCCCGAGCTTGATCGCCGCGTCGGCGACCAGGCTGCCGATCTTCCCCAGGCCGATCACCCCCAGCGTCTGCCCCGGCAGCTCCACCCCGGCGAACTGCTTCTTCTCTTCCTCGACGCGCTTCGAGAGCGCGTCGTCGTCGCAGTCGAGCGAGCCCACGAAGCGCACCGCGGGAACGAGGTTCCGCGCCGCCATCAGCATCCCGGCGAGCACCAGCTCCTTCACCGCGTTCGCGTTCGCACCGGGCGCGTTGAAGACGGGCACGCCCCGCCCGCTCATCGCCTTCACCGGGATATTGTTCGTGCCCGCGCCGGCGCGGCCGATCGCGCGCACGCTCTCGGGAATCTTCATCGCGTTCATATCGTGCGAGCGCACCAGGATCGCGTCGGGATGCGCGGCGTCCTTGGAGACCTTGTAGCCCTTCTCCGGCAAGCGCTTCAGCCCGACCTGCGATATTGCGTTGAGTATCAGGATTTCGAATTTTTTCGTGGTCATGGACGAATCATAAACCACGCTTGTTTCCGGGCCTAACCCGCCATCACCGGTCGCTCGGCGGCCCCCCGGCGCCGTCGAGGCCGTAGCGCTTGGCGATGTCCGTCCACAAGCTCTCGCGCAGCTCGGGCGACTTCTGGCCCACCTTGTTCATTTCCTTGCGCAGCGTGTCGGTGCAGGTCTTTGCATTGCCCCGCTCGTCGCGGCGGAGCGCCCGCAATTGCTCGATGTCGCGCTTGATCGCCGCATACCAGTCGCCCGCCTGCGCGTGTGCCGCGGCCGTTTCCGACAGACGGAGGAACGTTTGGAGGCCGGCGAGAACGGCGGCGGCGATGCTCACCAGCGCGATGATCACGCGCGCCGAGATGGCGACGGCCTGGTTCTCGAGCGTGGCGAAGACGGCGGTTCCCACCACGGTGGAAAAGATCACGGCGGGAATGCCGAGCCAGAAATGCCAGCGCTTGTACCGCTCGGCTTCCAGATAGTACGCATGCTGGCAGGCGTCCATCCGCCGGTGCCACGTCGAGAGCAGCTGCTCCAGTTCCGGAGTCCAGCTGTCTGCGTGGCTGCTCGGGCTTGCATCCATGATCAGTCGCACTGCCCTCCGTCATCGGGGCGCCAGGGATTGGAAAAGGTGCTCAACGATTGGAGAAAGACAACGAGGTCGGTCTGCTCCCGCGCGGTGAGGTTCAGCGGCTTCGCGGGCCTGCCGTCCTTCGCGTTCAGGCTGACGGGATCGAGACTGGCGTAGTGGCGCACGACCTCGGCGACGGTCTCGACGCTGCCGTCGCGGCCGTAGGGGGCGGTCAGTATCAGATTGCGCAGGGACGGCACCTTGAACTCGCCGGGGCCCGCCTTCTCCAGAGACGCCTCGCGGGTGCGCGCGGCGCTCGTCCCCGTCCTGTCGTCGTTGTAGGGGCCCAGCAGGTTGAACGGGCTTTCCATCAGCTGCCGGATTCCGGCCTGGCGTCCGGGATCGGGTTGCCCGCGCGGAGCAAAGCGCGACAGGCCGGTGCTGAAGAACTCGCCGCTGGTGAAATTGGGTCCGGAATGGCAGGTGGTGCAGGCGCCCTTTCCGATGAAAATCTTGAGCCCCCGCTGCGCCGCTTCGGAGTAGGTTTCAATGGGAGGCGGTTCCGCCCCTGCGAGCACTTCACGAAACCGGTCGAACGGCGTGCGTCCGCTCACCAGGGTTTCCTGGAAGGCGGCCAGGGCCTTGCCGACGTCGACGAACACCGCCTCGTCGTCGGTCGGTGACGGCGGGGTTCCGAACGCCTTCCGGTAACGGCAGGACAGCTGCCCGTCGTTTCGCACCAGTTGCGCCACGTGCCGCGGCGTCGCGGCCAGCTCGCGCTCGTCCAGGATCGGGCGGAGGCTCTGGGACCACAGGCTGTCGGAGGCCCCGTCCCATCCGTACCAGCGGCTCCCGGACTGATTCATCAGCGTCGGCGTGTTGCGATCGACCTCGCTCATGCCGACCCCGCGCGTGAGATTGTCGGTCCAGTTGCGCTCCGGCACGTGGCAACTCGCGCAAGCCACCGTTCCCTTCCCGGAGAGGCGCTGATCGAAGAACAGGCGCGTCCCGAACTCGATCGCGTCCGGCCGCCCCGAAACCCGGTTGCTCGGATCGGCTTGCGCGGGCACCGGCCAGGGCCCGTGGGACAGGATGATCTTGATCTCGCCGTCGGTGAACACGGGTGTCGCGGCGAGGTCCTGCTCCGCCAGGCTGGTCCCCGCCAGCAAGGCGCAGGCTGCGCCAAGTACGATGCGAATTGCGAACCGTCTCTTCTGCTCGAGGCCGGAGACCATGCCTGCGCTCTCCCCTTGCGGGTCTTGATGCGCCATCATGGCTGAAAACTGCCGGATCCGGCAAAGTGACGACCTGCCGAAACCCGCACGGACATCCTAGCCCGCAGCGCGTTTTCGTGCCACTCGCGCCGGGCGCGCGGCTGGAATTCGCGAATGATGCTCCGCGTAAGCATCCAGGAGCCGCCGGATCATGCGTTGATATTGCGTGTTGTGCCTTCGAGCCTCGGTCTTGAAGAAATCCACGCTGCGCTTGCTCAAGGCGATGGTGACCTTGACCCCCTCGTCCCTGAAGACAAGATCCTCAGGACGAGGAAGAAAGTCAGGAACGACCCTTGGGTTTCCGAGGGGTTCGTCCGTGTACCTGATTTTCTCGCTCATATATCCGCTTGCCTTTCCGCCAGTAGCCGGCGCCAAAAATCCGAATGACATCGTCGCGATAGGTAAACCTGACCGTCAGGATCCCGCCTTCGACCTCGCCGAAGCAGTAGAACCGCTCTTCACCGGAACTGTGAGACGGATCCTCGGCGATGACGCGGCCGGGATCGGCGAAGGCCAGCTGCGCCTTGGCGAACGGCACGCCGTGCTTTGCCTGGTTTTCCTGGTCCTTGCCGGGGTCCCAGTCGAACCCGGTTTTCGCCATGGGGAAAGACTAGCACGAATCTGGCTGAATAGCCATACGGTCGTATGGCTTTCTTGCGGGGGCCTTTGCGATCCCCGGGCCTGCGCGGAAGCAAGTCTACTCGGCCTTGATCCCGGCGGCCTTGGCGATCTGGGTGAAGCGGGCGATTTCGCTCTTGATGTGGGTGGCGAACTGCTCGGGCGTGCTCGACGCGACGTCCAGCCCCTGGGCGGCGAGCGTGGCCTTCACGTCCGCCCTTCCCAGCGCCTTGACGGTCTCGGCGTTGAGGCGGACGACGATAACCGCCGGGGTTCCCGTGGGCACCAGCAATCCGAACCACGAGGTGATTTCGAAATCCGGCAGCCCCGCCTCGGCCATCGTCGGCACGTCGGGCAGCGTGCTCGCGCGCGTGCGCGCGGTCACGGCGAGCGCCCTGACCTTCCCGCCTCTTATTTGCGACCCGATATCCGCGACGTTGGAAAACATCATCGATACCTCGCCGCCGAGAAGGCCGGCGATGCCCGGCCCCGAGCCCTTGTAGGGGATGTGCTGCATGTCGATGCCGGTCATCGACTTGAGCAGCTCACCGCAGAAGTGGTGCGTGCTGCCGTTGCCCGCCGAAGCGTAGTTCATCTTCCCGGGCCTCGATTTCGCGAGCGCGATGAACTCCTGGACCGAGGTGACCGGCAACTTGGGATCGACGACCATCACGTAAGGCACGGAGGCGACGAACGAGATCGGCGCGAAATCCCTGACGGCATCGTAGGGCAGCTTCGCGTACACGGCGGGATTCGAGCCGTGGGTGGAATTGTTCGCCATGAACAGCGTGTAGCCGTCGGGCGCCGACCGCGCCGCCACTTCCGTGCCGAGCACCCCGCCCGCGCCCGGCCGCGCGTCGATCACGATCGGCTGCCCCAGGCTCTCCGACATCGGGTTGGCGACGACGCGGCTGATGACGTCGGTCGCGCTGCCGGGCGCCTGCGCGATGACGATGCGTATCGGCTTGCCCGGCCAGGCCTGCGCCAGCGCGGAGCTCGTGATGAGACCCGGGATCAAGATGCCGACGACGAATCCAGCCCATTGCTTCATGACGTCTCCCGCGTAAGCCATGACCGGATCATAGACTAGGGTGCGGGCGCCCTGCTCTAGTCGCCCGCCTTGATCCCCGCCTGCCTGATCACCCGGGCCCATTGCGGGATCTCGCGCTCGATGGTGGCGGCGAACTCCGCAGGCGAGTCGCCGATGACATCGAGACCGAGATCGCCGAACTTTTTCCGTATGTCGGGCGTCGCCAGGATTTTCACGGTGTCGCGGTAAACCTTGTCGATGATCGCGGGCGGGGTCCCGGTTGGCGCCATGAGCCCGAACCAGGGCACGGCCTCGAATCCGGGATAGCCGGACTCGGCCATCGTGGGCAGGTCGGGGACGATCCCCGAGCGCTTGAGGGAGGTCACCGCGAAGGCGCGCAATTTCCCCTCGCGGACCAGCGGCAGCACGTTCACGACATTGGCGAACGACAGGGTGACGCGGCCGGCGAGCAGGTCCGGCAGCAGCGCGGTCGTGCCGCGGTAGGCCACGGGCTGGATGTCGAGGCGGGCCATGAACTTGAACAATTCGGCCGCGAGATGCTGCGACGTGCCCGCGCCGGCGTGCGCGTAGCTGAGCTTGCCGGGCTGGGCGCGGGCAAGCGCGACGAGCTCCGGCAAAGTTTTCGCGGGCACCTCGTTCGGCACGACGAGCACGTTCGCCGCGACGAAGACCCGCGCGATCGGAGCGAAATCCTTGACCGGATCGAAGGCGAGCTTGTCGTACATGCTCGGGCTGAAAACGAGCGACCCGTTGCCGACCATGCCGAGGGTAGTGCCGTCCGGCGCGGCCCTGGCGACGCGAGTGGCCGCGATGTTGCCGCCCGCGCCGGTCACGTTCTCGACCACGACCGGCTTGCCCCAGGCTTCGGTGAGCTTGTCCGCGAGCAGGCGCGCGGTGACGTCGGGAGCCACGCCCGGCGAAAACCCGACGAGGATGCGCACCGTTTGCTCGGGGTAGCTCGCCTGCGCGAGCGAATGTTCCGCCATCGCCAGGAGCGGCAGCGCGGAAAGGACTCCGAGGACAGTTTTCCTTGGCACGGCTACTGCCGCTTGTACGGAACCGAGTAGATGTTCAGCGTGCCGTCCTTCGGAACGGGCGCGATGATCGCCTCCGGCGAAGCGCCTCCGATCTGGATGACGAGCTTGCCGCCATCGACCGTGTAGGTTCCGGAGTTGCCCGGGTCGCGCCGCTGCGCGGCGTCGAAATCGAACCGCGCGGGATCTCCGCCCGGCACGGGGAGGCTGTCGTAGGCGCGAACCACCCGGCCGTTCGGAGAGAACAGGTAGTAGTGCAGCGCCTGCGTGTAGGTCCCGGAGCCGGTCACGTTGACCATCGTCGCCATGTATTTCGCCTTGAAGCCCATGTAGAGCCCGGCGATGCTGCGGCCCGCGGACTGGGTGAGCGGCGGCGGCGCGCGCCCGGCTTCGACGCGAAGACTGGCCGCCATGGCGTTCAGGTAGGGCAAGGCCTGCTGCCAGCTTTGCAGGGTGCCGGCCGACGCATCGACGATCGCCGCCTGGTTGCCGGCCACGACCACCATGCGCATGTGCGGCTTGGGAAGGCCCACGATGTTCTCCGAGAAGCTCGCGCTGAGAACCAGCGTGGCGCCGGGAACGGCGAGCGTCTTGAAGGCGGGCCGACCGCCGAGATTCTCCTCCTGGTGCAGGGGAGAAACCCAATCCCGCAGGAGCGTCATCTGAAACAGCTGCTGGATGTTTCCGTTGAACGGCCGGAACGGATAGAACTGCACCGACGCGTTGAAGCCGTTGAACGAATAGTCTTCCGGCGTGGCCAAGGCCTGCCGGAACGCGTTCGCCGGCGGCGTGTAGCGCAGCAGCGGCACTTCCTGCGCGGCGGCGGACATGGCGAGAACCAGCGACGCCGCCGGCAGCAGAACCGAAAACATTGCGTTTCGCATGATCGCTCTCCCCTGGCGGGAAATCCTACGCCGGTTGCATCCGTACGACCACCTCGGCCATCCGGGTGCTATCCTCTGCGCCGATTCCACGGGAGGAGGCCACGGTGAAGACGGAGCGACGACCCTTGATCCGGTTCCTGGCGGGCGCGGCGCTGCTCGCTGCGGCCCTGCCTTGCGCCGCCCAGCAATACCCCGCCAAGCCGATCCTGGTCGTGATGCCGCTCCAGGCGGGCAGCGCGGTCGACGTGATGATCCGCATCGTCGCCCAGAAGATGAGCGACAACCTGGGCCAGCAGATCGTCATCGAGAACCAGCCCGGCGCGGCCGGGTCGATCGGCGCCGAGCGGGTGACGCGCGCGGCGCCCGACGGCTACACCCTCGGCGCGCTGAACGACAGCATCCTCACCATGATCCCGAACATCCGCCAGGTGGCGTACGACCCGATGAAGGATTTCGCGCCGGTGGGCGTGGTGGCGGCGATCACCTGGGTGATGGTGGTGAGCAACGAGCTGCCGGCGAAGACCGTCCCCGAGTTCGTCGCGCTGGCGAAGAGCCGGCCTGGGAAGATCGACTATTCTTCCGGGGGCAACGGCAGCCCGCAGCACGTCGCGATGGAGGCGTTCAAGGCGGTGACGGGCATCGACGTGGTGCACATCCCGTACCGCGGCGCGACGCAGGCGGCGGTCGACGTGATGTCGAACCGGGTGCAGGCGCATTTCAGCGCAGTGTCGATCGTGCTGCCGTATATCCGCGACGGCCGCATGCGCGCGCTGGGTGTGCCGAGCGCGGCGCGCTCGCCGCTCCTGCCCGCGGTGCCGACCTTCACCGAGGCGGGCGTGCCCGGGTTCGAGTGGCGCACCTGGGCCTCGTTCGTCGCGCCGCTGGGCACGCCGAGTCCGATCGTCGAGCGGCTGAACGCCGAGCTGGTCAAGGCGGTGAACACCCCTGAGGTGCGCGACAAGCTGATCGCGCAGGGCCTCGAGCCGATCGGCTCGCCGCCCGCGACCGTCACGCAGTGGACGCAAGCCGGTCTCGAGCGCATGCGCGACATCGTGCAACGCGCGAAGATCCAGGCGGAGTAGCGCACATCCTCACGCGCATCGATCACGTCACCATCGGCGTCGCGGATCTGAAGGCCGGGATCGACGCGTACACGCGCATCGGCTTCGAGGTCGACGGGCGCGGCATAGCCAGGAACGACGGCGATCATCTCCAGTTCGCGCGCGGCGGCGACGGCCTGCAGTCGATCGCCCTCGCAAGCGACGATCTCGCCGCGGATTCGGCCGCGGTGCGTGCGCGCCACGGCATCGCCTACATCACGCTGACCGCGCAGACCGCCCAGGCAGCGAGCCGCCACCCCAACGGCGTGCAGCGCATCGAGCGCGTCTACATCGCCGTTACGAACCTCACTGCGTCCGCCGCCTTATACGCCCGCGTGCTCGGCGTGCCGGCGCCGAAAATGGAGCGCGGCACCGTCATCCACGCCGACATGGCGATCTTCCAGCTCGGCGCGACGGCGCTGGGCCTCGCGCAACCCGTCGCGCCGGGCGTCTGCGCCGACGCCCTCGCCCGCCGCGGCCCCGGACCGTTCCAGATTCTGTACCGCACCACCAGCATGGACGCCGCCGCGAAATGGATGTCCGACCACGGCGTCCCGCCGCCGGCGCGGGGCATCCGCAACACCGGCGAGCAGGCGATGCTCGTCGCGCCGGAACACGCCTGCGGCGTTTACATCGGCTTCGTGGGGCCGGCGTAAACGACGACAAGGCGCCGGCCGGCGCCTTGTGTCCGTCGGAACAGCCTTTAGTAGCTCGACGAGGCCTTGCTGCCGTTCGCCTTGTACTGCGCGATCGCCTTCTTCAGGTCGCTGTATTCCTCGCACCCGAACGTGCACTCCTTGTCGAGCACGGCCAGGCGCTGCTCGGCCTTGGAGAGATTTCCGGTCTGCAGGTAGAGCTCGCCCGAGTATTCGAGCGCGCCGCGGTGGCTGGGGTCGATGCGCAGGGCTTCGTTGTAGAACTTCTCGGCTCCCGCGAAATCGGGCGTCGGGCCTTTGCGCAGGCTGTAGCCCATCAGGTTGTTCCAGTCGGCATTGCCGGTGTCGTTGAGGCGCTTGAGCTCGTCGATCGCGCCGGACCAGTTCTTGGCGGTGATCTGCGCGCGCACGCCGTCCAGCTTGTCGGGCGACCTCGCCGGGCCGGACGAGCCGCCGTCGGCAAAGGCGTTGCCCATTCCGAAAAACAGCGCGCTGGTGATCAGGATGCGGGTGATGATGGTCTTCATGGCTTGGTCCTCGTAGTTGAGTTGGGTGACACCTTTGGCGGTGTCTACCGGCACTTACGCGGCCGGCTCGGAAACGGATGCAGCGCGACCGTGAGAAATTCCCGCTACCAGAGCTTGACGCAGTGCCCCGACAGGACGAAATCGCCCGACGGCTTGTCGCCGGGTTTGGCGGGCGCCGCCTCGATGCTCACCGCGAGCCGCGACACGTTGAAGAACAGCTTTTCCGAGGTGTCGGCCAGGGCCACGGTGGCCGTGCCGCTGCCGGGTACCACGCCGACCGGAAAAGCCGCGCTGCCGTCCCGGGGCAAAGCCCACAGCTGGGCCACCGAACCGGCCGGGATGTCGACCGGTTGCAGCAGCTTCACCGTCATCAGCCTGCCGTGCCGCTTGGAGCTCGCCAGCACCGTGGGCTTGCCCGCGGCGTCGATCAGCAGACCGACGTAGCTCTGGGGCAGCACCTCGCTTGGCGGTTCCATGCCGATCAGCCCCGGCTGGAAGCGGAGGAGCAAGGCGCACAGGAACGCGCCCGCCAGCACGCCGCCGAGCGCGCGAACCGACAGCACGCCCCGCAGCCATTGCAGCGGACCGTCCGGCGCCGCTCGAGACGTAGTAAACAGGCGCTGCTCGAGGGTCCGCCATACCGACTCTCCCGGCTGCATCGGAGGCACCGCGCCCGCCAGCCCGCCCAGCCGTTCCTGCCACGCGCCGACGGCCCGCGCGGCGGCCGGCGCGTTGCGCAGCAGGCGCTCGAAGCGCCTTCGCGCCGGGCCCGCGAGCGTGCCGAGCGCGTACTCGCGCGCGAGGCGTTCCAGCCGCTCGGGCAGCAGGTAGTTCATGCGATGCCAGCCGCCTCGAGACAGGCCTTGAGCCTGTCGAGGCCCCGCCGCACCCAGGCCTTCACGGTGCCGAGCGGCGCGCCCAGCGCCTGCGCGATTTCGGTGTGCACCATGCCGCGGTAGTACGCGAGCGCCAGCGCCTGTCGCTGCGGAGCGCCGAGCTCGCCCATGCACCCCGTGATCCTGAGCGCCTCCAGACTCCGCTCGAACAACACCTGCGGCTGCTGCATTTCGTCGGCCGCCACGGCCATTGCCTCCTCGTCGAGCGCCAGCGTCGAAGCGCGCTCCGTCCTGCCCGAGCGCAGCGCGTCGATCGCCTTGTTGCGGACGACGTTGATCAGCCACGTCATCGGGCCCGCCACCGAGGCATCGAACCCGCCCGCGCCGTGCCAAACGTTTATGAAAGCCTCCTGCAACACCTCTTCGGCGCGCTCCCTGTTGTTCAATATACGGAAAGCGACGCCCAACAGATGCGCGCAGGCGGCGCGGTACACCTGCTCGAACGCCGCGCGATCCCCCAGCGCGACGCGCGGCAGCAGA
>JBGQKQ010000104.1:0-10622 GCA_041499655.1 Gammaproteobacteria bacterium
CGTATCGCGGGTGGAGCCGATGTGATCCAGCAGTACCTGACCATGGGTGTCGTTGACGAGCTGGAAATCGCCTTGGCACCCGTGTTGTTCGGCGGTGGGCGGCGTCTCTTCGAGAACCTGCGCGAGCCCGGGCCGCAGTTTCGCATTGACAGGGTTGTTGATAGTCCAGCTGCTACGCACTTGCGCTATGTGCGTCAGTGAGAGCGGCCTAACCACCGGTTGCAGCGGACGGTCCGCTGCGCGCCGCCGCTGAACCGGAGCGTTACGCCGCACATAAACGTCCTTCGTTCTGCCATCGAGGTAATCACGCAATGGAGAAAAGTATGTCGCTCAAACACTGCACCGGTAGCTGTCATTGCGGCGCGGTCCGCTACGAAGCCACCATTGACCTTGCCAAGGGGACAGTTCGTTGTAACTGCTCAATCTGCAAAAAAGCCCGAGCATGGTTCACGTTTGCCGGCGGGAAGGACTTCCGTCTCCTTGAAGGGGAAGATGCCATGACCGGCTACCAATGGACGCCTTCGGGAAGACCAGGCCCGGGCCTCACGTATCGCTTCTGCAAAACCTGCGGCATTCGCATCTACGCAACCGGAGACGCGGAGTTCATGGGAGGCAGGTTCTATGCGCTGGCTGTTTCCACATTTGACGACGTCACCACCGACGAATTGGCTGCCGCACCGCTGAAGTTCATCGACAACCTTCACGACCGATTCGACCGTGCTCCCGCCGATACAAGACTAATGTGAGCGGAGTGCTGCCCAATGCAACGGATCATCGCCCTTCTCATTGTCGGCGCCCTAGGCTGGTACGGCTACAGCAAGTACCAGGGCTATGTCTCGCGTGCGGGTGAGCGCCCGAGCCAGTCGCGAAGCAGCGACTCCGTGGCCACCCAAGCTGCACGCCCCGAAGCTTTGGCAACGACCTCATTCCAATGTGACGGCCGTGTCTATTGCTCGCAAATGACTTCGTGCGCAGAGGCGAAGTATTTTTTGAAGAACTGTCCCGGCGTAAAGATGGACGGCGACAACGATGGCATTCCTTGTGAGCGACAATGGTGCAAGTAGCATCAGTCGACTGCGCGCAACTCGTGGCGAGTTCTAACAGCGCGCCCCGCCGCGACGGGCGAGAAGCGTCGCGCTTCGTTCAATCATCATCCGCGCCCGCGCGTGGCCGCGGACGTTATACGCCCTCTCAAGAATGACATGGGTGCATTTTCAAACACTGTTTACATCCGAGTGTCGAAGAACCGATTTCGCCTGAAGAACATCGGTACAGGCGCGGAAGCCGATGTGACGCCGACGCCGGGATTTACGACGACTCGCCTTCTTGTCGGCCAGTTTCGAGTGGCACAGACTGCACTCAAGGAAGCGGTCGGGAAGCTGGCTGGAGGAGGTCTCTTCGCGGCTTCGCCGGGAGTTGTCATTCAGCCCCTGGAAATGACCGACGGCGGTCTTAGCGAAGTTGAAGAACGGGTATTTCGCGAGCTGGCCATGGGAGCGGGTGCCGCGAAGGTCGTCGTTTGGCTCGGCCACGAGCTCTCTGACTCGGAGGTCAAGGGGAAACTCGATGGAAAGTGACCCACGGTGCTCTATGATCCAACCACTCAGCCAAGAACAGTTTCAGAGAGAACGGCAACTCCAGGGAGGATCCATGCGCCGAACTTTCCGTTTACTCAGCCCTCTCGCCCTGCTCATGGCGGCGTGCGCCACCCTCAGCGACGACGGGGCGCGTCTGGTCAGCGTGAATCATTACGTCCGGGTGAAATCCACCGCGCCGGCCTTCGCCGGCCAGGATGCGCAGATCTACGTGCGCGAGGTGGCGCTCGCTGGCGCAACGCCACGCGAGGGCCAGGCCGCGGACCGCGTGGTGCTGTTCGTGCACGGCGCGGGCACGCCGGCGGAAGTCACGTTCGACGTCCCCTACAAGGACTACAGCTGGATGGCGTATCTCGCGAGGGCGGGCTTCGATGTCTTTGCGATGGACATGACCGGCTACGGCCGCTCGACCCGCCCGCCGGCCATGAACGACCCGTGCAATTTCTCGAAGGCCCAGCAGGCGCAGTTCGTTCCGGACCTCATCCCCACCCCGTGCGCGCCGTCGCATCCCTCGCCCATCACCACGATGGACTCGGACTGGAACGACATCGGCGCGGTGGTCGACCGCCTGCGCGCACTTCGCCGCGTCGACAAGGTTTCGATCGTAGGCTGGTCGCAAGGCGGGCCGCGCGCGGCCGGCTATGCGATGCGCAACCCGGAGAAGATCGCGCGCCTGGTGGTGCTGGCGCCCGCCTACAATCGCGCGTCCCAGCTCGAAGCGCCGAACCCGCTCCCGCCCAGCGGCGGTCCGATGACCGCGCAGTCGCAGGCAGACTTCACGGCCAACTGGGATCGCCAGGTCGGCTGTCCCGGACAGGTCGAACCCGCCGCCAGCGCCGCAGTCTGGACCGACATGCTCGCTTCCGATCCCGTCGGCGCCACCTGGGGCAGCGGCGTGCGCCGTGCGCCGGCGGTGCCGACATGGGGATTCAACCAGGCCGCGGTCGCGAAAATGCAAACGCCCTTCCTGATGGTCACGGGCGCGCACGACAAGCAGGTGGCACCCGAGCGCGTCCGGGATCTCTACGCGGACCTGGGATCGAAGCAGAAGGTCCTCATCGACCTGGCATGCTCGTCCCACAATGCCATGTGGGAAATGAACCGCCTGCTGCTGTTCCGAGCCTCCCTCGAATGGCTGAGGGACGGCAAGGTGAACGGAATGTCCGAAGGCGAATTGAAGCTCGGCTACTAGTTGACGGGAGCATGCCCGCCCGCGTCCGGGAGCGCCTCGACCTCGACCCGTATGAAACCGCCACAAAGCCCGCCGAAGTCGGTCGCCGACATCGAGAGCTTCATCACCATGCTTCGCGTGGCCTGCGAGGACCGCAACGTCAGCGAACGGCTCGAGCGGCTCCTTTCCCTTCCCGATGCGAAGCGCCAGGCCGTCGTCCACGCCTGGGTCTCGGATCTCCTCATCGCAAAAGCGCCCAGGGATTTCATCGCCGCCGTCGCGTGCCTGTCCGACGACAGCATCGCCGAGAAGGCCTATGAGACAATCTACCGGTGCAGCAGGCCCGCGTCCGCGTGAGTCTTGGACGAACCCGCCGGAAAACTGCATCCACCAACACCGGGAGGACTCTCCATGTCGATCGAACTCTATTCCTGGCCCCGAAGCTCGGGCTCGCGCGTCGCCTGGGCTCTTGAAGAACTGGGCGTTCCCTACAAGTACGTCGAGCTCGACGCGAAGAAGAAGGAGCACCACGCGCCGAAATACCTGGCGCTGAACCCGCACGGCAAGGTGCCGGCACTGGTCGACGGCGACCAGCATTTTTTCGAATCGCTCGCCATCCTCGTGCACCTCGCCCACAAGTTCGGCATCGAGAAGAAGCTCTGGCCCGCCGGGGGCGGACAGGCCCGCGCCGACGCGCTCAGCTGGACCGTGTGGGCCTCGACCGAGCTCGGGCCGTACATGATGCAATACCTGTATCACGGCATGGACACGCCCGTCTCGTACAAGCCCGAAGACCGCAGCAAGGCGGCCGCCGCCTACAACAAGGCGCAGCTCGACCGCATCCTCGATGCGCTCGAAGCGCGCCTCGGCGCCGGCGAATACCTCCTGGGCGCGTTCTCCCTCGCCGACGTCGCGGCCGCGAGCTGGCTCACGCTGGGCACGATGTTTGGTCTCCCGCTCGACCGCCATCCGCGCACCGCCGCCTGGTGCAAGCGCTGCACGGAGCGCCCGGCGTTCAAGCGGGCCCGGTAGAACCCGTGCAGGCCTCGAGACGGCGTATCGTCCTGGGCGCGGGCGCGGCCGGCGCGCTCCTCGCGATGGCTCCCGCGCTCGCGCAGCAGCCGGCGCAGCGCGTCAAGGGCCCGCGCGTGTGGCTCGACATGGACCAGGCCGAGCTCGACGACGCCTACGACCAGAGCGTCTACGCGCCCAACCAGCGGCAGGTGACGGGCCGCTACGCCACCAACAGCGAAGCCGTGCGCGCTCGCCTGGGCACGCCGCGCCGGTTCGCCTACGGCCCCACCCCGGCCGAGGGGCTGGATGTCTACACGACCCAGCGTGCCAACGCCCCGGTCAACGTGTTCATCCACGGTGGCGCGTGGCGCGTCGGCGCCGCCAGGGACTACGCCTTTCCCGCGGAGCTGTTCGTGCAGGCCGGGGCGCATTTCGTCGTTCCCGACTTCGCACCCGTGCAGGAACTGGGGGGCGACCTGATGGCGATGGCCGGGCAGGTGCGCCGCGCGGCCGCCTGGGTACATCGCAACGCGAAGACCTTCGGCGGCGACCCGGGCCGTATCTACGTCTCCGGCCATTCCTCGGGCGCGCACCTCGCCGGCGTGGTGCTCATCACCGACTGGCGCAAGGACTTCGACCTGCCCCCCGACACCGTCAAGGGCGGCCTGTGCTGCAGCGGCATGTTCGACCTGAAGCCGGTGCGCCTCTCGGCGCGCAGCCGCTACGTCAAGTTCACCGACGAGATGGAAGACGCCCTGAGCGCGCAACGCCACCTCGACCGGCTCAACACGCCGCTGATCCTCGCTCACGGGACTTTCGAGACGCCCGAGTTCCAGCGCCAGTCGCGCGACTTCGCGGCGGCGGCGAAAGCAGCGGGCAAGCCTGTGCAGCTCCTCGTTGCGCAGGGCTACAACCACTTCGAGATCATCGAGACCCTCGCCAGCCCCTACGGCCTCCTCGGCCGCGCGGTCCTCGAGCAGATGGGGAAGCACTTCCCCATCTAGGGCGCCGGCACCGTCCACAGGTAGAGCACGCTCGCTCCCGCCTCGACGGTCTTCTCGGGCGGCCAGTCCTCGCCGAATCCGTAGCGGTGCGCGACGATGCGCGTGCCGGGCTTGAGGTCTTTCCGCAGCTTCGGCAGCAACCTGCGGTTGAGCGACTCGAACAGGAACAGCGTCACCACCGTCGCCTCGCCGATGTCGGCCTCGAACAGGTCGCCGCGGACGAAGCGCACGCGGTCCTCGACCCCGGCGCGCTTCGCGTTGTACACCGCCATGCGCAGCGGCGCCGGATCGATCTCGACGCCGACACCGCGCGCTCCGAAATCCTTCGCCGCAGAAATGACGATGCGCCCGTCGCCGCAGCCGAGGTCGTAGACGACGTCGTTCGGACCCGTCCCCGCCAGCTTGAGCATGCCCAGCACCGCTTCGTCGGTGCTCGGGAAATACGGCACTTGGGGATCGGGCCTGGTCGCGGGGCCGTCGGTGAGCTGGGTATCGCCGAACCAGCGATCGAGCGTGGCGCACCCGGCCGCGGAGAAGGCCATGCCGATCAGGACCGCGCGCGCGAGGCGCATCAGGTGCGGGTCTTCGGGCGCGCGAAAGGCAGGAGCAGCGCCCCCACCGCCAGCACCGCCAGCCCCACGAACGCGTGCGTGCGGTGGTAAGCGAGGCTCGCGTACAGGAGATAGGCACACATGGCGACGAAAAGCGCGGGCACGACCGGGTAGCCGGGAACGCGGAACGGCCGCGGCGCATCCGGCTCCTTCGCCCGCAGCACGAACAGCGCGACGCCCACGAGCATGAAGAACCCCCAGAAGACGGGGAGCGAGTATTCGACCAGGCCCTTGAAACCGGCGTTCTGGATGGCGCCGAAGATCACCAGCGCGAACGCGACGGCGCCCTGCGCCAGCATGGCGTCGCGCGGCGAGCCGCTCGCCTCGTCCCAGCGCGCCAGAAACCGGAACAAGGGCCAGTCGCGGCCGAGCGCGTAGTTGGAACGCGCGCCGACGATCATCGAGCCGTTGACCGAGGTGAGCGCGGCGATCGCGATCATGATCGAGATGAGTTTCTCCCCGCCCGCGCCCCAGACCCGTTTCAGGAGGTCGGCGGCGACGGCGTCGGAGCGCGTCATGGCTTCGTAGCCGAGCCCCTGCATATAGGCGACGTTGACGAGCACGTAGAGCGCCGTCACGATGCCGATCGACAGCAGCAGCGCTCTCACCATGTTGCGCTCGCGGTCGCGCACCTCGGCCGAGATGTAGGCGGCGTCGTTCCAGCCGCCGTAGGTGAACAGCACGAACACCATCGCCGAGCCGATGCCGGCGCCGAAATACCAGGGCTGCCCGCCGTCCGCCGCCGCCGCTGCGGGCGCCGGCGCGGCGCCGGGTGCGAACACCAGGCCCGCGACGACGATGAGCACCAGGCCGCCGCATTCGAGGACGGTGAAGACATTCTGCGTGAGCTTGCCTTCCTTGATGCCGAGGTAGTTCACCGCGGTGAGCACGACCACCACGAGGCCCGCCCAGATCGCCGAGGAGTGCGCACCGAAGCTGTAGACGCGCGACATGTAGTCGCCGAAGAGGTAGGCGAACACCGCGATCGAGCCGGCAACCACGACCGTCATGCGCGCCCAGCCGTAGAGAAAGGCGAGCGAACTGCCGAACGCTCTTCCGAGGAAGTGATACTCGCCCCCCGCGGACGGATACGCGGTGGCGAGCTCGGCGTAGCACAGCGCCCCGATCACCGAGAAGACACCGCCCGCGACCCACGCCGCGACCATGAGCGCCGGCGACTGCAGGGCCCCGGCAACGATGGCGGGCGTGCCGAAAATTCCGGCGCCGATGATCAGGCCGACGATGATCGCGGTGGCATCGCCCAGCGAGAGGACCTGCGCCGGGCCGGCCTGCTTTGAAAGGTCGTTCGAGGCCATCTAGGGCTCCAGGTAGCGGGCGGTGCCCGAATTGCGTTGTTTGAGAGAAGCCAGGGATTCCTCGAAGCGCAATCCGAAGCGCGCCTTCGCCCGGCGCGCGCTCGCCCTGAGCTGCGCCCAGGCGAAACGGGACGGGCAGCCGCGGAAGGCGAAAGCGATGAGGTTGTCCTGCTCCTCGGCGAGCAGCAGGACCGGGGGCCGCCCGAAGGCCTTTTCGATCCGCGCGCAGTGGCGCTCGAGCTTGCCGTCGTCGGCCATGAAATTCGCCACCATCACTCCCTGCGGGCGCAGCGCGGCGAAAGCGGCCTCGTAGAAAGCCGGCGTGCACAGGCTGGGCGCGACCTTGCCGTTGACGAATCCGTCGACGGCCAGGACGTCGCAGCTCGCCGGTCGCTCCGCGACCGCCGCGGCGCCCTCGCCGATGACGATCCGGAGGCGCTCGTCCTCCTCGGGAAACTGGAAGTATTTGCGCGCGACTGTCACCACGCCGGGATTGATCTCCACCACCGTGACGCGCGCTCCGGGCATGCGCTCGTGAACGAACCGCGCCATCGAGCCTCCGCCCAGGCCGAGCATGAGCAGCTCGCGCGGCTCGGGTCGGAACAGCAGGAACGCCATCATCGCGCGCACGTAGTCGAGCTCGATCGCGCCGGGCGCGTCCAGGCGCATAGCGCTCTGGATCGCGTTGCCGCCGATCTGCAGGACGCGCACGCCGTCCTCCTCGACGATCTCGATCGCCTTGCGGGAGGCCAGCCAGTTGCGCACGCGGTTCATTCGTCGGCTTCAATAAAAATCGGCAGCGCGCCGCGCGCGCTGCCGATCGATTCGTCCGGAGCGCCTACTTCACCAGCGTCGCGACCGGCTTGCCCTTCTCGACGACGTACGTGGCGAGCACGACACCCTTGCCGCTTCCGGGGTTCTTGCCGGCGTGGATCACGCCCGCCGGAATGAAGAACGCCTCGCCGGCCTTCACGGTACGCGGGGGCTGCCCGTCGACCTCGAGCAGCAGCGAGCCTTCGAGGACCACGCTGATCTCCTCGCCGGGATGCGTATGCCTGCCGATTCCCGCGCCCGGCTCGAACTCGACGCGCGCCTGCACCACGTGGCGGCCGGGGATGCTCAGATCACGGTCCTGAAGCTCCGTGCGCTTGAGTCCCGGCGCCTGCGCGTAGAGCAAGCCCGCGGCAAGCGCGGCGGCGATGCCGCCCACAAACAGCAGTTTCGCTTTCTTCATTCGACTCCTCCTTTTGGTTTGACGACACAGATCGAATAGTATCGGACCTCAGGCGCCCGCGGGCGGCGTTTCGTCGGGCGCGAAATCCAGCTCCACCTTCGCGCCGCAGGGATCGTTGCAGAAGATCTGCCAGATATGCGTGCCGACCTGCTGGCGAAGCGTGAACTCGATGCCGCGGGCCTTCAGGCGCGCCACGGTCCCATTGAGATCGCTGGCGGTGAAGGCGAGGTGGTCGAGCACGCCGGCCGGGTCGGGGGGCAGCTTCGCCTCGGAAATGTGCAGGATCGGCTCCCCGCCCGCGTACATCCAGGCGCCGTCGAAGCTGAGCGGCGGCCTCGGGCCCTCGGTAAAGCCGAGCACACCGGTGTAGAAGGCGCGCGACTCCTCGAGCTTGTCCGTGAGCACGTTGAAATGGTTCATTCCGTGGATCGCCATTGAATCTCTCCTCAGGCAAGTTCGCCGGACTGTACACGCACCACGCCGGCCTTGTTCATCTTCTCCCAGGCCGCCGACAGCGACCCCTGCATGTCGATCGCGCGGCACGCGTCCTCGATCACCACGCTTTCGAATTTGAACCTGAGCGCGTCGAGCGCGGTCCACGCCACGCAGAAATCGGTCGCGAGCCCGCAGACGAAGACGCGCTTGATGCCGCGCTCGTCGAGATAGCCCTCCAGTCCGGTGCGGCTCCGGCGATCGGCTTCGAGGAAGGCGGAATAGCTGTCCACCTCCTTGCGCCATCCCTTGCGGACGACGAGCTGCGCGTGCGGGATGGCGAGATCCTTGTGAAGCGCCGCGCCGTCGCTGCCCTGGAGGCAATGATCCGGCCACAACGTCTGCTCGCCGTAGGCGAGCTTGATCGAGTCGAAGGGCCTGCTGCCGGGGTGCGCGGTCGCGAACGACTGGTGGCCCGGCGGATGCCAGTCCTGCGTGAGCACGACGTTCTCGAAGCGCTTGGAGAGCTCGTTGATGATCGGCACCGCCTCGTCGCCCTTCTGCACCGCGAGCCTGCCGCCCGGGCAGAAGTCGTTCTGCACGTCGACGACGATGAGGGCGTCCTTCGCACCGGGTTTCACCTTGGAGTCGTCCGTCATCTAGCCCGCGACGCGCTCGACTTCGACCAGGCAATCGTAGAAGGTCGCGCCCCGGCCGATGTCGGTGAGCGCCTGCGAGGTCACTTCGTTCGCATTGCGCCCGTCGCCGGTGAGCTTCTTCCACCATACCGAAAGCGCCACCACCACGCCTTCGCGCGTCTTGTCGCTGACACGCGCGCGGACGGTGAACGAGCCGCGGTCGTTGAAGATGCGCACCTTGTCGCCGTCGCGGATCGAGCGCGCGGCGGCGTCGAGCGGGTGGACGTCGAGGCTGGGCTCCTTCGCCTCGGCGACCGCGAAAGGCATGTTGGCGAAGGACGAATTGAGGAAATGACGGTTCGGCGGCGAGATGACGGCGAGCGGATATTTCCTCGCCAGGTCCGGGTTCGACTGCGCCGACTCGCGCGGCGGAACGTACACGGGCAGCGGATCGAGGCCCGCCTTCTTCGCAGTCTCGCTGTAGAACTCGCACTTGCCCGAGGGCGTGGGGAAATTTCCTTCGGCGAAGGGCGCAAAGCGCTCGGGCACGGCGAGCCGCTGCCAGCCGCTCTCTTTCAGAGCCTCCCACTCGATGCCGCGGGCGCGCGGGCCCGCGAGCGCGAGCGTCTGCCGGCAAAGATCCTCGTCGCTGTCGTACAGGCACTCGTCCTCGAATCCCATCTTCGCGGCCAGGCGCCGGAAAGTTTCGCTGTTCGGCAGGCTCTCGCCCAGCGGCGCGATGGCCGCGTTGTTCGCCATGAAATAGAGATGCCCGTACGCGGTATGAATGTCGGTCTGCTCGAGCTGCGTCGTCGCCGGCAGCACGATGTCGGCGTAGTCGCAGGTATCGGTGAGGAAGATGTCGTGCACGACGGTAAAAAGGTCCTCGCGCGCGAAGCCTCCGACCACCTTGCCCGAATCGGGCGCGACCGCGACCGGATTCGAGTTGTACACGTAGAGCGCCCGGACGGGCGGCTTCGCTTCGAGCAGCGCGTCGCCGATCGCCGACATGTTGATGGTGCGCGGGTTCGGGTTTTTCGATTTCCGCAGAAGATCAGGCCGGCCGAGCTTCTCGGTGTTCATTCCGAAAAATCCCGCGGTGGTGAGCACCACGCCGCCCGCGGCATCGCGCCAGGCACCCGTGAGCGCCGGCAGGCAGGCGATGGCGCGCGCGGCCATACCGCCGCCCGCGCAGCGCTGCATGCCGTAGTTGAGACGGATCGCGGCGGGTCGTGCGCTCGCGTATTCGCGGGCGAGCGCCACGATTTTTTCCGCCGGCAGCCCGGTGATTGCCGCGACCTTTTCCGGCGGATAGTCCTTGACTCGCGCGGCAAGGCCCTCGAAGCCGAGCGTGTATTTCGCGACGTAGTCGCGGTCGATGCGGTCCTCGCCGATGATGACGTGCATCATTCCGAGCGCGAGCGCACCGTCGGTGCCGGGCAGGAGCGCGAGGTGCTCGTGGCATTTCTCGGCGGTGAGGCTGCGATAGGGATCGATCGCGACGAGCTTCGCGCCGCGGCGCTTCGCTTCCTGCGCGCGCGACCACATGTGCAGGTTCGAGACGATCGGGTTCGAGCCCCAGATGAGGATGAGCTTCGCCTCGTCGA
>JBGQKQ010000105.1:0-10621 GCA_041499655.1 Gammaproteobacteria bacterium
ATGGCGACGAGCACGTTCGCCCCGGTCACTTCCTTCTTGCCCGAAGACTGGACGTGCAGGATCGCGCGCTGGATGACGCGCTGGAAGCCGAGCGTCGGCTGGGTGTCGATCTCCTCGGTGCCCGCGACGGTCGGCGTGTGCGCGGTGATGAAGTCTCCGAGCGCCTTCCGCAGCTCCTCGATGTTTGCCGCGCACGCGCGCAGCACCTCCGCAGCGGTCGGGTTATCCAGCAGAGCGAGCAGCAGGTGCTCCACGGTGATGAACTCGTGCCGCTTCTGGCGTGCCTCCACGAAGGCCATGTGGAGACTGACTTCGAGTTCCTGTGCAATCATGTTTCGTCCGCGCTTCTCATCGAATTCTCGCGAGGGACCGTGCCTCCGTCCGCCGTCAGGTCTCCTCCATGACGCATTGTAGCGGGTGCTGGTGCTTGCGTGCGTAACCCACCACCTGCTCGACCTTGGTCGTTGCGACATCCCTGGGGTAGATCCCGCAGATGCCCATGCCTTCGCGATGGACTTTCAGCATGATCTGGGTCGCTTTTTCCCGCGTCATCGAGAAGAATCGCTGCAGCACGATGACAACGAATTCCATGGGCGTGTAGTCGTCGTTCAGGAGGATGACTTTGAAGAGAGGGGGAGGCTTGAGCTTGGCTTTCTTGGCCTCGAGTAAAGTGCCGTCCCGCATGCGCGTTGCCATACCCTGTTTAACTTATGCCAGAAGCACCCACCCGTCAAACCTTCAGAGGTGTTTCCGGGCGGAAACTCACAAGGTTCATGGCTCATCGGTCGACGGGAATGTCCCCAGTCCGTGTGGTTGCTTGTCCCATAATGTAGTCGCTGTCATACCCCCATGCAACCTCAAACGTGCCGGCAGAACAAGGGGTTGACGCGTTTCAGCTACACTTGACGACGCCGCCCAAAGCGCGTAAAAGCCTTCCCTGTGTTTGTCCTCCATGCGGTTTGCAGGTTCAAATCCCTCTGCTGCGTTGAAGTACAGGCATAGTTGGGAGAAATTCCCCGGTTCAAAAATTCAGGAAGGTTCTATGCCAACAGGTACGGTAAAGTGGTTCAACGATGCCAAGGGTTATGGCTTTATAACCCCAGATGACGGCGGTGAGGATTTGTTCGCGCACTTCTCCGCAATCCAGATGAGCGGTTTCAAGACGCTGAAGGAAGGACAGAAGGTCAGCTTCGAAGTCACGCAAGGCCCGAAAGGCAAGCAGGCTTCGAACATCCAGGCTGCGGGCTGAACGACTCGCAGTCTGATCGGGCGGCATGGCCGCCCGATCTCGCAGGATCCCCCACAATTCCGGCCCCGGTTGGCTGGGGCCAGGCGCCTTTTTTTCCCCACAGTCTGCGCGGAGACCGTCGGCGCGCGCTCGATGCATGCGGCGTTTTGACTTCGCGGAGACCGCGTTCATGAAATCGTCGGTTGCGGTCGCAGCTTTTTGATTTTGCTAAGAAAAGAACATCCCTCGCCTGCGCCACGAAGCCCCTCCTCACTAGAATAAAGTCGCGTTTGTCAACCTTCCGAAAGACAAAGGCGTTAGTGGCAGGGACTGGTTCCGAAGCCAAAGGACTGGTCGCAACCTGATCCTTAACTTCACGGAGAGGAATAACATGAGGAAGCTGATCTCCATCCTGGTCGCTGCGGTCTTCGCCCTGTCGAGCGGCTTTGCCCTCGCGGCATCGCATACCGGCGCCCAGCCGATGGAAAAGAAGGACGAAATGAAGAAGGGCGACAAGAGCAAGGACAAGAAAAAGAGCAGCAAGAAGGCCACGAAGAAAGCAGAACCCAAGAAGGACGAGATGAAGAAGTAATTCGCCCCAGGCGAACGAGAAGGCAGGGTCAATCCCTGCCTTTTTTTTTCCCAAAGATCGAGGAGGCCCAGTCTGAAAGCACTTCTAGCCAGAGTTGCCGGCTTGTCCGCCCTTGTCACGGCAGCGGCTGTGTTCGCGCAGTTGCCGACCCTGGAGCTCAATGCCGGCATTCACCTGATCCGCGCCGAGGTCGCCAATACCTTCGAGGCGCGTGCCCAGGGTCTCATGTTCCGCAAGTATCTCGGGCCGAACGAGGGCATGCTGTTCGTGTTCCCTCAGGCGGAAGCTCACTGCATGTGGATGAAGAACACTCTGATTCCCCTGTCTGTCGCGTTCCTGGACTCGCAGGGCAAGATCGTCAGCATTTCAGAGATGCAGCCGCAGACGGAGACGTCTCACTGTGCCGCGGCGCCGGCAAAATTCGCCCTGGAAATGAGTGGCGGCTGGTTCGCCGCAAAGGGACTCAAGCCGGGTGCGGCGCTCCTCGGGGTATCGAAGGCACCCGCCGCGCGCTAGTCGAAGGGGCAGGAAAAAAACGCGGACGGCAGCTTTGCCGTCCGCGTTTTTTTGGGCCTGCTGGGTCTAGCCGAAGAACAACGCGCTGTGCGCGCCCGCAGCCATGAAGTACAGCATCGGAATCGAGAACATCGTATTGGTGCGCGACGCAAGAAAGGCGACACGGCGCGCCTTGTTCTTTTCTTCGTCGCTTGCCGGCACGATGCCGAGGATCTTCTTCTGGTTGGGCCAGATCAGCACCCAGACGTTGAAGAGCATGAACGTGCCCAGCCAGGCGCCGATGCCGATCGGGTAGTACGCCTTGTTGAGAAACAGGAAGGCATCGAGGAAATGGCGCGAAAGTAGGGCAGCGCCGGCGAGCCAGGTCACCACCGCCGCCCAGCGGAACCAGAACAGCGCGCGCGGCATGACGTGCTTCGAGATGCCCGCGCCGGTGCCGTCGGCCGCGGCTGCCTTGGCCGCAGCGACGTTGACGAAGTTGAAGTAATAGAGCAGGCCGATCCACATCACGCCTGCCATGAAATGGATCCAACGGGAGAGTGCGGGTACCCAGTCCATGTCAGCCTCCGAGGGCGTGCGCGATGATGTTATGCAGGATCACAGTCAGGATGAGGCCGGAGATGACCGTGCCCCATAGCGAATCAAGCGGATTCTTCATAGTCGTTCTCCCGATGATCGGAGCCGCAAACCGGCGCCGGCCGTAATTCTCTGTCCAAGCAAGCTCGATTGCAAGGGCAACGCTCGCATCCTACCGGGTGTCCGGTTTGGAGGGGCGATCGGTGGTCTCGATGCGCGCACCGGCGCTTCCTTTGGCGAGCCGCAGGACGACGGCCTCGCCGAGGGCGAGCGCGGTACTGTCGCGCACGACGCTCCCGTCGAGCTTCTCCACGATGCTGTAGCCGCGTTCGAGCACTTTCGCGGGATCGAGATGAGAAAGGTTGGCGCCCAGGCTCGCGCAACGCGCGGCGGTGCGCTCGAGGCCGGCACGCGCCGCCGCTCGAAGTCGCGCGAGTAGGTGCGCGGACTGCGCTGCCAGCTCGTTGACGCGAGGCAAGCCCGCCCGGCTGCGCTGGAGAAGCTCTGAAACACGCCAGTGCCGGTCGCTCAACAGGCGCGCGGCCGCGCTTCCAAGCCTCAGGCGCAACTGGGCGAGCAGCTCACCTTGGGCCGCCAGCCTGGCACCGGGATGGACCAGTCTTCGCGCGAGCTGGTCGATGTGGAGCATGCGCCGCTCGAGCTCGCGCCGGGTGTAGGCGTCCATCCTCTTCACGAGAGTCGAAATCGCCTCACGGAGCCTCTCGCGCTCGGGACTCACCAGTTCGGCGGCGGCGGTGGGCGTGGGCGCGCGCCGGTCCGCTGCAAAATCGGCGATGGTGAAATCGGTTTCGTGACCGATTCCGGCCACGACCGGAAGGGGGCAGGCGCGTATGGCGCGGGCCACGATTTCTTCATTGAATGTCCACAGGTCCTCGATACTGCCGCCGCCGCGTACCAGCAGGACTACGTCGCATTCCTTGCGCCGGCCGGCGCGGGCCAGCGCCGAAGCGATCTCCTCCGCGGCGCGGGTCCCCTGGACCGGCACCGGGTAGAGGACCACCGCGATCGACGGGTTACGCCGCCTCAGCGTGGTGAGGACGTCCCGGAATGCCGCCGCGTCCCGCGAGGTGATCACGCCGATGGTGCGAGGAAAGGCAGGCAGCGGTCGCTTCGCGGCCGCCTCGAAGAGGCCTTCCTTCTCGAGCTTGTCGCGCAACTTGACGAAAGCCTCGAACCGCGCCCCGAGCCCCGCGCGCCGCATCGCTTCGACGTTCAGCTGAAATTCGCCGCGCGCCTCGTACAGCGACACGAGCACCTGTGCCTCGATCTGCATGCCTTCCCGGGGTTCCCAACCCAGGCTTTGGTACCGGTATCGGAACATGACGCACCGCGCCTGCGCCTGCTCGTCCTTCAGGACGAAATAGGCGTGCCCCGACTTTGCCACCGCGAGATTGGATATTTCGCCGGCGACCCAAAGCAGCGGGTAGCGGTGTTCGAGAAGGTCCCGGACGCTGCGAGTGAGCGCGGAAACCGTGAGAATTTGAGGACCAGAAGGCCCGGAAATCAGCGCCAGTCCTTGTTCTCCGGGCATGGCCGCGATTTTAACCTATCCACAAAGGACCTCCGTCCGCGGCAGCCTCCTATGAGGCGCTCAGATACTGGGCGAAGCGTCACTCGTAACGCATTGACTGGTTGAGGAAAATCCAGACGTTCAAGATTTCATCAAGCGGTAAAAACCCTTAGTTGCGATTCACTTAGGCGTGTTCGCGGGCAGATATGCACATCCTTATCCACATTATTTGTGGATAAAGATTCGTTTCGACGCGTTGCGCTCGGCGAGCCGAGTGCGGGCGCGTCGTGGTGCTGATGCGAAGATGTTCTTGAATTTCTTTGCCTTGCCGAATCCATAGTCGCAGGCTACAGTGTGCGCGGCTTTTTTTCTGATTTGGAGATCGCCGTTGTTTGCCATCATCCAGGCCGCGGGCTGGCCGATCTATTTCCTTCTCGCCGTGTCGATCGTCGCCGTGGCGCTCATCATCGAAAGGTTCATGATTCTTCGCAAGGAGAAGATCGTTCCGAGCGGCCTGCTGGACAGGGTTCTCACCGCATACCAGAGGCAGGGTGTCAGCGATGAAATGCTCGAGAAGCTCTCGCTGGACTCTCCCCTGGGACAGGTGCTCGCCTCCGGCTTGCGCAACTACAGGAGCTCACGCGAGGTGATGAAGGACGCGATCGAGGAAACCGGGCGCGCCGTGACCCACGAGCTCGAGCGGTTTCTGACGACTCTGGGAACCATTGCCACGATCAGCCCGCTGATGGGCCTGTTCGGTACCGTCGTGGGGATGATCGAGATATTCGGCTCCCAGTCGCCCAGCGGCTCCAATCCGATCGAGCTGGCGCACGGTATCTCGGTGGCTCTGTACAACACCGGATTCGGCCTGGTCATCGCCATTCCCGCCATGATTTTCTTCCGGCATTTCCGCGGCCAGGTCGAGAGCCTAGTGGTCGAGATGGAGCAGCAAGCGGCGAGGCTGGTGGACGTGGTCCACGGAGAGCGCCTCGAGCGCCAGAGTACCCATCCATGAGGTTCGCCCGCACCCACAAGGACGATCCGGAAATCAATCTGATCCCGATGATCGACGTGCTGCTCGTGATCATCATTTTCCTGATGCTCACGACCACCTACGCGAAGTACGCCGAGCTCAAGGTCAATCTGCCGAGCGCGGACGCGGAGAAGAAGCTGGAGCGCGCCAACGAGATCGACGTGGTCATCAGCGCAGGAGGCCAGTACCTGATCCAGCGCAAGCCGGTGCAGTTCCGGGGCGTGGGCGACCTTGCCGAGGATCTCCGTCGGGCTGCGACCGGCATGAAACAGGCGATCGTCGTCATCAACGCCGACAACAACGCCACCCATCAATCGGTGATCCGCGTCATGGACGCGGCGCGCCAGGCGGGCATCGGCCAGGTGGTGTTCGCCGTGGAGCAGACGACGAAGTAACGCGCCGTGCGCGCCTTCATGAAGGCCGTACGGACCACCACCTCCGAGTTCGCCGCGCGCCACTGGTACCGGCTGAGCGCCGTCTCGATTCTGCTGGTCCCCTTGAGCCTCGTTTTTCGCCTGGTGGTGGCTTTGCGCAGGCTGCTGTTCAGGCTCGGGGCGCTGCCCTCCGTGCGGCTGCACATCCCGGTGGTCGTCGTCGGCAATCTCACGGTCGGCGGCACCGGAAAAACTCCTCTGGTCCTCGCCCTCGCGACCGCATTGGGGCGGAGCGGGCTGCGCCCCGGAATTCTCAGCCGGGGATACGGCGGAAGGAGCGTTTCGCCTCGGGCCGTCACCGCGGGAGGCGAGGCCGAGCGAGTCGGGGACGAGCCGCTGTTGCTCGCGGAGCGATCCGGATGCCCGGTGTGGGTCGGCGCCGACCGCGTCGCGGCGGCGCGCGCCCTGTGCGCCGCGCATCCCGACTGTAACCTCATTCTCTGCGACGATGGCCTGCAGCATTACCGCCTGCAGCGGGATTTCGAAATTGCGGTCGAGGACGAGCGCGGTTTGGGGAACGGCTTGCTGCTGCCCGCCGGGCCTTTGCGCGAGCCCGCCGATCGCCGCGTGGACGCGAAGGTGACGAACGGACGCAGGCCCGAGCCCGGGGTGTTCGCCATGCAGCTCGTCGCGACCGGAATGTATCGGGTAGGGGACGCGTCAGCGCCGTTGGCGCTGTCGGAGCTCTCCGGCAAGAGGCTTCACGCGGTCGCGGGGATAGGCAATCCGGGACGGTTCTTCGCCACGCTTTCGGGCATGGGGCTGGTGTTTTCGGCTCATCCGTTCCCGGATCATCACGCGTATCTGCCGGTCGATCTCCAGTTTGCGGACTGCGACTTCGTGCTGATGACCGAGAAGGATGCGGTAAAATGCCGGCGCTTCGCCCGACGCGATCTGGTTGCGGTACGCGTCGACGCGGAAGTCGATCCGGCTCTGACGGAGCTCATTCTGGAACGCATTCGTGGACGCACGCCTGCTTGACATCCTTGTCTGCCCCATCTGCAAGGGGCCGCTCGTCTATCGCCCGGGGCAGCCGGAGCTCATCTGCAAAGCCGACCGGCTCGCGTTTCCCATCCGGGACGACATACCCGTCATGCTCGAGGACGAAGCGAGGAAGCTGGCTCCGGAAGAGGAAGTGAGCGAATGAGAGGCGATTGAGCAACACCCGCCGATCCGCCCTTTGGCATGCATTTCACCGCCATCATTCCGGCGCGCCTCGCGTCCACCCGCTTTCCCGGGAAGGCGCTCGCCGACGTCGGAGGAAAGCCCATGGTCGTGCGCGTGGCCGAGCGTGCCCGCGAAAGCGGCGCGGGCAGCGTCTATGTAGCCACGGATCACCGCGACATCGCGGACGCGGTCGAGCGGGCAGGGTTTCAGGCCGTGATGACGAGCGCGAATCATCTCACCGGAACCGACCGGATCGCCGAGGTCGTGGAGCATCTCGGTCTTGAGGCTAAGGCCGTCGTGGTAAACATCCAGGGCGACGAGCCGCTCATCGAGCCGGGACTGGTCCGCGCCGTTGCGGCCTTGCTCAGCGATATGCCCGAGGCCGCCATCGCCACGGCGTGCCATTCGATCCGGGACTCAGAGGAGTTCTTCGATCCCAATGCCGTCAAGGTGGTCCTCGATCGTGCCGGCCTGGCGCGCTATTTCAGCCGCGCGCCCATCCCGTGGGCCAGGGACGCCTTCGCTGCGTCGAGAGCGCTCCCCGGAGAAATGCCCTGCTATCGCCACATCGGGATCTACGCCTACCGTGCCGAGTTCCTGCGCCTGTTTCCCAGGCTTGCCGTGTCGCCGCTCGAGCGTTTCGAGGCGCTCGAGCAGTTGCGCGCGCTCTGGCACGGCTACGCTATCGCGGTAGCGGTGCGGCAGGACGCGCCTCTGCCGGGGGTGGATACCCCCGAGGACCTGGAGCGGGTCCGGGCGCTGTTTGACCGCGCAAGCCATACGCGGTAACGTCGCCTTGGGGCGCCGGGGGAGGCGCTCCCTCGCGGGATTTCAGAAAGACAACAATGAGGCTCATTCTTCTCGGGCCGCCCGGCGCCGGCAAAGGCACCCAGGCGGCTTTCATCCGGGAACATTTCGAGATTCCGCAGATTTCCACCGGCGACATGCTGCGTGCAGCGGTGAAAGCCGGCACGCCGCTGGGCATCGCCGCAAAGAAGGTCATGGATGCCGGGCAGCTGGTCTCCGATGACATCATCATCGGTCTGGTAACAGAACGCCTCAGGCACCTGGACTGCAAGAACGGCTACCTGTTCGACGGATTCCCGCGCACCATTCCCCAGGCCGAGGCCATGCGCGGCTCGGGCGTCGGCCTCGATTTCGTGCTCGAGATCGACGTCGATCACGGGGAGATCATTCGCCGCCTGAGCGGGCGCCGAGTGCATCCGGCGTCCGGACGCAACTATCATGTCACCTACAATCTCCCGAAGGTATCGGGCAGGGACGATCTCACCGGCGAGCCCCTGGTGCAGCGCGACGACGACAGGGAAGAAACGGTGAGGAAGAGGCTGGAGGTCTACGAGAAGCAAACCCGGCCCCTGGTCGACTACTATTCGAAGTGGGCGTTGCAGGGCGATCCGCACGCGCCCCGCTATCGGAAGATCCCGGGGAAGGGATCGGTCGAGGATATCGGTCAGCGCATCCTCGCCGCATTGAAGTAGATCGGGAACGTGATGAAACCGAAGAACGCTTTTTACGCACAGTCGGGCGGGGTGACCGCGGTGATCAACGCCAGCGCCGCGGGAGTGATCGAGACCGCACGCAAGCACAAGAACCGGATCGGAAAGGTCTACGCCGGCCGCGACGGCATCATCGGCGCCCTCGGCGAGGACCTGATCGATACCAGCAAGGAACCGGCGTCGGCCATCGCCCGGCTGAAGACGACGCCCGGCGGCGCATTCGGCTCGTGCCGCTACAAGCTGAAGGGCATCGAGGAAAATCGCGCGCACTACGAGCGCCTCATCGAGGTGTTCCGCGCGCACGACATCGGCTATTTCTTCTACAACGGCGGCAACGACTCCGCCGATACCGCGTGGAAGATTTCCCAGGTCGGCGAGAAGCTCGGCTATCCGCTCGTCTGCGTCGGCATTCCCAAGACCGTCGACAACGATCTGGCGATCACGGACAACTGCCCGGGGTTCGGCTCGGTCGCGAAATACGTGGCGACCTCGATCCGCGAGGCCGGGTTCGACGTCGCCTCGATGTGCAAGACCTCGACGCGGGTGTTCGTCATGGAAGTGATGGGCAGGCACGCCGGATGGATCACCGCTGCCTGCGGGCTCGCCGCGGAGAAAGAGGGCGACGCGCCGCAGATCCTGCTGTTCCCGGAGATCCAGTTCGACGAGGAGAGATTTCTTGCGCGGGTCAAGGAGACCGTGGAGCGGGAGGGATACTGCGCCATCGCGGTGTCGGAGGGCCTGCGGAACAGCGAAGGAAAGTTCCTCTCGGAAACCGGGCTGAAGGACGCGTTCGGCCACTCGCAGCTGGGCGGTGCGGGCGAGATCATCGCCAGGCTGGTCAAGGACCGCCTCAAATACAAGTATCACTGGGCGCTCGCCGACTATCTGCAACGGGCGGCGCGCCACATCGCGTCGAAGGTCGACGTGGAGCAGTCCTACAAGCTCGGCGCCGCGGCGGTGAAGCTGGCGATAGGAGGCAGGAACGCGGTGATGCCGGTGATCGAGCGGGTGTCGAACAAGCCCTATCGCTGGCGCATCGCCGTGGCGAACCTCGCCGACGTGGCCAACAAGGAGAAGATGATGCCGCGGGACTTCATCACCCGGGACGGCTTCCATATCACACCCAAGTGCCGCGCCTATATTTCACCGCTGATCCAGGGCGAGGCGCCGCCGCCTTACCGGAACGGACTGCCGGACTACGTCAAGCTCAGTAACATCGCCGTACCGAAGAAGCTGCCGGGCTTTAAGGTTTAGCCGGGCCGTTGCTGCTGCTATAATCTCGCGCTTTTCATTCACTCGGACCCGGGACAGGGGCCGGCTTCAGGGGAGAATTCTATGATCGGAGGTCTCTGGTTCGCCATCGCGTGCGCGATCATCGCGATCGTCTACGGGCTGCTGCAATCGAGGTGGATCGTGTCGCTGCCCGCGGGCAATGCGCGGATGCAGGAAATCGCGGCGGCGGTGCGCGAAGGCGCGAGCGCCTACCTCAAGCGCCAGTACACGACCATCGCGGTCGTAGGCGCAATCCTGTTTCTCGTCATCGGTTTCATTCCGAAGCTGGGCTGGGCGACGGCATGGGGCTTCGCCCTCGGTGCCGTGTTCTCCGGCCTCTCGGGCATCATCGGTATGAACATCTCGGTGCGCGCCAACGTGCGCACCGCGGAAGCGGCGCGCACCGGTCTTCAGGAGGCGCTCAACGTCGCCTTCAAGGGCGGCGCGATCACCGGCTTGCTGGTGGTCGGCCTGGGCTTGTTGGGCGTAGCGGGTTACTTCGCGCTGCTGTATTCCAACGCGCAGGACAAAGGCGCGCTCGATCACATCCTGAAGCCCCTGATCGGCCTGGGCTTCGGCGGTTCGCTGATCTCGATTTTCGCGCGGCTGGGCGGGGGTATCTTCACCAAAGGCGCGGATGTGGGCGCCGACCTGGTGGGCAAGGTTGAGGCGGGTATTCCCGAGGACGATCCGCGCAATCCAGCGGTGATCGCCGACAACGTGGGTGACAACGTCGGCGACTGCGCCGGCATGGC
>JBGQKQ010000106.1:0-10572 GCA_041499655.1 Gammaproteobacteria bacterium
CCAGGTGTTCCTCATCGAAGAACCCATGGCGGCCGCCATTGGCGCGGACCTTCCGATCGCCGATGCGACCGGATCGATGGTGGTCGACATCGGCGGAGGCACGACGGAAGTCGGCGTGATCTCGCTCGGCGGGATGGTGTACTCGGGCTCGGTGCGCGTCGGAGGAGACAAGTTCGACGAGGCCATCGTCAACTACATCCGCCGCAACTACGGAATGCTGATCGGAGACACGACCGCGGAGAACGTCAAGAAGGAGATCGGTTCGGCCTTTCCCGGTTCGGAAGTCCGCGAGATGGAAGTGAAGGGCCGCAACCTGGCCGAAGGCATTCCGCGCAGCTTCACGATTTCCTCGAACGAGATCCTGGAAGCGCTCACCGAGCCGCTCAACCAGATCGTGGGCGCGGTGAAATCGGCCCTGGAGCAGACGCCGCCCGAGCTGGGCGCCGACATCGCCGAAAAAGGCATGGTGCTGACCGGCGGAGGCGCGCTGCTGCGCGACCTCGACCGGCTGCTGATGGAAGAAACCGGGCTCCCGGTCATCGTCGCCGACGACCCGCTCACCTGCGTGGTGCGCGGCTCGGGCAAGGCGCTGGAGAGAATGGAAAAGCTGGGGAGCATTTTCGCAAGCGAGTAAACAGGGGCCGGAACCGGGGGAGAGCGATTGCCGAGCGCGTGTTCGTAATGAGTCCGAGCTTCACCCTGCCCCTCCTTTAAAACCCCATGGACTACCAGCCGCCGCCGTTTTTCAGCCGCGGTCCTGCGCCACTGGTCCGTCTCGGATTTTTCGTGTCGCTCGCCGTGCTGCTGATGGTGCTCGACGCGCGCTTCCGCTACGCCGAATCCATCCGCGAAGCCGTCGCTCTGCTCGCCTACCCCCTGCAGCGCGCGGCGCTCGCGCCGGGCGAGCTGCTCGGTGCCGCCGCCGATTTTTTCAGCACGCAGGTCGCCCTCAAGCAGGAGAACCAGCAGCTCAAGGCCAAGGACCTGCTGGCGGCGAGCGACCTGCTCACGCTCGACGCGCTGCGCGCCGAAAACGCCCAGCTGAGGCGCCTGTTCGACGCGCGCGCGCGCGTCCCCCGCCCGTCCACGCTCGCCGAGATTCTCTACCAGGGGCGCGACCCGTTCTCGCGCAAGGTGATCATCGACAAGGGCAGCCAGCAGGGTATCGAGCCCGGGCAGGCGGTCATGGACGACGTCGGCGTGATCGGGCAGGTGACGCGGGTGCACCCTTTCCTCGCGGAGGTGACGCTGATCACGGACAAGGAGCAGCGAACGCCGGTGGAAGTCGTGAGAAACGGCTTGCGCGCGGTGATCTACGGCGGCGGGGACAAGGGCACGCTCGACCTGAGCTACACCGCCGCCAACGCGGATGTGCAGGCCGACGACCTGCTCGTCACCTCGGGGATCGACGGCACCTATCCGCCGGGCCTCCCGGTCGCCAAAGTATCGAAGATCGAGCGCGACGCCGCCTACTCGTTCGCGAAGATCACCTGCATCCCCTCGGCCGGCACCGACCAGAACCGGCAGGTGCTGGTGCTCTCGCGGGAGGCGGGCCTGCCCGCGCCGCCGGCGGAAGCCGAGCCCAAGGCGGGCGGCGCGCAGAAGCAGAAGCAGCGTCCGAGGAAGCGGGAGTAGAAGCGCATGGCCTACTTCGAGCAGCCCGAGCGCATCCTCCTGCCGGTGAACGTGGCCTACATGGCGCTCACCGTCGTGCTCGCGCTCCTGTTCAACCTGATGCCCTGGCACGATCTCGTCGGAATCCCGGACATGGCGGCCCTCGTGCTCGCCTTCTGGTGCGTGCACCAGCCGCGCAGGATGGGCATCGGTATCGCGTGGTTCGTGGGGCTCATCATGGACGCCGGGAACGGCGCGTTGCTCGGCCAGCACGCTTTCGCGTATGCCTTCCTCGCCTTCGGCGCGATCACCCTGCACCGGCGCATCCTGTGGTTCTCTCTCTGGCAGCAGGCCGCCCACGTGCTGCCCCTGCTGCTCGCGACCCAGGCGCTGATGCTCGGCGTGCGGATGATCGCGGGCGGCGCGTTTCCGGGCCCGATGTATTTCGCCGGGAGCCTGACGGCGGCCGCCCTGTGGCCCACCGCGACTTTCCTTCTGCTCCTGCCGCAGCGCAGACCGGAAAGCGTGGACGAGAACCGTCCTCTTTAAATCGATGCACATCGCGGAGCTCAAGAACGTCCGGCGGGAGCTCTACTACTTCCAGGTGCGGCTGGGCGTCGCGGGCGCGCTGGTGCTCGCCGCGTTCGCGGTTCTGTTCGGGCGCTTTTTCTACCTGCAGGTCATCCAGCATCAGTACTACGACACCAAGGCCGAGGACAACCGCATCGCGATCATGCCGATCCAGCCCAACCGCGGGCTCATTCTCGACCGCAACGGCGTGGTGCTCGCCCGCAACTACTCGGCCTACACGCTGGAGCTCACGCTCAGCAAGATCCCCGACCTCGAAGCCACCATCGACGCGCTCGCCCGGCTGGTCGACATCCAGCCCAGGGACCGGCGCCGCTTCCAGCGCCTGAGGGAGGAGAGCAAGGGACAGGACAACCTGCCGCTGCGCACGCGCCTCACGGACGAGGAGGTCGCCGTGCTCGCGGTCAACCGCTATCGCTTTCCCGGCGTCGACATCAAGGGCCGGCTCTTCCGGCAGTACCCCCTCGGGGAAGCCGCCTCGCACGTGGTCGGCTACATCAGCCGGATCGACGACCGCGACGTCGAGAAGATCGAGGAATCCGATCAAGCGGGCAACTACAAGGGCACCGACCATATCGGCAAGACGGGCCTGGAGCAGAGCTACGAGCGCGCCCTGCACGGGACCACCGGCTTCGAGCAGGTCGAGACCGACGCGAGCGGGCGCATCGTGCGCGGCGCCAACGTGCGCATGCTCGCGCCGCGTACGCCGCCCACGCCGGGAAACAATCTGACCCTCACCCTGGATATCCGCCTGCAGGAGGCCGCCGAGCGCGCCTTCGGCGAGAACCGCGGCGCGCTGGTGGCGATCGAGCCCGCGACGGGCGGGATCCTCGCTTTCGTATCGAGGCCAGGCTACGACCCGAATCTGTTCGTCGACGGCATTGATCCGGCGAACTGGGACGCGCTCAACAACTCGCCCGACCATCCGCTCAACAACCGCGCGCTCACGGGGCTGTATGCGCCCGGGTCGACCTTCAAGCCCTACATGGCGCTCGCCGCGCTCGAGCTCGGCAAGCGCACGCCAAACCAGACCATCTTCGACCCCGGCTACTTCATGTTCGGCAACAACCGCTTCCGCGACGACAAGGCGGGCGGCCACGGACATGTCGACATGTACAAGTCGATCGTGGTGTCCTGCGACACCTACTACTACACCCTCGCGAGCGACATCGACATCGACGTCATTGCGAGCTTCATCGGCCAGTTCGGCTTCGGCGCGAAGACCGGAATCGACGTCGAAGGGGAGTTCATCGGCGTGCTGCCCTCCCGGGAATGGAAACTGAAGCGCTTCAAGAGTACTCCGTTGCAGCAGCGATGGTTCCCCGGGGAAACCATCAGCGTGGGCATCGGCCAGGGCTACAACTCGTACACGCCGCTGCAGCTCGCGCAGGCGGTCGCGACGCTCGCGAACGACGGCGTCATGTACCGTCCCCATTTCGTCGACCATATCCAGAACCCGATCACCGGCGAGCGCACCGCCGTCGAGCCGCAGGCGATGAAGACCATTCCCCTCAAGGCGAAGAACCTGGAGGTGATCAAGCACGCGATGGTGGGGGTCAACAAGGAGGGCACCGGCGCGCGCGCATTCGCCGGGGCCGCCTACGTGAGCGCCGGCAAGACCGGCACCGCGCAGGTCGTGGCGCTCAGCAAGAACGAGAAATACTCCGAGGCGACCGTCGCCGAGCACCTGCGCGACCATGCGCTATTCATCGCTTTCGCGCCGGCGGACAAGCCCACGATCGCGCTCGCGGTGCTGGTCGAAAACGCCGGGTTCGGGGCGCGCGCCGCGGCGCCCGTCGCCCGGAAAGTGCTCGACTTCTACCTCCTCGGAAAGGACGTGACCAAACCCGACACGGGCAAGCCCGCCCCGCCTCCGCCGCGTCTCGTCGACGAGCCCCCGGCCGAAGATGACGACCGCAGCGATTAGACAGCTGCTCGAGCGCTTCGCGGCCAAGATCGACGGGCCCCTGATCGCCATCGTGCTGTGCCTGCTTGCGCTCGGCCTCGCCACGCTCTACAGCGCCGCCTACCAGGCTCCCGCGAGGTTCGGCGCGCAAGCGCTGAACGCGCTCCTCGCGCTGGTGCTGATGTGGGTCGCCGCGCAGGTGCACCCGCAGGTCTTCATGCGGATCGCGGTGCCGGTGTTTCTCGCCGTGCTGCTGATGCTCCTCGGCGTCGCGCTCTTCGGTGACGTGCGCAACGGCGCGCGCCGCTGGCTGCCGCTGGGATTCGCGAGCATCCAGCCCTCCGAGCTGATGAAGCTCGCGATGCCGCTCCTGCTCGCGCGCTACTTCCACCGCCACGAGGCGGCTCTGCGCTTCCGCGAATTCGCGGTGGCCTTCCTGGTGCTCGCGGTGCCGACGGCGATGATCGCGCGCCAGCCCGATCTGGGCACGGCCCTGCTCGTCGCCGCGGCCGGACTCTACGTGATCTTCCTCGCGGGCCTGTCGTGGAAGGTCATCGCCGCGGGGATTACCGCCGTCTTCGCGAGCCTGCCGGTTCTCTGGGGCGTGCTGCATGACTATCAGCGCAGGCGCTTTCTCACGCTGCTCGATCCGTCGTCCGATCCGCTCGGCGCGGGCTATCACATCATCCAGTCGACCATCGCGGTGGGCTCGGGCGGCATCACCGGCAAGGGCTGGCTCGAGGGCACGCAGACCCACCTCGAATTCATCCCCGAGCGCGCCACCGACTTCATCTTCGCGGTGTACTCCGAGGAATTCGGTCTGATCGGCGCGAGCATCCTGCTGGTGCTCTACCTCGCGATCATCATGCGCGGACTGATGATCGCCGCCAACGCGCCGACTTTCTTCACCCGCCTCCTCGCGGGCTCGATCACCCTCACCTTCTTCACCTACGCCGTGGTCAATATGGGCATGGTGAGCGGTCTGCTCCCGGTCGTCGGCGTGCCGCTGCCGTTCATCAGCTACGGCGGCACCTCGCTCATCACCCTGTCCCTGAGCATCGGCATGCTGATGAGCATCCAGCATCACCGCACCCTGGTGCAGACGTGAGAGTCTCATTTCGGTCGACGGCGTCGCTCGCGCTCGCCGCGGCGCTCTCCAGCTGCGCGACCCACGGCGGATACTACAAGGGTGACGGCCCCGGCGGACCGCCGCCGGTGAATCTCGACAAGATCGCCGACGCGACGCCCCGGGCCGAGCCGCTGAATCCCGGCGCCAACACGCCCTACACCGCCCTGGGCAGGAAGTACGTCCCCTACACCTCGCTCAGGGCCTACCGGGCGCGCGGCGTCGCCACCTGGTACGGACGCAAGTTCCACGGAAAGAAGACCGCGAGCGGCGAGCGCTACGACATGTACGCGATGAGCGCCGCGCACACCTTCCTGCCCATCCCCAGCTACGCGCGCGTCACCAACCTCGCCAACGGGAAGAGCGTCGTGGTGCGCATCAACGACCGCGGTCCCTTTCTCGCCGACCGCATCATCGACCTGTCCTACGCCGCCGCGTACAAGCTGGGCTACGTCAACGCGGGCAGCGCGAAGGTCGAGGTCGAGGCGATCCTCCCCGGGAAGCGCGCCGCGGCCGGCGAGCACCCGCCGGTATAATCGCCACGCCCCGATGCCGCGCGTTCTCGCCGCCCTCCTCGTCCTCCTGATCGCGCGCGCCGCGCTCGCGGAGGGGCCCGTCCCGCCCGCGCTGGGCGCGCGCGCCTGGCTGCTCCTGGACGCGACCAGCGGCCAGCTGCTCGCCAGCCGCAATCCGGGCGAGCGCATCGAGCCCGCGTCGCTCACCAAGCTGATGACCGCCTACATCGCCTTCTCGGCGCTCAAGCAGAGGTCGCTCGCGCCCGGGCAGACGATCAGGGTCTCGGAGCGCGCCTGGCGCGCCTCGGGCTCGCGCATGTTCATCGAGCCGAAGAGACCGGTCACGGTGCAGGAGCTGCTGCACGGGATGATCATCCAGTCGGGGAACGACGCCTGCATCGCGCTCGCGGAGGCGATCGCGGGCTCCGAGCAGGCGTTCGTCGAGCGCATGAACCGCGAAGCCGCGCGCATCGGCATGAAAGACACGCACTTCACCAACGCGAGCGGCCTGCCCGGCCCCGATCACTACTCGACGACGAGCGACCTCGCGCTGCTCGCCTCGGTGCTGATCCGCGACTATCCCGAGTACTACAAGCTGTATTCCGAGCGCGAGTACCGCTACAACGACATTACCCAGCTGAACCGCAACCGCCTGCTGTGGCTCGATCCCAACGTGGACGGCATGAAGACCGGGCATACCGAGAGCGCCGGCTACTGCCTCATCGCTTCGGCGCGGCGCGGCGAGCGGCGGCTGGTGTCGGTGCTCGTCGGAGCCGCCTCGGCGCGGCTGCGCACCGAGGAGAGCCAGAAGCTGCTCAATTTCGGCTTCCAGGCCTACGAGGCCTTTCTCCTCTACCCGAAGGAGCAGGAGATCAGCAAGCTCGCGGTGTGGAAAGGCAGCGAGCGCACCCTGCGCGCGGGGGTTGCCGCGGATCTCTACGTGACGGTGCCCACGGGCACCGTGGACAAGCTGCAGGCGGAGATCGTCAGCGAGCAGCCCCTGATCGCGCCGCTCGCCGCGGGCCAGCGCGTCGGGACGCTGCGCGTCGCGCACGAGGGCAAGGCACTCGGGGAGTATCCGGTGGTCGCGCTCGAGGGCGTCGCGGTCGCGGGCATCCTGCAGAGGACCTGGGACGGTATCGCCTTGTGGTTCAAGTGACGGCCGGTAGGCCGTCATCCCGAGGCGCTTCGCGCCGAGGGATCTCCTTTTGGAGGCAGTGATGATCTATCTCAACGGCAAGTTCATGCCGATCGAAGACGCGAAGATCTCCGTCCTCGACCGCGGCTTCATTTTCGGCGACGGCGTCTACGAAGTGATCCCGACCTATTCGCGGCGTCCGTTCCGCCTCGCGGAGCACCTCGCGCGGCTGCAGTCCAGCCTGGACGCGATACGCCTCGCCAATCCCCACGACGGCGCGACGTGGTCCGAGCTCGTGGGGAAGATCATCGCCGGCAACCCCTGGGAGGACCAGAACGTCTATCTCCAGGTCACGCGCGGCGTCGCCAAGCGCGACCACGCCTTTCCCAAGGGCCTGAAGCCCACGGTGTTCCTCATGGCGAGCGAGCTGGTCACGCCGTCGGCGGACCTGATGAAGAGCGGCGCCAAGGCGATCGTCCTTCCCGATTTCCGCTGGCTGCGCTGCGATATCAAGTCGACTTCGCTGCTCGGCAACTGCCTGCTGCGCACGCTCGCGGCCGACGAAGGCTGCGCCGAGGCGATCCTGGTGCGCGATGGCGAGCTGACCGAGGCCTCGGCGAGCAACGTCTTCGTCGTGAAGAACGGAACCGTTCTCGCGCCGCCCAAGTCTCACCTGATACTGCCCGGAATCACCTACGACGTGGTGCTCGAGATCGTGCGCGGCAACGCCGTTCCCCACGAGGTCCGCCCCGTGAAGGAGGACGAGCTGCGCTCCGCCGACGAGATCTGGGTGACCTCGTCCTCGAGGGAAGTGCTGCCGATCACCACGCTCGACGGCAAGCCCGTGGGTTCGGGGAAGCCGGGACCCGTTTGCGCCAGGGTCTACGCGCTCTACCAGCAATACAAGGCGCAAGTGATGCGCGCTCCCGCCCATGCCTGAAACCGACGCGCCCGTCCTCGCTTTTCCCTGCGAATTTCCCATCAAGATCATGGGAAAAACGCAGGCCGGATACGCCCAGGCGGTGATCGAAGTGGTGACCCGCCACGCTCCGGACTTCGATCCGGCGACGCTGGAGATGCGTCCCAGCCGCGAGGGAAAATACCTCTCGCTCACCTGCACCATCCGTGCCGTGTCGCGCGGGCAGCTCGACGAGCTGTACCGCGAACTGTGCGATCATCCGATGGTGACGATGGTGCTGTGACCATGAAGACCGAGGAGCTCGTTTCCGCCGGGATGAAGCGCGGGCGCGCTGCGGCTTCCGCGCGTTCGGCTCCGGTCGTCCGGCATCTGGGCATCACCGGGTACGCCACCACCTGGGAGGCCATGCGCCGCTTCACGGCCGAGCGCGGCGCGAGCACGCCGGACGAGCTGTGGGTGCTCGAGCACCCGCCGGTGTACACCTCCGGGATCGCGGGGCGTCCTCAGCATTTCCCTAAGACCTCGGCGATCCCCCTGGTGCGCTCCGACCGTGGCGGGCAGATCACCTACCACGGCCCGGGACAGGCGATCGTGTACACGCTGATCGACCTCGAGCGGCGGCGGCTCACGGTGCGCGGCATGGTGGCGCTGATCGAGCAGGCGGTGATCGACACGCTCGGCCGGCACGGCGTGAGGGCCGAACGAATGCCCGGCGCGCCGGGCGTGTATGTCGAAGGCGCGAAGATCGCGGCGCTCGGCCTTCGCGTGCGGCGCGGCGGCTGCTACCACGGGGTCGCGCTCAACGTGGCCATGGACCTCGCGCCCTTCTCCGATATTGACCCCTGCGGCTATCCCGGCCTCCAGGTCACGCAGGCCTCGGCGCACGGCGTCGACGCGAACGTGCAGCAGCTCGGCGAAGCGCTCGCTCGCCGCATCGCGCAGCTTCTCGAAGCCCGGTGAGCGCCGTCGCCGAAAAAAAGAAGGGCCTGGCGAAGACGCGCATCCCGATCGCGGCCGCGCCCTCCGCGCGGCTCGCCAAGCCCGAGTGGATCCGCGTGCGCGCTCCCTCCGAGGGCTCGCGCTTCACCGAGATCAAGAGCATCCTCCGCGAGAAAAAACTCCACACCGTCTGCGAGGAAGCGTCCTGCCCCAACATCGGCGAATGCTTCGGCAAGGGCACCGCGACCTTCATGATCCTGGGGGACCTTTGCACGCGGCGCTGCCCGTTCTGCGACGTCGCCCACGGAAGACCGCAGGCGCCCGATCCCGAGGAGCCCGATCACCTCGCGCAGACCATCGCGGCGCTCAGGCTCTCCTACGTCGTCATCACCAGCGTCGACCGCGACGACCTGAAAGACGGCGGCGCGGAGCACTTCGTCGACTGCATCCGCGCGGTGCGCGCGAAATCGCCGGTGACGCGCATCGAGGTCCTGGTTCCGGATTTCCGCGGGCGCCTGGAGCGCGCCCTCGAAGTGCTCGACGCCGCGCTTCCCGACGTGATGAACCACAACCTCGAGACCGTGCCGCGCCTGTACCGCAAGGCGCGTCCGGGCGGCAACTACCCGCACTCGCTCGGGCTGCTGAAGGATTTCAAGGCGCGCCATCCGCAGATCCCGACCAAATCGGGGCTGATGGTGGGTCTGGGCGAAACGGACCAGGAGATCCTCGAGGTGATGCGCGACCTGCGCGCGCACGACGTGGACATGCTCACCATCGGACAGTACCTCCAGCCCTCGCCGCACCACCTGACGGTCGAGCGCTACGTGCATCCGGACACCTTCGCCCTGTTCGAGCGCGAGGCCGCGAGCCTCGGCTTCAGCCACGCCGCGGTCGGTCCGATGGTGCGCTCCTCCTACCACGCCGACCGGCAGGCGCACGCCGCGGGCGTGAGCTAGGAGGAAACGTGCTTCGTGCCTCCGGGCTCCTCGCCGCGCTCGTCGTCTCCTCGGCTTCGGCCGCGGGCCTGGACGACATCACCAACCGCGACGCGGTCAACGGCTTGAAACAAGCCCTCACCAACGGCGCGCAAGCCGCGGTGACGAAGCTCGGCAAGGAAGACGGCTTCCTGGGCGACTCGCGCATCCGGATCCCGCTGCCGCCGTCGATGAAGCGCGCCGAAGCGATGATGCACTCGATCGGCGCGGGCAAGCAGGTCGACGACGTCGTTCTGCGCATGAACCGCGCCGCGGAAGCGGCGGTGCCCCGGGCGAAGACCCTGCTCGTCGACGCCGCAAAAAAAATGAGCGTGCAGGACGCGAAAGGCATCCTCACCGGCGGGCAGGACAGCGCCACCCAGTACTTCAAGCGCACCACCTCCGAGCCGCTCGCCAAACAATTCAAGCCGATCGTCGTGAAGGCGATGGCGAAAGTGAAACTCGCCGAGAAATACGACGAAATCGCGGCGAGCGGCGCCAAGTTCGGCCTGGTGAAAGAAGAAGACTCGAACCTGGAAGACTACGTCACCCGCAAAACCCTCGACGGCCTCTTCGTCGGCATCGCCGACGAAGAAAAGAAAATCCGCGAGCATCCCGCCGCCGCCGCGTCATCGATCGTCAAGAGAGTATTCGGGGCACTCCTGAAATAGACCGGAAGGCCTGCGCGCCCGTTGACCACCCCGGCCCGTGAGCGCCTGTAAGGTTCCCCGACTTACGCCGCAAGGCACGCTCAAGTAGCATGCGCCTTACACAAAGCCGGGCCCTTCGTGGGACGGAGCCAACCTTGCAAGGTCTTGGGTGTACCTTACACGGTCTGTATATATTGAGTTAG
>JBGQKQ010000107.1:0-10560 GCA_041499655.1 Gammaproteobacteria bacterium
GATGGCGATCAACCGCTATCGCCTGCGCGCGCTCGAGCGCACCGGTCACCGCGGCGCCAGACTCGCCTCCGATCTGCTGCGCGAGACCGACAAGCTGCTGTCGGTGCTGCTCGCGGGCAACACCCTGGTCAACGCGGCGATCACGATGATCGCCGGCGTGATCACCATCGAGCTGTTCGGACACGACCGGATGGTGATCGGCGCGGCGACCTTGGTGGTCGCTTTCCTTATCCTGGTGTTCGCCGAGATCACGCCGAAAGTGATAGGCGCGCGCTACCCGGAGCAGGTCGCAGTCGCCGCGAGCTACGTGCTCAAACCTCTGGTCAGGAGCTTCCTGTGGACCCTGTGGATCGCCAACCTGTTCGTCCGCTGCCTGCTGTGGCTGCTGCGCGTGCCGACCGACACGAACGCGCCGCAACGGCTGTCGATCGAGGAACTGCGCATCCTCGTGCTCGAATCGGGGCAGTTCATGCCGAAAAAGCACCAGAGCATCCTCCTCAACCTGTTCGATCTCGAGGCGATTACCGTCGAGGACGTGATGACCCCCAGGGCGCAGATCGAGGCCGTGGATCTCGAGGCCTCGGCCGAGGGCATCGTCACCCAACTCACCACCGCCTACCACACGCGCCTGGTCGCCTACCGCGGCGAGCTCGGCAACCTCGGGGGGATCCTTCACTTGCGCAAGGTGATGCATCTGCTGAGGGCGGAGGAGCTCGACCGCAAGGCGCTCGACGAGCTCCTGGCGGAGCCCTACTTCGTTCCGGCCGGAACGCCCCTCTTCGCCCAGCTGCAGTACTTCCAGGAGAACCGCCAGCGCATCGCGCTCGTCGTCGACGAATACGGGGAGCTGCAAGGACTGGTGACTCTGGAGGACATCATCGAGGAGATCATTGGCGAATTCACCACCACCGCGCCGGCAAAGTCGCAGATCTACTCCTGGGACAAGGACGGCAGCGCCCTCGTGGAGGGATCGAGCGTGTTGCGCGAGCTGAACCGCAAGCTGGGGCTCGCGCTCCCTCTGGACGGACCGAAGACCCTGAACGGCCTCATCCTCGAGCATCTTCAGGACATCCCCGACGCGGGCGTCGCGCTCAAGATCGCCGAGGTGCCGATGGAAATCGTCCAGACCCAGGACCGCGTGGTGAAGACCGTGCGACTCTTCCGCCCTCGGGCCTCGGACCTCGCCCAGGCCGCGTGAAGAGCGCGGCACAAGCGCAGCCACCGCGAGGAAAAAGTCACGCTCGGACCACCGATTACACCTTGTCTTCAACGAATTGCGAAAGAGTCTTGAGACTTTACAAACGCCCTGTGCCCATGCATCATCGCAGGACTCTCCGCGGGGACATTCCTCATCGCGGGACCGTACGCACAGAATAGAGCAGGAGCCGCCATGGCAAGCGCAGCGCCCGTCGCAAAGGTCAAGGAAATCATGTACCTTTGGGAGGGCAAGGACAAGTCCGGCAAGATCATCAAGGGTCAGATGCGCGCCGGCGGCACGGCGCTGGTCAACGTCACGCTGCGCCGCCAGGGTATCGTCGTCACCAAGGTCGCCAGGCAGCGCATCGGCAGGGGCGGCCGGGTATCCGACAAGGATGTGACGCTGTTCACCCGGCAGATGGCGACCATGATGAAAGCGGGCGTGCCGCTGCTGCAGTCGTTCGACATCGTCGGCAAGGGACACGCCAACCCCGCAGTGGCGCGGCTGCTGATGAGCATCAAGACCGACGTCGAGACGGGATCTTCGCTCGCCGCGGCGTTCCGGAAGTTTCCGCTGCACTTCGACGCGCTGTTCTGCAACCTGGTGCAGGCCGGCGAGGCGGCGGGGATTCTCGAATCCCTGCTCGACCGCCTGGCGACGTACAAGGAGAAGATCCTCGCCATCAAGTCGAAGATCAAGGCGGCCCTGTTCTACCCGATCGCGATCGTGGTGGTCGCGTTCGTCATCACCGCGGTCATCATGATCTTCGTGATTCCCGCGTTCAAGCAGGTGTTCACCAACTTCGGCGCCGACCTTCCCGCCCCGACCCTGTTCGTGATGGGGGTGTCGGACTTCTTCGTTGCCTACTGGTACATCCTCTTTCCCGCCGTCATCGGGGGTGTGTGGGGATTTCTGGAGATGTGGAAGCGCTCGATCCCGATCCAGATCTTCATGGACCGGTTGAGCCTCAAGGTGCCGGTTTTCGGCGATCTGATCCGCAAGTCGACGATCGCGCGCTGGACCCGCACGCTGTCCACCATGTTCGCCGCGGGCGTACCGCTGGTGGAAGCCCTCGACTCGGTCGGCGGGGCTTCCGGGAACTACGTGTACATGCAGGCCACCAAGGAGATCCAGAGGAAGGTGAGCACGGGCACCAGCCTCACGACCTCGATGCAGGAAGCGAACGTCTTCCCCAACATGGTCATCCAGATGGTGCTGATCGGCGAGGAATCCGGAGCGCTCGACGCCATGCTCGGCAAGGTGGCGGACTTCTTCGAGGCCGAGGTCGACGACGCGGTGGACGCGCTCGCCAGCCTGATGGAGCCGATGATCATGGTCGTCCTCGGGGTGGTGATCGGGGGCATGGTTATCGCGATGTACCTGCCGATATTCAAGATCGGCCAGGCGGTGTGACAACGCGCCCCCCGCGCGGATGAGCGACGCTCTGAAGGCGGTCGCCCACCCCGCCGTGTTTCCCCTGGTTTGCCTCGCGATCGGGCTCGTGGTCGGCTCGTTCCTCAACGTCGTCATACATCGGCTGCCGAAGATGATGGAGCGCAGCTGGCGGGAGGAATGCGCGGAGCTGAACAACGCGGGGGCCGGTTCCGCCGCGCCCCCTCCCCATCCGAAAGCCACCGAGAGATACAACCTGTTCGTTCCGCGCTCCAGTTGCCCAGCCTGCGGCCACGGCATAACCGTGTTGGAGAATATCCCCGTCCTGTCCTGGACGGTGCTGCGCGGACGCTGCTCGGCATGCAAGGCGCGGATCAGCCCGCGCTATCCCGTGGTCGAGCTGCTCGGAGGGATCGCCGCAGCCTGGTCGGCCGTGCGCTTCGGCTTCACTCCGGCGGCGTTCGGCGCGATGGTATTCCTGTGGAGCATCATCGCCGCAACCTTCATCGACTTTGATACGCAGCTGCTGCCCGACTCGATCACGCTGCCGCTGCTGTGGTTGGGACTGCTGCTCAACACGGGCGGCGTATTCACCAGCCTGAGTTCCGCGGTGATCGGCGCCGCAGCGGGATATCTGGTGCTGTGGAGCGTGTATTGGCTGTTCAAGCTTGTCACCGGCAAGGAAGGGATGGGATACGGCGACTTCAAGCTGCTCGCGGCCATCGGCGCGTGGTGCGGCTGGCAGGTACTGCCTCTCACGATCGTGCTTTCGTCGTTCATCGGCGCCGCCGTCGGAATCGCCCTCATGGTCTTTGCCCGGCACGGCCGCAACGTGCCCATACCCTTCGGGCCCTACCTGGGAGCCGCCGGGATCGTTGCGCTGTTCTGGGGACCCCAGCTCACCCGCCAGTACTTCAGCCAGTTCATGTGAAGCCCTACACGGTCGGGCTCACGGGCGGGATCGGCAGCGGGAAGAGTACGGTTGCCGGGATGTTCGCGAAGCTCGGGGTGCACGTGATCGATACCGACGAAATCGCGCACGAGCTGACCCGGCCGGGAGGCAAGGCAATCGCCGCGATACGCGCGGCGTTCGGCGCGGAGGCGGTCGCCGCGGACGGCTCGCTCGATCGCGGCAGGATGCGCCGGCTGGCGTTCGGCGACGCTCAGGCGCGCAAGCGGCTCGAGGCGATACTGCATCCGCTCATACGGGACGAAAGCAACCGCCGCGCCGAGCGTACCGCAAGCCCCTACGCGATTCTCGTGGTCCCGCTCCTGGTGGAGAGCGGCGTGGACCGGTCGCGCACAGCGCGCGTGCTCGTCGTCGACTGCCCCGAGGCGAGGCAGCTCGAACGCGTGATGCGACGAAGCGACCTGCCCGAGGCGGAGGTTCGCGCTATTCTCGCCTCGCAGGCGACGCGCGCGCAGCGGCTCGCGGCGGCGGATGACGTGATCGACAACAGCGGAGCCCCCGAGGCGCTCGAGGGCCAGATATCGCACCTGCATGAGCAATATCTCACGCTCGCTGCCCCCTCCCGAATCGCGTCATAGCAAATGGGCCGTTGTCATTTCATTGCGGATCGGGGAGAATCCGCAAAAATTTGCTCAAATCAAGCGCCTGCCTCTCGAGCCTCGGGTGTGACGTGATCACCTACGAGTACCCGCTCAACGAGCGTATCCGCACGCTGCTGCGGCTCGAGAATCTGTTCGAACGGGCCAGTCACTTCCTGGTCAAGGAAGAAGATTCTCGCGATCACCACGCGACCCTGTTGACGCTGTTCGAAATCCTCGAGGTGGCGAGCCGCGCCGACCTCAAGTCGGATCTGCTGCAGGAGCTGGAGCGCCAGAAGCAGGTCCTTCTGGGCTTTCGCAACAACCCGCAGATCGCCGAAAACGTCCTCAAGCAGGTGATTTCCGACATCGAGCGAACCAGCGCGGCACTCTTCGCCATGACGGGGAAGATCGGCCAGCACCTTCGCGAGAACGAGTGGCTGATGTCGGTGAAGCAGCGCACCGGGATTCCCGGCGGCGCATGCGAATTCGACCTGCCTTCGTATCACTACTGGCTCAACCGTGACAGCTCCAAGCGCAATGCCGATCTGCAGGCGTGGTTGTCGCCGCTGCTGCCGATCAGGGAGGCTTCGGCCATCGTGCTGAAGCTGCTCCGCGAGGGTGGCAGGCCGGTCAAGCATGTCGCCCACCGCGCCGCCTTTTCGCAGATGCTGGGCGGCAAGACCTCGCAGATGGTGCGCCTCCGGCTACCGCGCGCCTCGCAGTACATTCCCGAGATCAGCGCCAACCGTTACGCATTGAACATCCGCTTTGGCACGTTCGGCACGCGGGTATGCGAGGCGGACGTCGAGTTCGAGCTGACTTTCTGCAACCTGTAGGTCCGTGGCAAAGTCCCGCTTCGTGAGCTGTCCGCGCTGCGGCGCCCAGGTGGCGTGGCGGCCCGAGAACCGCTATCGCCCGTTCTGCTCCGAGCGCTGCAAACTGTTCGATCTGGGCGACTGGGCGATGGAGAAGTACCGCGTTCCGGTGGAGGAGCACAAGGACGCGCCCGAGGCAGAAGACCCGGACTAGACGTCCCAGGCACCGCGTACCATCGAAAGTCCGTGCGCCCCGCAACTCAGCGCGTGCTCCAAGTCGCCGGGGACGACGCCGCCGAGCGCGTACACCGGTATCGAGGCCCCCGCCGCAATCTGCCGGAATCGCTCCCATCCGAGCGGAGCGGCCCCCGGGTGCGAGGGTGTCGCGCGAACCGGACCGAGCACGGCGAAATCGGCCCCCAGCGCTTCCGCGCGGCGCAGCTCTTCGGGCGAATGACACGAGGCGCCGCACCAGGAAACCTCCGGGCGCACCGCGGCGCGCAGCAGCTGGGCGGCGGTCAGGTGCACGCCGTCCGCGCCGATTCTACGGGCGAGCTCGATATCGTAGTTCAGCAGCACCTTCGCTCCATGGGCGCGAGCGAGCGCGAGCACGCGCTGCGCGAACACTTTCAGCGCATCGCCCGCGAGATTCTTTTCGCGCACCTGGACGAGCCCGAGACCGTTTCGCAGACGCGCCTCGAGCCGCGCAAAAAACACCTTTTCTCCGAGATCTCCTGCGCGCGTGATCGCATACTCCTCGGGGAGCGAGAGCGCGCGGAGCACCGGGCCGTTCGCCGGCAGCATAGGAGCGAGCTCCGGGGTCTCCGGGCGCTGCCAGGCGATCGCCTGGTGCTCGAGTGCCCGCGGCTCCCCGCGCCACGCGTAGACGCGGTAGAAATGCAGGCGCACCGTCGCGTGCGGGTAGACGAACACGCGCATGATCCAGGGATGCGCCCGCTCGACCTCGATGCCCAGCTCTTCGCGGATCTCGCGCCTGAGCGCGTCGCGGACCGGCTCGCCGGGCTCGACCTTGCCGCCGGGGAATTCCCAGTAACCCGGGTAGACCTTGCTTACCGGGCGCTGCGCGAGCAACGCCTTGCCGTCGGAACGGATCAGCACCGCCACGGCCACGTCCACCGGGGCCGACATGGTTCCCCGGATTCAGCGCCTGGATTTGCCGTCGCCAGCGTGGCGTCCGGCGTAGTCGCGCGCGAACTGCCAGGCGACGCGGCCGCTGCGCGAGCCCCGCTGCAGCGCCCATTGCAGCGCCTCCTGCCTCGCCTTTGCGATCTCGGTCTCGCGGCAGTTCAGCTCGCGAAGCCAGTGTGCCACGATCGCCAGAAAATCATCCTGATCGAACGGGTAGAACGAGACCCATAGGCCGAAGCGCTCGGAGAGCGATATCTTCTCCTCCACTGTCTCGCCGGGATGGATCTCCTCACCGAGGTGCTTGGTCTCGAGGTTCTCCTGCATGTACTCGGGCATGAGATGGCGCCGGTTGGAGGTGGCGTAAATCAGGAGATTCTCCGAGGTCGCGGCGACCGAGCCGTCGAGCACAGACTTGAGCGCCTTGTAGCCGGCTGCCTCCGAGAGCTCGAAGGACAGGTCGTCGCAAAAGAGGATGAAGCGCTCGGGGCGCTCCGCAACCTGGTCGACGATGTCGGGCAGATCGATCAGGTCGTGCTTCTCCACTTCGATGAGACGCAGGCCCTGGCGATGAAACTTGTTGAGCACCGCCTTGACGAGCGAGGACTTGCCGGTGCCGCGGGCGCCGGTCATCAGCGCGTTGTTGGCCGTACGGCCATCGACGAACTGGCGCGTGTTCTGCTCGATCAATGCCTTCTGGCTCTCCACGCCATAGAGATCGGAGAGGCGGATGCGGTGCACGTTCGTGACCGGCTGGATGAATCCGCCGCGCGGGGTCTTGCGCCAGCGGAAGGCGATGCTCGCCTGCCAGTCAACGGGGCGCGACGCCGGCGGAAGCAGCGTCTCGACACGCTCGAGCAGAGCCTCGCCGCGCTTGATCAGCCGTTCCAACTCGGACATGTGGCCTCTAGGTCCTGTACTCGGCGTTGATGGTAACGTATTCGTGCGACAGATCGCAGGTCCACACGGTGGTCGCGGCGCTCCCGCGGCCGAGCACGACGCGCACCGTGATCTCGCTTTTTGCCATGACGCGCTTGCCTTCCTCCTCGTGGTAGCCGGGTGCGCGCCCGCCATCCCGGGCGACCTGAACGTCGTCGAGGTACAGCTCGACCCGACTCACATCGAGATCGCGCACCCTCGAGTTGCCTATGGCTGCGAGTAGCCGTCCCAGGTTCGGGTCGGAAGCGAAGAACGCGGTCTTCACGAGCGGCGAGTGGGCAATCGCGTACGCCACGCTCCTGCATTCGGCCTCGTCCCTGCCCTTCTCCACCAGTACGGTGATGAACTTGGTCGCGCCCTCGCCGTCGCGGACTATCGCCTGCGCGAGCCCCCGGGACACCCCGAGCACTGCCTCGCGCAAGGCCGCGTAACCGCGGTGCCGCACGCTGTCGATCACCGGCCCTCCGGCCGCGCCGGTAGCGATCAGCATGAAGGAATCGTTGGTCGAGGTGTCGCCGTCGACGCTGATGCGATTAAACGAGCTCGCCGCCGCTTCTGCGACGAGGTGCTCGAGTGCATCTTGCGCAACCGCCGCGTCGGTCGCGATGAATCCGAGCATCGTCGCCATGTCGGGGCGGATCATTCCCGCGCCCTTGGCGATCCCCGTGACCGCGGCCACGTCGCCCGCGCGCTGCGACCTCGCTTTCGGCACGGTATCGGTCGTCATGATCGCTTCGGCGGCGCCCGCCCAGTTGTCCTCGCGCAGACCGGCGACGCATGCCGGAAGTCCGGCGACGACGCGATCCAGGGGCAGCGGTTCCATTATTACGCCGGTCGAAAACGGCAGCACCTCGCGCGCATCGCAGCCCAGCAGCCGCGCCGCCTGCTCGCAACTCGCCCGCGCATCGGCGATGCCCCGTTTCCCGGTCCCGGCGTTGGCGTTGCCGGTGTTCACGACGAGCGCCCGCGTGGGCCCGCCCGAGCCGAGGTGCTCCTTCGCGACTTGCACGGGAGCCGCGCAGAAGCGATTCTGCGTGAACACGCCCGCGACCCGCGCGCCTTCGGCAAGCACCATCAGCAGCAGGTCCTTGCGTCCCGACCTTCGGATGCCGGCCTCAGTGACACCGAGCCTCACGCCCTTCACGGGCAGGAGGTCTTCCGGTCGAGCAGGTTTCAGGTTGACAGCCATGTTCTCTTCCCGCCACCTCCAGGAGCGGCGCGAGCGCCGCTCCACACCGGCTCAGGCCAGTTTCCCGTGGCAGTGCTTGTATTTCTTTCCGGAGCCGCAGGGACAGGGATCGTTACGTCCGATCTTGCCGACGTGCCTGACGAACGGCGCCGCCTTCGGCGCCGCCGAAGCTTCGCCTTCGGGGCCGACAAGCGCTTCTTCATAGCCGGCGTGCTGATACTGGACGTTCTCGACCGCCGGCGTCTGCAGTTGCTCCACCTCGGCCTGATCGCGCATCTGCAGCTCGACGGTCATCAGCGTGCGCGTCACTTCGAGCTTGACCGATTCGACGAGGTTGCCGAACAGCTCGAAGGCTTCGCGCTTGTATTCCTGCTTCGGATTCTTCTGCGCATATCCGCGCAAGTGGATGCCCTGGCGCAGATGATCGAGCGCTGCGAGATGCTCGCGCCAGTGATTGTCGAGCGTGGAAAGCAGCACCAGGCGCTCGAACTGGTGCACGATCTCCGACGTCTTGTCCTCCATTCTGCGGCGGTACGCGGCGTTCGCCTCTGCGATCGCGCGCTTCAGCAGCGCGTCGTCGTCGAGGTTCGGCTCGGCCGCCAGCCATTTCGACAGGGGCAACTCGAGGCGCAGTTCTGCCGCGTAGACGGTCTCCAGGCCCGGAACGTCCCACTGCTCCTCCATGCTCTCCTCGGGAACATGGACGCGAAAGAGATCGGTGATCACACCCTCGCGCAGCGACTGGATCTGGTCGGACACATCCTTTGATTCGAGAATCGTATTTCTCAGCTGGTATATCTCGCGCCGCTGGTCGTTGGCGACATTGTCGTATTCGAGCAGCTGCTTGCGGATGTCGAAATTGTGCGCCTCGACCTTGCGTTGCGCGCTCTCGATCGAGCGCGTCACGAGGCCATGCTCGATCGGCTCGCCCTCGGGCATCCCCAGGCGTTCCATGATCGCATTGACCCGCTCCCCGGCGAAGATCCGCAGCAGCGGATCTTCCAGTGAGAGGAAAAAGCGCGAGGAGCCCGGATCGCCCTGCCGGCCCGAGCGGCCGCGCAGCTGGTTGTCGATGCGCCGCGCCTCGTGCCGCTCTGTGCCTATGATATGCAGACCGCCCGCGGCAATCACCTGGTTGTGCAGATCCTGCCATTCCCGGCGCAGCGTTTCGATGCGGGTTTCCCTCTCCGCGTCGCCCAGGTCCTCTATTTCACTCAGCAGATCGGCCTGCTTCTCGACGTTGCCGCCGAGTACGATGTCCGTTCCGCGGCCAGCCATGTTGGTGGCGATGGTAACCATTTTCGGGCGTCCCGCCTGCGCCACGATCTCCGCCTCGCGCGCGTGCTGCTTGGCGTTCAGCACCTGATGCGGCAGCTTGTCCTTCTGAAGCATGCCCGAGATCAGCTCGGAATTCTCGATCGAGGTCGTGCCCACGAGGACCGGCTGGCCGCGCTCGTGACAGTCCTTGATGTCGGCGATGATCGCCTTGTACTTCTCGCCCGAGGTGCGGAACACCTGGTCGTTTCGGTCGGCGCGGACCATCGGCATGTGGGTCGGGATGACGACCACCTCCAAGCCGTAGATCTCCTGAAATTCGTAGGCTTCCGTGTCGGCCGTGCCCGTCATGCCGGCGAGCTTGCGGTACATGCGGAAGTAGTTCTGAAAGGTGATCGAGGCGAGCGTCTGGTTCTCGCTCTGGATCGACACGTTCTCCTTGGCTTCGATCGCCTGATGCAGGCCGTCCGACCAGCGGCGACCGGGCATGAGCCGGCCCGTGAACTCGTCGACGATCACCACGTCGCCCTCCTGGACGACGTAGTGCCGGTCGCGGAAGAAAAGATTGTGCGCCCGGAGCGCGGCGTTCAGGTGATGCATCAGGTTCACGTAGGCGGGCTCATAGAGGCTGCGGCCGTCAGGGAGGAGCCCGGCCCGGGCGAGCAGCTTCTCGGCGTGCTCGTGCCCTTCCTCGGAGAGCAGCACCGTGTGGTTCTTCTCGTCGACGTAGAAGTCGCCCGGTGCATCGTCTTTTTCCTGGCGCTTCAACAGGGGCGCGACCTGGTTGATGCGATGGTAGATCTCGGTGCGGTCCTCGGCCTGGCCGGAGATGATCAGCGGCGTGCGCGCTTCGTCGATCAGGATCGAGTCGACTTCGTCGACGATCGCGTAGTTGAGCCCGCGCTGGAAGCGGTCGCCCACCTGCATCGCCATGTTGTCGCGCAGATAATCGAAGCCGAATTCGTTGTTGGTTCCGTAGGCAATGTCCGCGGCGTATGCCGTCTGCTTCTCGTCGTGCGGCATCTGCGTCAGGATCACGCCGACTGACAGCCCAA
>JBGQKQ010000108.1:0-10253 GCA_041499655.1 Gammaproteobacteria bacterium
GTGAACGCGAGCTGGCTGACCGGGTTCGCGCCGGCTTCGGCGATGTGGTAGCCGGATATCGACGCCGAGTAGAAATTCTCCACGTCGTGCTCGATGAAATACTCCTGGATGTCGCCCATCACCTTGAGGGAGAACTCGGTCGAGAAGATGCAGGTGTTCTGGCCCTGGTCCTCCTTGAGGATGTCGGCCTGAACCGTGCCGCGCACGGTCGAGAGGGTCCGCGCCCGGATGTCTTTCGTTTCGGCCGCGGACGCTTCCCGGCCGGTGCGCTCACGGTGCTTGTCCCGCTGCTGGTCGATGGCGGCGTTGAGGAACATCGCCAGGATGGTCGGCGCGGGGCCGTTGATGGTCATCGAGACGCTGGTCGCCGGATCGCACAGGTCGAAACCCGCGTACAGCGTCTTCATGTCGTCGAGGGTGGCGACCGAAACGCCGGAATTGCCGACCTTGCCGTAGATATCCGGGCGCAGATCGGGATCGAAGCCGTAGAGCGTGACCGAATCGAAGGCGGTCGAGAGCCGCTTCGCCGGCATGTCCTTCGAGAGGAGGTGGAAGCGCCGGTTGGTGCGGAACGGATCGCCCTCGCCCGCAAACATGCGTGTCGCGTCCTCGTTCTCGCGCTTGAAGGCGAACACGCCGGCAGTGAACGGAAACCCTCCCGGCACGTTCTCGCGCATGCGCCACTTGAGGATCTCGCCTTCGTCCTCGAAGCGCGGCAGCGCGACCTTCGGCACGCGGGTCCCGGAAAGGGAGACGGTGCTCAGCCGGGTGCGGATTTCCCTGCCGCGGACCTTCACCACCTGCTCGTCGCCGGCGTAGCTCGCCCGGGTTTCCGGCCACTCTTCGATGAGCTGCTTCGAGCGCGGGTCGAGCTCCCGGTTCTTGTTCTCGATGAGCGGATCCACGACCGTCCCGTCCTTGCCCGCAGCGGCGAGCATGGCTTTCGCGCCCAGGAGTTGCTGGCGCTCCCGTGCCAGCCGCGACTGTTCCGAGGCCCAGGCGTGATAGCCGCGCACCGTATCGGCGACTTCGGCAAGGTAGCGGCTGCGCGCCGGCGGCACGATCGCGTTCTTCGCCGAGGAAGCCCGCGTCCGGACCACGGGCAGGGCGCCCGGCCCGACCTTCAGGCCGTGCTCGACCAGAACCGGCAACATGCCCTGGTAGAGCGCGCTGACGCCGTCGTCGTTGAAGCGCGAGGCGATGGTGCCGTACACGGGCATCTCGTCGGGCGAGCGGTCGAACAGCTTGCGGTTGCGCTGAACCTGCTTGCGCACGTCGCGCAGCGCGTCCTCCGCGCCCTTGCGGTCGAACTTGTTGATGGCGACGAAGTCGGCGAAATCGAGCATGTCGATCTTCTCGAGCTGGCTCGCCGCGCCGTACTCGGGTGTCATGACGTAGAGCGAAGCGTCGACGAGCGGCACGATGCCCGAATCGCCCTGGCCGATCCCCGAGGTCTCGACCAGCACCAGCCCGAAACCCGCGACCTTGCAGGCCGCGATGAGTTCGGGGAGGTTCTTCGCGACCTCGGCCTGCACGCCGCGCGTCGCGAGCGAGCGCATGAACACCCGCCCTCCGCCGATGGCGTTCATGCGGATGCGGTCGCCGAGCAGGGCGCCGCCCGACTTGCGCCGCGAAGGGTCCACCGCCAGCACGGCGATATCGAGGCGGTCGCGCTGATCTAGCCTGAAGCGCCGCACGAGCTCGTCGGTGAGCGAAGACTTCCCCGAGCCGCCGGTACCTGTGACGCCCAGCGTCGGCACGGCAAGCGCGGCCGCCTCCTTCAGCATCTGCGCGCGCAGCGGCGGATCGGCTGTGCCATTCTCGAGCGCGGTCAGGAGGCGAGCGAGCGAGCGCCGGTCACCCGCCTTCATGGTCGCCAGGTCGCGCGGCGCGTGCCGCGACAGGTCCTCGTCGCAGCGGGCGAGCATGTCGTCGATCATGCCCTGCAGCCCCATCTTCTGACCGTCTTCCGGCGTGTAGATGCGCGCGACGCCGTAGCTCTGCAGCTCGCGGATTTCATCGGCGACAATCACCCCGCCGCCCCCGCCGAACACCTTGATGTTCTCTCCGCCGCGCTCGCGGAGCGAATCGAGGAGGTACTTGAAGTACTCGACGTGGCCGCCCTGATAGGAGGACACCGCGATGCCCTGCACGTCCTCCTCCAGCGCTGCCGCGACCACCTCCTCCACGGAGCGGTTGTGGCCGAGGTGGATGACCTCGCATCCGCTCGCCTGCAGCATGCGGCGGATGATGTTGATCGAGGCGTCGTGCCCGTCGAAGAGCGACGCCGCGGTCACGAAACGGATCTTGTTCTTCGCCTTGTACTCGGTGTGCCGGGAGGCACTGAGATCGGCCATGGCTGCTTCGGGCGTCTCCGGACCCGCAGGATGGAAAAGCCTACTTGACGTTTACGTTAACGTCAATTAACGCCTCTCAGCGGTGCCTGTGCTCGAATTGCAACTCGATCGCTCGCGTCGTACCGGGCCGCCGGATCTGCACGGTAATGCGAAACGTGCCCTGGCCGGCCATGCGGAAGAAGTTGCCGTAGGTGAGGGCACCCGCGACCTGCATCGGTTCGAGTTTCTTGTCTTCACTCGTCAGGCCGACCTCTTCGACTCGTGCTCTGACCTGGGCATCGGTGATCCGCAGTCCGGTGCTGGCATCGAAGATCGCCACCATCACGTGGTACATCGACTTGCCCGACGGCACGCCGCCGTGCATCCTGAGCTCGGCATATTCCTCGGGGCGAGTGCGAATGGTTTCCGCCGGCACGATACCCAGGTCCACTTTCAATCCTGCGGCCGACTTGGTTTCGTTCCCCACGTCGGCGAGCCCTGCGGACGGCACTGCGGCGAGCACGATCCAGGCCAGTAACTTCAGTGTGTCGATATTCATGGTTTCACTCCTTGTCTCATTATAAGACCCTGTGTCACCGATACCTCGCTCACCGCGGCTCTCCGACCATGACGATGTCCGGCTGGCTGTTGACGTAGTCGAGCGCATAGTGAAGCTCGCCGTGGGCCTCGGCATGCAGAACGAACAGCGGCTGGCCCTCTTTGACCACGGTTCCGACCGGCGCGAGAAACTCCACGCCCGCCGCGCTCGCCTGGGGCGCACCGGCGAGCTTCGCCGCACGCGCGAGCCGCCGGTTGTCGATCGCCATCACGCGGCCGGGGCGCGTGGCGCAGACCCAGTCGGTGTGCGCGGCCTTTCGCGGCTCCCGCCTCCCGCCCTGGGCTTCGCATATCGCCTCGAACTTGCGCGAGGCGCGTCCGTCTTCCAGGATCGCCGCCGCTTCCTTCTGTCCCGCCCCCGCGGGCGCGCGCCCCGACAGCTCCAGGACTTCCCCGGCGAGCAGGAGTGCGCGTCCGCGCAGGTCGGGCGGCGCCCCCGCCTCGCCGCGAAGCACCGCCAGCACGTCGCGCGCCTCGAGCGCCGGGCCGATGCCGCGTCCGACCGGCTGGCTGCCGTCGGTGACCACGACGCGCACCGACAAACCCAGGGCGCGTCCCGTGGCCTCGAACCGTTCGCACAGGAATTCCGCCGCCGCGCTCGAGCGTACTTTCGCGGTCGGCCCCACCGGCATGTCCACCACTACGTGCGTCGAGCCCGCCGCCGCCTTCTTCGAGAGGACCGAGGCCACCAACTGGCCTTCGCTGTCGAGCTCGAGCGGCCGCTCGACGCGCACCAGCGCGTCGTCGGCCGGGCTGAGTCGGGCCCCGCCGCCCCAGACGATGCAGCCGCCTTCGCACTCGACGACGCGCCGCATCGCCCGCGCGTCGAGATTCACGGGGGCGAGCGTCTCCATCGTGTCGGCGGTGCCCGCAGGCGAGGTGATGGCGCGCGAGGACGTCTTCGGGATAACCAGGCCAAACGCTGCGACGATCGCCACCACGATGGGCGTGGTGCGATTGCCGGGAAGGCCGCCGACGCAGTGCTTGTCCATGATCTGCGCCTTGTCCCAGGTCATGCGCTCGCCCACGGCGACCATGGCGCGGGTGAGCGCCACGGTCTCGTCGAGATCGAGGTGGTTGCCGGCGCAGGCGGTGATGAACGCCGAGAGATGCAGGTCGGAGTAACGGCCCGCCGTGATGTCGCGCACGATCTCGAGCATCGATGCGTCGTCGAGCGGCTGGCCGTACACCTTGCCGCGCAAATGGCTGAAGGATTCGACCGGCGCCGCGTGCGACAGCAGCATCTCGTCGCCTTCATGGGCACCCAGCGCGCGCCAGGCGGATTCCGAAAGACCGCCCTCGCCCCGCGCGAACAGCTCGCTGTGCACCACATTCACGGTGGCGATGATCGTCTTCGCGCCCAACCGGACCTGCACGCGCGATTGCACGCTGAATCCCTCCGAGCGGCAGATATGGCAATCGCTGCGCATGAACACCACGTGATGCTGGTAGGTGTCGATCCCCAGCCGGCGGAGCTTGAGCGAATTTCTGTGAGGCACGCGGCTTCCCTGTCCGATCGTCTATTGCGGAAGACTTTCTCGAGATAGTCTGGAAAACGCGCTCATCTCCGGGAGATCTCTCGGTCGGGGACGCCTCAGAGCTTCGCGCGCCGCAGCCGCAGGGCGTTGACGACCACGGACACCGAGCTCGCGCTCATGGCCGCCGCGGCGATCATCGGATTGAGCAGGAGCCCCGTCCACGGAAACAGCACCCCCGCCGCGATCGGCACACCGATGCTGTTGTAGACGAACGCGAGGAACAGGTTCTCGCGGATGTTGCGCATCGTGGCCCGCGAAAGCCGCCGCGCCCGCACGATGCCGGAGAGGTCGCCTCTAACGAGCGTGATTCCCGCGCTCTGGATCGCCACATCGGCGCCGGTCCCCATGGCGATCCCGACTTCGGCCTCGGCGAGCGCCGGCGCGTCGTTCACGCCGTCCCCGGCCATCGCCACCGCACGGCCCTCGGCGCGCAGCGCCTTCACCACGGCGCCCTTTTCCTGCGGCAGGACGTCGGCGCGCACTTCGCGGATTCCGAGCCGATCCGCCACGGCCCGCGCCGTCAACTCACTGTCCCCCGTGAGCATGATCACGCGTATCCCTTCCCCTTCGAGCGCGCGCAACGCCTCGCGCGCAGACGGCTTGATGGGATCCGCCACGCCCAGCAGGCCGGCGAAACGCCCGCCGTCGACGAGAAACACCACGGTCTCGCCCTTTCTTCTCAGAGCGTCCGCACGCTCCTCCCAGTGTCCCGGCACCTCAACCTGCGATTTCGCGAACCGGAAGCTCCCCAGCGCGACAGGACGGCCTTCGAGAACGGCCTGCACCCCGCCACCCGTAACCGCGTTGAAATTCTCCACTGGCAGCGCCCTGACGTCCCGCTCGCGCGCTCCGGCCAGAATCGCAGCTGAGAGCGGGTGCTCGCTGCCGCGCTCGAGGCTCGCCGCAACCTGCAGCACCTGCGCTTCGGTAAAGCCCTCGGCCGCGGCGACGGTCGTCAGCTCGGGCCTGCCCACGGTCAGCGTTCCCGTCTTGTCCACGACCAGCGTGTCGATGCGCTCCATGCGTTCGAGCGCCTCTGCGTTGCGGATCAGGACACCGCCTTGAGCACCTCGTCCCGTCCCGACCATGATCGACATGGGCGTGGCGAGCCCCAGCGCGCAGGGACAGGCGATGATAAGGACCGATATCGCGCTCACCAGCGCGAACGCCATTGCCGGCGGCGGCCCGTACACGGACCAGGCGAGGAAGGCGATGATCGCGATTCCCACGACGGCGGGAACGAAGTAGGACGACACCACGTCGGCGAGACGCTGGATCGGCGCGCGCGTGCGCTGGGCCTCGGCGACCATCTGCACGATTTGCGCAAGCAGCGTTTCGGCGCCGACCCGCTCCGCGCGCATGACGAAGCTGCCCGTGCCGTTGATCGTGCCCGCAGTCGCTTTCTCGCCGGGATACTTTTCCACCGGGATCGATTCGCCGGTCACCAGGGATTCATCCACGCTCGACCGGCCTTCGAGCACTTCGCCGTCGACCGGGATCTTGTCTCCCGGCCGCACGCGCAGGGTATCGCCTCGCATCACCTGGTCGAGCGGCACCTCCTCGTCGCTTCCGTCCGCGCGCACGCGAGCCGCCGTCGCCGGGGCGAGTCTCAGCAGTGCGCGGATTGCCCCGCTCGTGTTCTCGCGCGCACGCAACTGCAGCACCTCGCCTAGCAGCACCAGCACCGAGATCACTGCCGCGGCCTCGAAATAGAGCCCGACCTCGCCCGAGGCGCCGCGGAACGCCTCGGGAAAAAGACCGGGGAGGAAGAACGCGACGACGCTGTAAGCGAACGCGACACCGGTGCCCAACGCGATCAGCGTGTACATGTTCAGGCTGCGCGACACGAGCGAATTCCATCCGCGCACGAAAAAGGGCCATGCCGCCCAGAGCACGACCGGGATCGAGAAGAGCAGCTGGACCCATCCGGAGGCCCGGGCACCCGGCATCATGCCGTGCAGTCCCGGCAAATGCTCCGCCATCGCCAGGATGAACACCGGAAGAGTCAACACGATGCCGATCCGGAAGCGGCGGGTCATATCGACGAGCTCGGGATTGGGTTCGTCTTTGGCGCTCGCCACGAGAGGTTCGAGCGCCATACCGCACTTGGGACAGTTTCCCGGCCTGGGGCTGCGGATTTCCGGGTGCATCGGGCAGGTGTAGATCGCGCCCGAGGGAGCGCCTGGCGCGGGCTCCTGCTTCGCCTTGGCGTAGCGCTCGGGACCGGCTGCGAACTTGTCCACGCAATGCTTGCTGCAGAAATACCAGGTCGATCCGGCGTGGAGGTGCCGGTATTTAGCGGTGGCGATATCGACCGTCATGCCGCAGACCGGGTCCGTAGCGGTGTTTGACGTGCTCATCGCCCGTACTTACCTGGATTGGCATTGGCCACGATCATCTCCTTCCACATCGACTTCCCACGGTACGCCCACTCATACATTGAGGCTTGACCTCGATCAAGCAAGGTCGTCACGCCTCCCGGGAGCTCGGGGCACGCCTTTTCATCTACTTCGCAGAAGTGATGACGTAGTCCCCGCCCTGTTGCACGAACTCGAAATCGACCCTTTTATCCTGAGAAAACCTGCCGAGCAGCGCCTTGTCCTTAACGGTGAAAGTCATGGTCATCGCCGGCCACTTCATCGTTGGGATCGGGCCGTGCGCGATCGTCACCTTGCCACCCGCGGGATCGACCTTCTTTACCGTGCCGACACCTTTGTGCGTCTTGCTTTCGGACTTTTTGTCGGGTTCTTTCTTGTCCTGACTCATGTCCATGCCGCCCATACCTTGGGCGCGGCTCAGCGGAATCATCGCAACGGACAGGCAGAGGATGGCTGACAGAACGACGAGATATTTCATTTCACTTCTCCTTTCAGGCTTGATGAGGAACTTCTTTTCCGACGCGCGCCCGCGCCGGGGATGCGACGCGACGCCGGCGCAACAGCAGGTACGCGACGGGAACGACGAACATGGACAAGAGCGGTGCGGTGATCATCCCACCCACCATCGGCGCCGCGATCCGCTGCATCAATTCCGATCCGGTGCCCGCGCCGAACATGATGGGCAGGAGTCCCCCGATCACCACCGCGACCGTCATCGCCTTGGGCCGCACGCGCAGCACCGCGCCCTCATGGATCGCCTCGACCAGGGTAGCCTCGGTGAGCGGGATGCCCGCGACCGCGCGGCGCCCGATTGCCTGATCGAGATAGATCAGCATCACCACGCCGAATTCCGCTGCGAGGCCCGCGAGCGCGATGAAGCCGACGAGGGTCGCGACCGACACGTGGTGGCCGAGCAGCCACACGAGCCACAGTCCGCCGATGAGCGAAAAAGGCAGCAGCAGCATGATGAGCACCGCCTCGGCTACACGCCGGAATAGCAGGTAGAGCAGGACGAAGATGATGACGAGGGTCGCGGGGACGACGACCTTCAGCCTCGCGGTGGCGCGCTCCAGGTACTCGAACTGGCCCGACCAGGAGACGGAGATCCCCGGCGCCATCTTCACCTTCTCCGCCACCGCGCGTTGCATGTCGCGCACCGCCGAGCGCAGGTCGCGCCCGCGGATGTCGACGTACACCCAGCCGGCGAGGCGCGCGTTCTCGCTCTTCAGCATCGGCGGCCCATCGGCGATTCGTACCGCTGCGACGTCGCCCAGTCGGATCTGCGCGCCGCGCTCGGTGATCACCGGCAGCTCGCGGATTTTCTCCACCGAATCGCGCAGCTCGCGCGGGTAGCGCACGCTGATGGGAAAGCGCTGCAGTCCTTCCACGGTCTCGCCGACGTTCTCTCCGCCGATCGCCGCGGACACGACGCTTTGCACGTCCGCGACGTTCAGGCCGTAGCGCGCCGCGGCGTCGCGGTCGATGTCGATGTCGATGTAGCGGCCGCCTCCGAGGCGCTCGGCGAGCGCCGAGCTCACCCCGGATACGTCCTTCACCGCGCGCTCGATCTCGGCGGCGATGCGGTCGATCTCTTTCAGGTCGGTGCCGGCCACCTTTACTCCCACCGGACTCTTGATGCCGGTGGCGAGCATGTCGATGCGGTTGCGGATCGGCGGTACCCAGATGTTGGACAGGCCGGGCACGCGCACGACGCGGTCGAGCTCTTCAACGAGCTTGTCGGGCGTCATTCCCGGGCGCCATTCCGCGCGCGGTTTGAGCTGAATGGTGGTCTCGAACATCTCGAGCGGCGCCGGGTCGGTCGCGGTCTCGGCGCGCCCGGCTTTGCCGAAAACGCTCGCGACCTCGGGCACGGTCCTGATCAGCCGGTCGGTCTGCTGCAGCAGTTCCGCCGCCTTGCCCGCCGAGAGCCCGGGGAGCGCCGAGGGCATGTAGAGCAGATCGCCTTCGTAGAGCGGCGGCAGGAATTCGCCGCCGAGCCAGGCCGCCGGCCAGGCGGTCGCGGCAAGGAGCGCGAGCGCGCCCGCGAGCACCGCTTTCGGATGCCGCAGCGCGCCTTGCAGCAGCGGCTCGTAAGCCGCGATGAGAACACGGTTGAGCGGATTCCTTTCCTCCCGCGGCACGCGCCCGCGGATGAGATAGCCCATGAGCACCGGGACGAGCGTGACCGCGAGGCCGGCGGCGGCGGCCATCGCGTAGGTCTTGGTGAAGGCGAGCGGTGCGAACAGCCTTCCCTCCTGCGCCTCCAGCGTGAACACCGGAATGAAGGAGAAGGTGATGATGAGGAGCGACACGAACAGCGCGGGTCCCACCTGAGCGGCCGCCTCGGCGACTACGCGCCAATGCTCCTCGCCCGCCAGCGCACCGCCGGGATGCGCGGCGCGCCAGGCTTCGATGTGCTTGTGGGCGTTCTCGATCATCACCACCGCCGCGTCGACCATCGCTCCGATCGCGATGGCGATGCCGCCGAGCGACATGATGTTCGCGTTCACTCCCTGGTAGTGCATGACGATGAAAGCCGCGAGCACGCCCAGGGGCAGGGACACGATCGCCACCAGCGACGAGCGCAGATGGAACAGGAAAGCCAGGCATACGAGGGCGACCACGACGAATTCCTCGACCAGCTTTTCACCCAGGTTCGCCACCGCACGCTTGATGAGTCCGGAGCGGTCGTAGGTCGGCACGATCTCCACGCCCGGCGGAAGGCTGCCTTTGAGGGATTCGATCTTCGCCTTCACCGCGGCGATGGTCTCCAGTGCGTTCTTGCCCGAGCGCATCACGATGATGCCGCCCGCGACTTCGCCTTCGCCGTCGAGCTCGGCGATGCCGCGGCGCATCTCCGGCCCGGTCTGGATGCGCGCGACGTCGCCGAGGCGCACCGGAACTCCGGAGTCGCTCACCGAGAGCGGAATCCTTCGAAAATCGTCGAGCGATCTCAGGTAGCCGCTCGCGCGCACCATGTATTCCGCTTCGCCGAGCTCCAGCACCGAGCCTCCGGTTTCCTGGTTGCCGCGTTGCACGGCCTCGATCACTTTCGACTGCGTGATGTTGAAGGCACGCAGCCGTGCCGGGTCGAGCACGATCTGGTACTGCTTCACCATGCCGCCGACGCTCGCGACCTCGGCGACGTTCGGTACCGCTTTCAACTCATAGCGCAGGAACCAGTCATGCAGGGCGCGCAGCTGCGCGAGGTCAAGACGCCCGCTCCGATCGACGAGCGCGTACTCGTAGATCCAGCCGACGCCGGTCGCGTCGGGCCCGAGCGCGGGTTTCGCCTCCCGCGGCAGCCGCGACTGCACCTGGTTGAGGTACTCGAGGACGCGCGAGCGCGCCCAGTAGAGGTCGGTGCCGTCCTCGAAGATCAC
>JBGQKQ010000109.1:0-10210 GCA_041499655.1 Gammaproteobacteria bacterium
ATGAACGAGTACATCAAGCACACGGGTCTGTTTTTCCCGATCGATCCCGGAGCCGACGCGACGCTCGGCGGCATGTCGGCGACGCGCGCATCCGGAACGAACGCAGTGCGCTACGGCACCATGCGCGAGAACGTGCTCGCGATGACCGTGGTGCTCGCCGACGGACGCGCCATCACGACCTCGCGCCGCTCGCGCAAATCTGCCGCGGGCTACGAGTTGACGCGCCTGTTCGTGGGGTCGGAAGGCACGCTCGGCATCATCACCGAGCTCACCGTGCGCCTCTATGCCGTCCCGGAGGCGATCTCGGCGGCGATCTGCTCCTTCCCCGACATCGCCGGGGCGGTCAACACGGTGATCCAGACGCTGCAAGCCGGGATTCCGATCGCGCGCAGCGAAGCGCTGTGCGCCACCACCATGAAAGCGATCAACGCCTACTCGAAGACGGGTTACCGCGAACAGCCCACCCTGTTCCTCGAATTCCACGGCACTCAAGGCGCAGTCGAGGAGCAGGCCAGGCTGGTTCAGGACATCGCGCGCGAAAACAGCGGCATGGACTTCGAGTGGACGACCAAGCCCGAGGAACGCAACCGGCTCTGGACGGCACGGCACCAGGCGTATTTTGCCTGCCTGCAGCTGCGCCCGGGATCGCGCGCCGTGTCGACCGACGTCTGCGTTCCGATTTCCCGGTTGACGGAGTGCATCGTCGAGACCTCCGAGGACATCGCCCGCGCATCGATGCCGATACCGCTGTTCGGCCACGTCGGTGACGGCAACTTCCACTGCGAAATCCTCATCCGGCCCGATGACCAGGCCGAGCTCGAGGAGGCGCGGCAGTTCAACGAGCGCGTGGTCAATCGCGCCCTCGCCATGGAGGGTACGTGCACCGGCGAGCACGGCATCGGCTTCGGGAAGATGCGCTCGCTTCGGAAGGAACTGGGCGAGGCGGTCGACCTGATGGCGAGCCTGAAGCGCGCCATCGATCCGGAAAACCTGATGAATCCGGGGAAGGTCGTCGACCCTTAAACTTTCAGGAAGTGCTCGCGGTAGTACTTCAGCTCGTCGATCGATTCATAAATGTCGGCGAGCGCCTCGTGCTTGCCCTGCTTGACCAGACCCTTTGCGATGTCCGGCTTCCAGCGCTTCACGAGTTCCTTGAGGGTGCTGACGTCGAGATTGCGGTAGTGGAAATAGGCCTCCAGGCGCGGCATGTAGCGCGCGAGGAAGCGCCGGTCCTGGCAAATCGAGTTGCCGCACATGGGCGAGGTCCTGGCGGGCACGTGCTGCGCGAGAAAGGCGAGCAGCTGCTCTTCGGCGGCGCGCTCGGTCAGCGTCGAAGCTTTCACCTTGTCGATCAAGCCCGAGCGCGCGTGCGTGCCCTTGTTCCAGTCGTCCATCGCGTCAAGGACCGTATCGGTCTGGTGGATCACCAGCACCGGCGCCTGCGACACGACGTTCAACTGCGCATCGGTGACGACGATCGCGACTTCGATGATGCGGTCCCTGTCCGGATCGAGGCCGGTCATTTCCATGTCCAGCCAGACGAGGTTGTTCTGGTCCTGCGGCATGGCGCTATGCCGTTCCTCTCTGTGTAGAATGCGATTGTCGCACAATCACCTTCATTCGAGACTGAGGCTCAATGCACTGGTTCAGCCTGGTTTTCCTCGCGGCGCTCGCTCTTGCCACTGCGGCGCGACTGTGGCTCTCGCGGCGCCATATCCGCCACATCGCGGCGAACCGCGATGCCGTTCCCGCGGAATTTGCGGGCCGCATTTCGCTCGCGGCGCATCAGAAGGCCGCCGATTACAACGTCGCGAAGGCGCGCGCAGGCGTCATCGAAACGCTGATGGCGGCGGCGCTGACGGTGGCGTTCACCTTCGGCGGCGGATTGCAGTTCCTGTCGGAACTGTGCCAGCGCGCATTCCAGGCGGGCGGGTACGCTCACGGCATCGCGCTGATCGTCTCGGTCGTCGTCATTTCGAGCGCGGTCGACCTCCCCTTCAGCCTGGTCCGGACTTTCGTGATCGAAGCCCGCTTCGGCTTCAATCGCATGAGCCTGCGCCTGTTTGTTCTCGACATGGTCAAGGGGGCCGCGCTCGGCGCGCTGCTGGGAATCCCGCTGGTCTTCGTGGTGCTTTGGCTGATGGCGAGGACGGGCGACTTCTGGTGGCTCACCGTCTGGCTCGTATGGGTGGCGTTCAGCCTGCTGTTCGCTACGATCTACCCCACCTTCATCGCGCCTCTTTTCAACAAGTTCTCGCCCCTCGAAGACTCGGGGCTGCGCAGCCGCATCGAGGCCTTGCTCGCCAAATGCGGCTTCCGCTCGCGCGGCCTGTTCGTCATGGACGGCTCGAAGCGCTCGAGCCACGGCAACGCCTATTTCACCGGTCTCGGTGCAGCCAAGCGCATCGTGCTGTTCGACACCCTGGTCTCGCGCCTCGCCCCGCCGGAGCTCGAAGCGGTCCTGGCTCACGAGCTCGGGCATTTCTCCCGTCACCACGTCTGGAAGCGCATGGCCGTAGGGTCCGCGGTGAGCCTGGCGCTCCTGTGGGTCCTGGGATGGCTGATGGCCAAGGAGTGGTTCTACACCGCCCTGGGAGTGAGTTCGCCCGGCACCGCGATGGCGCTGATTCTGTTTTCCATGCTCGCGCCCTCCTTCACCTTTCTGTTGCAGCCGCTCGCGAGCCTTTATTCGCGCCTCCACGAATTCGAGGCGGACGCGTATGCGGCGCAATATGCCGACGCCGGCGAGCTGGTGCGCGCCCTGGTGAAGCTCTACGAGGACAACGCGGCGACGCTCACTCCCGACCCGCTGCATTCCGCGTTTTACGACTCGCACCCGCCCGCGCCGGTGCGTATCGCCCGGCTGCAATCCCAGCACGCCTAGGAGGCCTATCCGTGTCCTCGCTCGCCCGCATGAAATGCAGAGACTTTCCCGCCGGAACTCCGGCACTCAGCCGGGAGCGGATCGACGCGCTCCTCAAGGAGGTGCCGGGGTGGAGCTACGACGGAAAAGTCGTCGCGAAGACCTGGTCGTTCAAGAACTACTACGAGACGCTCGCGTTCGTGAATGCGATAGCGTGGATCGTGCACGGAGAGGATCATCATCCTGACTTGAGCGTCGGCTACAACCGCTGCCGCGTGGAGTTCAGCACGCACTCGATCGGCGGGATTTCCGAAAACGACTTCATCTGCGCCGCGAAGATCGAGGCGCTGGGTGGAATCCGGGGGGAAAGCGCGGCGTGAAGGCGGTCTACTCTTCGCTCAACCTGGTCGAGGCCCACCATCTCAAGAACGTGCTGGCGGCCGCGGGAATTCGCTGCAGAATGAAGAACGAGGAGCTGGTGCGTCTCGCCGGCGAGATTCCCTTCCCGGAGTGCGCCCTGCAGCTCCTGGTCGAGCGCACGGAGGACGTCCCGGCGGCGGAGGCGCTGGTGCGCGATTTCCTCAAGCCCCGCCCGCAGGCGAGTCCTTCATGGCGTTGCAGCCGCTGCGGCGAGACGAGCGAGGGGCAGTTCACCGCCTGCTGGAATTGCTGCGGCGATCGCCGCTGAGACCGGGCTGCCGGGGCTAGCTGGCCGCCCCGGCGAGAGCCACGAGGAGCAGCAGGACCAGCCACATCACCAGCGCCCGCCAGGCCAGCCCTACTAGGCTGTCCATGTGGCCGATATCTGCCGGATCCCCCAGACCCAGCGGCGGCCTGTCGAGCAGCCTTCCTCCAACGACGATCGGCATACCCAGCCGCACTCCGATCGCGCCGGCCCCGCTCGATAGCACCGTGCCGAGGGCGCGGTCGGGCCAGGTCGCCGCCTGCGTGCGCCAGCAGTAGGCGGCATTCTCGAAGTCGCCGACGATGGCGAAAGCGGCGGCGGTAAATCGCGAGGGAAGCCAGTCGAGCGCCGCAAACGCGGCGTGCGCGAACTGGCTGAACCGCTCCAGCTCCGGCGACGCGCTTTCGCGCCAGCGGTCGTCGAGAAACATCGACAGACGATAGAGGATCGCCCCGGTCGGCCCCGGCAGCAGCACGAACCAGAAAATCACGCCGAAAACATAGCGGTGGGAGGAGGCCAGGGCCTCTTCGAGAGCGAGGCGCGTGACGGCCTCGCGGTCGAGGTCGGAGCAGTTTTCCTGGCGCCAGGCTGAAAGCGCCTCTCGGGCCTGGCCGATATCGTCCTTCTTGAGGGCCGCGTGAATGTCGGTGAAGAAGTGGCTGCGCTGGCGAAACCCCATCGTCAGGTAAAGCGCGCCGACATTCAACAGGAACGAGAAGACCGGGTTGCTTGCATTCGCCATCGCATAGACGGCCCACGCGAGGAGGACGGCCGGCAGCACCGCGACCAGCCAGGCGATCTTGCCATGCTGCGCCTCGCCGGCGTTGAACAGCGTCTCGAGCCAGCCCGCGTAGCGCGCCAGGAGCGAATACAGAGTGCGCCGGTCGGCGAGCGGCCGCCATTGCTCGAGGAGGAGCGCCGCGATGAGGGAGAGGAGGCTCATCGGATTGGTCTCGGTGAACGCTCAGCCTCTCAGGTAAGCATGCAGGTTCATGAGCATTCCCGCCGTGGCGCCCCAGATGTAGTGCGTCTGGTAGGGGATGGCATAGTAGTAGCGCTCCCGCCCGTCGAACAGGACGTGGTTCCTCTGGTGGTTGGCGGGGTCGAGCAGGAATGCCAGGGGCGCTTCGAACACTTCGGCCACCTCGAAATCGTCGGGCCTGAGGTCGAGCGGCGGGGTGACGAGACCGACCACGGGTGTCACCCGGTATCCGGTCACGGTCACGTATTGGGGCAGTTCTCCGAGCACCTCCACCCGCTCGGCCGTGAGACCGATCTCCTCGCGGGTCTCCCTCATTGCGGTCTCCGCGGCGCCGGCGTCCCCGGGCTCGGTTCGCCCTCCCGGGAAGCTGATCTGCCCGGCGTGGTCGTGCAGGTGCGCCGTACGCCGGGTAAACAGGACCGTCAGCTCCTTCTCCCGCCTGACCACGGGTACCAGCACGGCTGCCGGGCGGATTTCGCGATCGCTGCGCCAAAGGTGGCCATCCCCCGCGGTCACCGGCTCGACGCTACGGGGCCCGGCAAAGCGCGAGCGCAACCAGGTTTCGTCCGGAACGAAGGAAGGGGAATTCATGTCGCGGGATCGGTGCGGGTCTCTATTCTACGCGGCGGCGTCGCCGCACGACGACGCCCCGGAATTTGCGTTGCCTCCCTCACCCCGGCTATTCTATCGGCCGCCGGAATAGGACCGTCGCCGTCGGCGTTTACCTGTCGACATCGCGGGCGATCCGGTAAGTGTAAGCCACCCCGCGCTGGATTTCTAAAAGGAGAACTGGATGAAGATTCGTCTTGCAGCCCTGTTTGCCGCGCTCACGCTCGCGAGCGCGTCTGCGTTTGCCTTCCACTGCCCCGCCGACATGAAGAAGATCGACGCGGCGCTGGCCAACAACCCGAAGCTGTCCGCGCAGCAGATGGCCGACGTCAAGAAGTTCCGCGCCGACGGCGAAACCCTGCACAAGGCGGGCAAGCACCAGGAGTCCGTCGACACCCTGGCGAAAGCGATGAAGATCCTCGGGATCTGATCGCCGCATTCCAGTTGCAGAAAAAACGCCGCTTCGCGCGGCGTTTTTTTTGGCCTGTCCGCCCTACTCCGTGAACGAATGCATGCGCTTGAAGTGCTCGGTCGCCTCGATGAGGGCGCCCAGGATTCCCGGTTCCCACGCGGAGTGCCCTGCGTCGGGCACGATCCGGTAGGCGGCCTGCGGCCACGCGCGGTGCAGCTCGTGCGCGGACACGAGCGGACAGACCATGTCGTAGCGCCCCTGGACGATGACTCCCGGAACGTCGCGCAGCCGTGCGGCGTTCTCGAGCAGCGCGTTCTCTCCGAGGAAGATATCGTTGATGAAATAGTGCGCTTCGATACGCGCAAGCCCCAGGGCAACCCCATCTCCGGCGAAGTACGCCACGGTCTCCGGGCTGGGGAACAGGGTCGAGCAGGAACCTTCGTAGACACTCCACGCGCGCGCGGCCGGCATGTGGACCGCCGGATCCGGGTCGGTCAAGCGGCGGTGGTAGTTCCTGAGCAGGTCTCCGCGCTCCGCCCGCGGGAGAAAACCGGAGAATTTCTCCCAGGGTTCGGGAAAAACGCTGCGCAAGCCGTAGAGGAACCATTCGATCTCGCTTCTGCGGCAGAGGAAAATGCCGCGAAGAATGAGCCCTAGGCAGCGTTCCGGGGTAGCCTGCGCGTAGGCGATCGCCAGGGTACTGCCCCAGGAACCGCCGAACACGAGCCAGCGCTCGACGCCCAGGTGCCGGCGCAGCATCTCCAGGTCGCCGATCAGGTGGGCTGTCGTGTTGTCGCGCAGCTCCCCGAGCGGCGCGGAGCGTCCCGCCCCGCGCTGGTCGTACACGATGATGCGGTAGGCGCCCGGATCGAAGAACCGCCGGTGCTTGGGTGTGCTGCCCGCCCCCGGACCGCCGTGAAGAAAGACCGCGGGAATACCGTCGGGGCTCCCGCTCTCCTCCCAGTACATCGAGTGCAGGGCATCGAGCCGCAGCATGCCGCTGGTGCGCGGCTCGATTTCCGGGAAAAGCCCGGGGAATCCCAGGCTGGCAAGCTCGCCCATCCGGACGGCTACGGAATCAGTATCGTGGACCCCGTCGTCTTGCGCGCCTCGAGATCGCGCTGCGCCTGCGCCGCGTCCTTGAGGGCGTAGCGGTGATTGATTTCGATCTTCACTTTACCCGAGGAGACGGTATCGAACAGATCCTTCGCTGTGGCCGCGAGATCGTCGCGCTTGCCGGTGTAGGTCACCAGGGTCGGGCGCGTGAGGTACAGCGATCCTTTTTGCTGAAGGATTCCCAGCTCGAAGGGAGGAACCGCGCCCGAGGCGTTTCCAAAGCTCACCATCATGCCGCGCGGCTGCAGGCAATCGAGCGAGCCCATGAAGGTATCTTTCCCGACCGAGTCATAGACGACCGGCACGCCCTTCCCGCCAGTGAGCGCCTTCACGCGCTCGACGAAGTTCTCCTTGCGATAGTTGATGCAGTGATCGGCGCCGTGCGCCTTGGCGAGCGCGCACTTTTCGTCCGACCCCGCCGTTCCGATCACTGTCGCGCCCAGCGCCTTGAGCCACTGGCACGCGATCAGTCCAACTCCGCCCGCCGCGGCGTGGAACAGGATCGTCTCCCCGGAACGCACCTTATAGGTCTGTCTCAAGAGGTACTGGGCGGTCATGCCCTTCAGCATCATCGCCGCGGCGGTCTCGAACGATATGGAGTCCGGAAGGACCAGGAGACGCTCGGAAGACATGACGCGCACTTCCGAATACGCGCCCGGCGCCCCGCCGGAGTAAGCGACGCGGTCGCCGACCTTGACCTGGGTGACGCCTGCTCCCACCGCTTCCACGACCCCGGCCGCTTCGTTGCCCATCCCCGAGGGCAGCGCGATCTTGTACAGCCCCGAGCGCTGGTAGACGTCGAGGAAGTTGAGCCCGCAGGCCTCGTGGCGCACGCGCGCCTCGCCCGGACCGGGATCGCCTACCTGGACGTCTTCCCATTTCAATACTTCCGGACCGCCTTGTTGTTGGATACGAATGGCTTTGGGCATTGCTTCTCCTTGAGTGAACGATCGTTGTCCGGCGGACCCGGGCGCCCGGCGGCGCGCTACGTCATTTCTTTGCAGGCGGTTCGCCGCCCTCGGGCGGCTGCGAAACCGGGGCCGAAGCGGCGCCTGCGGCGGCTTCCGCGGCGCTCTGCATGGCGGCGAGCCCCGCCTTCTGCATTTCCAGTCCTTGAATGCTCATGCGCAGGACGTTGAGATTCATGTTCAGCCAGGTCTCCACCGACTTCAGCTCGGCGATGCGCCGGTCCACCTCGCTCATCGCTGCAGTCGGCCCGCCCAGGCCCGCCAGCGGCAGCCCCATGGGACCCCAGAGGTTTTTCAGAAATTCGAACGGATCCGGAGGAGTGCTCATAGAGCTCAAGTCTATTGTCGCGGACCCAAAAACTCCAGCAACTCGACGCGGCGCGCCATGGTGTCCTGGTAGCCCAGGTCGATCAGCGCCTTGCAATATCCCGCCTCGAACAGCAGGTAGCTCGCGAGATTGGAACCGTTCCGGTTCATCGCGCCTATGCCCCTCAGGAGGAACCTCACCGTCCACGGCAGCTCGTGAACGTGGCGCACCACCATGCGCTCGATCGGCTGGCTGGGGGAGATCACCAGCACCTTGATCTGCCGCAGGGGCAGGCCGGCTTCCCGGACTTTTTCCGGAGGGATAAGGCTGATGGTGCGGTTGATTCGCTGCACCAGTTCGATGTCGGCGTTGAGACTGTCCAGGAAAATGCTGTTCAAGGCATGGCCCGCGATCTGCGCCACCGACGGATACGTGTTGCCGCGCACGCGGGGGGGCTCCGCGTCCGAGGCCTGCCAGGCGGTGCTGACGACCAGCACGCGGTCGGCCCCGAGGTGGAGGGCGGGACTGATCGGCGCGATCTGGCGCATCGAGCCGTCCCCGAAGTATTCGCGGTTGATCTTCACGGCGGGGAAGATGAAGGGGAGAGCGGCGGAAGCCATCAGATGCTCGGCCCTGATCGGCATGGCCGCGCCGACGCGCTGGGTGCGTTCCCACGCCTCGGTGTCGGGCCCGCCCTGGTAGAAGGAGACGCTCTGCCCGGACGAATAGCCGGAACAGGTGATCGAGACCGCGTACAGTGCGCCGTTGTCGATGTTTTCCTGGATCCGCCCGAATTCGAGGCTGCGAGAAAGCATTTCCGCAAGCGGGCTGTTGTCGAGCAGTGCCTCGGGACTGGTGCGCGAGAGCAGCGTCATCGCGGCGAGCCAGCGCGCGCCGACGCGCGCGATCCCGACGGGATCCGAGCGATAGACATGGTGAACGTGAAAATTCTCCCACACGCCGAGAAGCCGATCCACGGCGGCGTGAAAGTTGTCAGAAAATACCGCGAGCGTCGCGGCGTTGATTGCGCCCGCCGAAGTGCCGCACAAGATGGGGAACGGATTCCTCTCCGCCTGCGGCAGCATTTCTCTCACCGCCTTCAGAACACCGACCTGATAGGCCGCGCGCGCGCCGCCCCCGGTCAGAACGAGTCCCGCCTTGGATTTCGTGAACTCGGAATTCGAGGGCATGCGCCAGGTTCGTTGGGTTGGGTGAACGGACGCAGTCCTGGCGCTACGCCCTCGACCGCGCTTCCTCGCTCAAGGCGTTTGCATCGACCACGGTGAGCGCGGTCATGTTGACGATGCGCCTGACGGTCGCCGAGGACGTGAGGATGTGCGCAGGCCGCGCCGCGCCGAGGAGGATGGGCCCGATGGTGATGCCGTCGCCCGCAGCGGTCTTCAGCAGATTGAAGGCGATGTTGGCCGCATCCAGCGTCGGCATGATCAGCAGATTCGCTTCTTCCTTCAGGCGTGACCGCGGAAAGTTCGCAAGCCGCAGCTCCGCGTTGAGGGCCGCATCGCCGTGCATCTCCCCCTCGATCTCGAGATCCGGCGCCAGCGATCTGATGAGCTCCAGCGCCGTGCGCATCTTGCGCGCAGAGGGGGCATCGCTCGTGCCGAAGTTCGAGTGCGACAGCAGGGCCGCCCTGGGGACCACCCCGAAACGGCGGATCGCCGTCGCGGCAAGAGTGGTCATCTCCGCGAGTTGCTCTGCCGTGGGGTCGAGATTCACGTAGGTATCGCAGATAAAAACCGTGCGCTTGGGGAGCATGAGGGCATTCATGGCGTAGAAGTTCTGCACGCCGGGTCGCAAACCGATCACCTGGCCGATGTCCTGCAGGTGCTGCCCATAGGTGCCGACGATGCCGCAGACCATCCCGTCGGCCTCGCCGCGATGCATCATCATCGCCCCGATCAGGGTATGGTGCCGGCGCATTTCCATCTGCGCATATTGCTGCGAGACCCCGCGCCGCTCGGTCAAGCGGTGATACTCCGTCCAGTACTCGCGGTAACGCGGATCGGACTCGGGGTTCACGAGCTCGAAGTCCGTGCCGGGCTTGATGCGCAAGCCGTTGCGCTCGATGCGCCGCTCGACCACGCCGGGCCTGCCTATCAGGATGAGCCGCGAGAGTCCTTCGTCGATCACGACCTGGGCGGCGCGCAGCATGCGCTCGTCCTCTCCCTCGGAAAGCACGATGCGGCGTCGCGGGCCTTCCTTCGCCCCGCTGAACATCGGCTTCATGATCAGGCCCGAGTGGTAGACGAA
>JBGQKQ010000110.1:0-10093 GCA_041499655.1 Gammaproteobacteria bacterium
CTCGCGAATCCGGCGAGGTCCTTGGCCACGTCGCGGCCGCCCGAGAACAGCATGCCGCGCCAGTTCTGCAGAGGGGTCTTGCCGAGATTGAGGCAGGGGTTCTCGGGAAAATGCGGAGCGCCGAGCAGCTCCCCCCGCATGTCGTAAGTCCAGCGGTGCAGCGGGCAGACGATGTTTTGCGCGTTGCCGCGGCCTTCGAGCAGGATCGACTGGCGATGGCGGCAGACGTTCGAGAGGAGCTCGATCCCGCGGGTATTCCTGACGAGCACCTTGCCGTGGTCCATCCAGGCGAGGGTGTGATAATCGCCCGCATTGGGGACCATCAGCTCGTGTCCCACGTACCCGGGAGCGGTCTCGAAGAGCAGCTTCTGCTCCAGCTCGAATACCTTCGGGTCGAAATACCAGGAAACGGGAAGCTGCGAAGCGTTGGGTTTGAGTGCTCGCGAACCGGGCAGGTCGGACATTGCGGTTTAAGGGCTCCCTGGGTAGTTGATTAAATAAAATGCGCGCGATTCTAGACCTTTTTCCCCGGGGGTACCAGGGGTTTTTGGGCCTTGCTGCGGCGCGCCCATGTGACCGCGGCGGCTCGGCCAGGTTCACCGCGCGACGTGCGATTTGACCGGCTTTCCCCCATGGGCTATTTTGCTCCGTCCCAGAACAAGTCCGGGGAGGACGAAGAGGTGTCTCCGTTGCCGCGATGAGCTCCAAACCTGCCAAAATCGACCAGCCCGAAAGCTTCGAGGCCGCCCTGGCCGAGCTCGAGAAAATCGTGTCGACCATGGAGTCGGGCAAGCTGACCCTGGAACAGTCGCTCGCCGCGCACAAGCGCGGCCTGGAGCTTGCGCAATACTGCCAGGGAGTCCTTGCGCGGGCCCAACAGCAGGTGAAGGTACTCGAGGAAAACACCCTGAAAAATCTCCCCGGTGCCGGCGACGAGTGACTTCACGGCCTGGATGGCGAGGATCCAGGCCCGGATCGAAGCGTCGCTGGAGCGTCTCTTGCCTCCTGCGGCGATCGCACCGCAGCGCCTGCACCAGGCCATGCGCTACGCCGTGCTGGGGGGAGGCAAGCGGATCAGGCCGCTGCTCGTGTTTGCCGCGGGGGAGGCTGCCGCCGGCGAGACTCAGCGCGCCGATCCGGGCCGGCTCGAAATTCTCGGTTGCGCCCTGGAATGCATCCACGCGTATTCGCTGGTGCACGACGACCTTCCGTGCATGGATGACGACGTGCTCAGGCGCGGCAAGCCGGCCTGCCACATCGAATTCGACGAGGCGACGGCGCTTCTCGCGGGCGACAGCCTGCAATCTCTCGCGTTCCAGCTGCTCGCCGAACACCGGTTGTGCGACGATCCGTCCGTGCAGGTGGAGATGCTCAAGATTCTCGCGATCGCCAGCGGCAGCCGCGGCATGGCGGGTGGACAGGCGATCGACCTGGCCAGCGTGGGGCAGACCCTGACCGTGCCCGAGCTCGAGTACATGCATATCCACAAAACCGGTGCGCTCATCCGCGCTGCGGTTGCGCTGGGAGCGCGCTCCTCGAGCGCGCTCGACCCTGCCCAGCTCGCACATATGGATCACTACGCGAAGTGCGTGGGGCTTGCGTTTCAGGTCGTCGACGACGTGCTGGATCAGGAATCCTCGACCGCGACGCTCGGCAAGACGGTCGGCAAGGACGCGGCCGACAACAAGCCCACCTACGTCTCGGCGCTCGGACTGGTCCGCGCAAAGGCGCTCGCCGAGGAGTTGCGCAAGGACGCGCACGAAGCGCTGGCAGGCGTGGGCGGCGCGACGCACAGGCTCGCGGATCTCGCGGACTTCATCGTCCTGCGGAAATTCTGACGCCGGAACCCTGCACCGGCGCGCGTGGAGCGCGCTTTTGCGGGATAATCCGCGACTTATGAGCGCGATCGGAAAAGCGGACTTACCGGGGAGCGCCCCGGAGGCCGGATCGGCCGACTTCGATCCGGGCGCATACGAGCTGCTGAAGACCGTCGACCAGCCCGCCGCGCTGCGCGCGATGGACCGGCGCGCGCTCGGGCGGCTCGCCGTCGAGCTGCGCACCTTCCTGCTGGAATCGGTCAGCCAGACGGGCGGCCACCTTTCCTCGAACCTGGGCACCGTCGAGCTGACCATTGCCCTTCATCACGTCTTTAATACGCCCCACGACCGGATCGTGTGGGACGTTGGGCACCAGACCTACCCGCACAAGATCCTGACCGGCCGGCGCGAAGCCATGAGCCGGCTGCGCATGACCGGCGGCATCTCGGGTTTCCCCCGCCGCAGCGAGAGCGAGTACGACACCTTCGGCACGGCGCATTCGAGCACGTCGGTGAGCGCCGCACTCGGCATGGCGCAGGCGGCAAAGCTGAAGGGCGAAACCGGAGAGAGGAAGCGCCACGTCGTCGCGGTGATCGGGGACGGCGCCATGTCGGCCGGCATGGCCTTCGAAGCCCTCAACAACGCCGGCGTGATGGACACGGATCTGCTGGTGATCCTGAACGACAACGACATGTCGATCTCGCCCGCGGTCGGCGCGCTCAACCGTTACCTCGCGCGCCTGATGTCGGGGCGGTTCTATGCCGCCGCGCGAAAGGCCGGCGAGAAGGTGCTCGCCGGGATGCCTCCTTTGTGGCACCTCGCCAAGAAAGTGGAGGAGCACGCGAAGGGTCTCGTCGTCCCGTCGACCCTGTTCGAGGAATTCGGATTCAACTATGTGGGACCGATCGACGGCCACGATCTGGATTCCCTGATTCCCACGCTGAAGAACATCAAGGAACTGAAGGGCCCGCAGTTCCTGCACGTGGTCACGAAAAAAGGGCAGGGCTACAAGCTCGCCGAGGCCGACCCGGTGCTCTATCACGGCCCGGGGAAATTCGATCCCGCGCAGGGAATCAAGAAGGCGAGCGGCGGCAAGCCCACCTACACGCAGGTGTTCGGAGAATGGCTGTGCGACATGGCGCGGCTCGACTCGCGTCTGGTCGGCATTACCCCGGCGATGCGCGAGGGCTCGGGCATGGTGCGCTTTGCCGAGGAGTTCCCCGACCGGTATTTCGACGTGGGGATCGCCGAGCAGCACGCGGTCACCTTCGCCGCGGGGCTCGCCTGCGAGGGCATGAAGCCGGTGCTCGCGATCTACTCGACCTTTCTTCAGCGCGGCTACGACCAGCTGATCCACGACGCCTGCATCCAGAACTTGCCGATCGTGTTCGCGCTCGACCGCGCGGGCCTGGTCGGCGGCGACGGGGCGACGCACAACGGGGCGTTCGATCTTACCTACTTGCGCTGCGTGCCCAACATGGTGGTGATGGCGCCGAGCGACGAAGACGAATGCCGCAGGATGCTCACGACTGCGTTTTCGCTCGGTGGACCGGCAGCGGTGCGCTATCCGCGCGGCAGCGGCCCGGGCGCGGCGGTTTCGAAGGAGATGCAGGCGCTGCCCCTTGGAAAAGGCGTGCTGCGCCGGCGCGGGCGAAGCGGCGTCGCGATCCTCGCGTTCGGCACCCTGGTCAAGCCCGCGCTCGACGCGGCGGAGGATCTCGACGCCACCGTCGCCGACATGCGTTTCGTGAAGCCGCTGGACTCGGATCTTGTGGCCGAGCTGGCGGCGACGCACCGGCTCCTGGTTACGGCCGAGGAGAACGCGGTCTCGGGCGGGGCGGGAAGCGCGGTCGCGGAAGCTCTCGCCGAGCGCTCGATTCTCACTCCGCTCCTTCACCTCGGGCTGCCCGACCGCTTCGTCGACCACGGTGACCAAGCGCAGTTGCTCGCGTCGGTTGGGCTGGACAAGTCCGGGATTGTGGCCGCGATTCGCGCCAGACTGGCCTGACTCCGAACGTGTCCCGTGGCGCGTCCGGCCTTGAAAAGGCGGGAACGGGCCGCATGTTAGAATCGTCCAATAGCGAGCCCATCGTGACGAAAGGCTCTTCATGAATATCCGCGATCCGCTGGCAATTCCCGACGTCCAGAGCTCCGAGGACACGCGCAAGCTCGCCATCGACCAGGTCGGAATCAAGGCGATCCGCCACCCGGTTACCGTCGCGGAGCGCTCCGGTGGGGTGCAGCATACCGTCGCGGTGTTCAACATGTACGTCGGCCTGCCCCACCAGTTCAAGGGCACGCACATGTCGCGCTTCGTCGAGATACTCAATGCGCACGAGCGCGAGATTTCGGTCGACACCTTCAAGTTGATGCTGGGCGAGATGGTCGAGCGCCTCGAGGCCCAGTCCGGGCATATCGAGATGCAATTCCCCTACTTCGTCAACAAGTCCGCGCCGGTATCAAAGGTGAAAAGCCTGATGGACTACGAGGTGACTTTCATCGGCGAGATCGACAAGGGCGAGAAATGCTTCAAGATGAAAGTCGTCGTTCCCGTGACGAGCCTTTGCCCCTGCTCCAAGGGCATTTCCGACTACGGCGCGCACAATCAGCGTTCGCACGTCACCATTGCCGCGCGGACCAAGGGCTTCGTGTGGATCGAGGAGCTGGTCGAGTACGCCGAGAAACACGCTTCGAGCGAGCTCTACGGGCTACTCAAGCGGCCCGATGAAAAGTTCGTCACTGAGCACGCCTACGACAACCCCAAATTCGTCGAAGACATGGTGCGCGATATCGCCGCGGAGCTCAACCGCGACAAGCGCATCGAGTGGTACCAGGTGGAATCGGAGAACTTCGAGTCCATCCACAACCACTCGGCTTACGCGATGATCGAGAAGCACAAAGGCAAAACCTCCAAATGACGAATTGGGGAAACCCTACGGTTCCCCCATTTGCCCCCTCCCCAACCGAAGACCATGGGGGAGCTCTTGATCAGAACCGTTTTGTCAGCACCATCGTCTGGCCGACGCGTCTCATGTCCATGCGGTTGAGGAAGCTCATGCCGAGCAGCGCGAAAGGCATCGGGTTGCCTTCCAGTACGGCGGCATCGACGTTGTTGACGACGATGTCGCCGACGCGCACCGCGTCGAGCCTGATCTTGTAGGCTACCGCGGCGCCGTTCGCGGTGCCCATCAGACCCGGCTGTCCTTTCCTGTAATCGATTCCCAGCCGGTTCGCGTCGGAAGAGGAGAGCGAGACCGTCGTGGCGCCGGTGTCGACGAGGAAGCGAACGGACCCGCCGTTGATCTGGCCGTCGACAAGGAAGTGCCCCTGCGCATCCGCACTGAGCGTCGCGCTCTGCGCCGACGAGGCCGGCGCCGGCCCGCCCTGATGTTGCCCGATCTTGAGCGTCCGCTTCTGGCCGTCGATGAGGAACGTCGCGGTTTCGCGGTCGGTCGAGACCAACGTGACGCCTTCGACCGGTTTCTGACCTACCGTCAGCACGCGCGGTGCGCCGCCGTCGATGACGACGACCGCCTTGCCCGGTAACAGGCCGATCACGTTCACTTCGGTGGCCCAGCCGGCCAGCGGAGACAGGCAAATCAGAACCGCTACAATACGCAGCGCGATCAAGAAGGTGTTGCCCGACAAGTGAAGCCCATCGCCATTTTTCGCCACTTTCCCACCGAAGGGCCGGGTTATTTTGCCACATTCCTCGATGCGCACCGCATCCCCTGGCGCCTCGTCAAGGTGGACGCAGGCGAACGGGTACCCGCGAATCCGCGCGAATTGTCCGGCCTCGCATTCATGGGCGGACCGATGAGCGTGAACGACGACCTCCCGTGGATACGCGACGTGCTCGGATTGATAAACAGCGCGGCAGAGGCGGATATTCCCGTGCTCGGCCACTGCCTCGGCGGGCAGCTGATGTCCAAGGCGCTGGGGGGAAAGGTGACGCGCAATGCGGTCAAGGAAATCGGCTGGGGCAAGGTCGCTGTCGCCGATGGCGACGCGGCGCGCGGGTGGTTCGGCGCGACCCGCGAGTTCTCGGGCTTTCACTGGCACGGGGAGACTTTCACGATTCCGCCCGAGGCGACGCGTATCGCCGAAAGCCCCTACTGCGCCAACCAGGCGTTCGTGCTCGGCAAGCACCTCGGCATGCAGTGCCACGTCGAGATGACGCCCGAGCTGATCCGCAGCTGGTGCGAAGACTGGGAAAAGGAACGGGTCCCGAAAGCCGGGCCGTCGGTGCAGACGCCCGCGCAGATGTTCGAGCGGCTCGACGAGCGCGTTCAGTCGCTCAACCGGATCGCGGATCGTCTCTACGAGCGGTGGATCGAGGGTCTTAGTCCCTGAAATTCTGGAACTGGAGCGGGATGTCGGTGACCGACTTTCGCACCAGCTGAATCGCCGTTTGCAGGTCGTCCTTCTTCGCGCCCGACACCCGCACGGCGTTGCCCTGGATGCTCGACTGCACCTTCATCTTCGAGTCCTTCAAGAGCTTCACGATACTCTTCGCCTTCTCCTGCTCGATCCCCACCTTCACGTGGATCGGCTGCTTCATCTTCGTCCCGCCGATCTTCTCGATGCTCTTGACGTCGAACATCCGCGCGTCGACGCCGCGCTTGGCGCATTTGGTCAACAGGACATCGGTAACCTGCTTCAGCTTGAAGTCACCATCGGCGTAGAGCGTCAGCACCAGCTCGGCCTGCTCGATGCGCGCGTCCGAGCCCTTGAAGTCGAAGCGGTTCGCGATCTCCTTGTTCGCCTGGTCGACGGCGTTCTTCAGTTCGACCTTGTTCACTTCGGAAACGATGTCGAAGGAGGGCATGGCGATCCTCTGAGTTACCGAGGCGGAATTATACAGAGCGTCGTTTTTGGAGTCGGAAATACCCGCATCGCGGTGTAAGGACTATCGGAATGCAAGCGCCGTGCAAGGTTCCTTCTGCCGTTCTTGATAGTATGCAGTCACGGGAGAAGTACTAGACGGCCAGCCTGAAACAAGAACATAGGCGGAGGTGTTCGATGGAGACGGCAATTGGTCGCATTAAACGACAAAAACGGACAATCATTAATCAGTACGCCAAGACTGATAACGTAAAAGGATTTACGCAGGCTACTACGACGCTGGTACCTCTTGCGGCCCTTTGGTATGCCGCGGTGCTGAGTGCCGACGTCTCATATTGGCTAACCGCCGGTATAACGTTGGTGATGACTCTCTTCTTGGTGCGCGTTTTCATCATGATGCATGAAACCGGTCATGGGACGTTGTTCCGAACGGGTTGGCTCAACAGAGCATTTGGTTTTGCCTTCGGCGTCGTGTCGGGGCTCCCGACGTATGTTTGGGCCCAACATCACGCCTTTCACCATGCCACCAACGGCAACTGGGAAAAATACCGCGGGCCTTTGAATACCCGATCGGTCGTCGAATTCGAGGCGATGACCGAAAAACAACAACGCCGCTATGAGCGTGCGCGCAATATCTGGTTGGCCCCTTTTGGCGGATTTTCGTATCTGATTTTTAGCCCTCGCTACACCTGTCTAAGGGGCAGCATCGACTTGGTCCGCCATCTCGTCAAAAAGAAAATGGCTCAACCCGGCGTCTCCGTTCGGGCGCACGCCGCCGAGTTCAAAACACCTTATTGGAATGACGCTACAGAGTATCGGCATATATTCTGGAACAATGTCGCATTGTTGAGCGCATGGGTGTTGATGTCCTGGTATGTGGGACCTGTGCTCTTTTTCACGGTTTACTTGATCAGTACGTCCTTGGCCGGAGGCGCCGCGATTGTGCTGTTTACGGTTCAGCATAATTTCGATCACTCCTATGCGTCCGATACGCCGGCGTGGGATTACGATACGGCTGCGATACGGGGCACGAGTTTTCTGGTTCTTCCACGCTGGTTAAACTGGTTTACCGCCGACGTCGCTTATCACCACGTTCATCATTTGTCCGCCACCATTCCGAACTATCGTCTGGCTAAGTGCCACAACGAATACCAGGACCTGTTTACAGACGTTACGCGCATTGGAATGTCAGGCATTCACACCGCTCTAAAATGCATTCTGTGGGACACGCGCTCGCAGCGGATTATTTCGATGGCCGAGTATCGACAATATTACGTGTAGCGCGCACACCCCACGGCAAGCCGTGGCTGCGCTCGTCGGTCGAAGTAATTGTCTCTGTGACATCAGAATTTCTCGACCAGTACGAGAAAGAGCGGCGCGGCGGAGATGCAAAGTGAGGATCATCGCTCTCATCTTCGCAGCGCTGATTCCCGCGGGGGCTCTCGCCTCGGTCACCTACTTCTTCGACTGGTACTGCTCGGGCTGCGCCAAGCTCGGCATGGGCGGCAACGGGAGGGAAGGCCCCTACGGCTCGGGGGCGGCTTGCGAAGGAGCCCGTGCCACGCTGGGCGCGAGCCTCGCGTCGCGCGGCTGCGGGGGAGGGCGCTGCTTCAATCCGCAGCCCTGCGTCGCCTCCGGCCAGCCCGATCTGCCTCCGCCGACGGCCGCCTCGGCTCCGGCCAGAATTGCGCCCGAGCCGGCGAGGGTTCCGCCGATCTACGACGCCAGGCCCGAGCGCGTGCGGCGGGCCGACGAGGTCAAGCCCCTGGCGGAAGGACCCGAGCAGATCTCCGGCAGGTGGCGCAACGCTTTCAGTTGGTACGAAGTCAGCGCGTCGAAAGAAGTCATTCAGATCGCGCTCGTGGAAACCTGCCGGACGCCGGACTGCCTGCGCCGGGAATACCCGAACCGGCCGGTGTTCCTCGGCAGGCTCGAAGGCAACCGGCTCGTCGGCGTGGTGCCGATCCGCAAGGCAATCGAGTCCGAGCAGAACGGCTGGCACTGTGGGACGCCGGCCGGAGAATTCCTCGTCGAGGGCGTCGTAGCCGGCGACCGCAGCACCATCGTGTGGCGCAACGCGCAGCTGCCGCTCGTCGAAGGCTGCGCCCCGGTATCGATTTCGCTGGGAACCTGGCGCCGCGGGTAGCAGTTCCTACTGCGAGGCCGCCAGCACCTCGCGCAGATAAGCCACCAGCCGGTCGCGCACCGCGGGATCTCCCGTCGTCTGGATGTGCCCGGCGCCGGGAACGATCCACAGCTGCTTCGGCTCCAGCGCAGCGTCGTAGAGAAGCCTGGCGTGGTGCACGGGCACGATCCGGTCCTGGTCCCCGTGAAGGATGAGCAAGGGTAGCGGGCTGATCTTCGCCATCGAGGGCAGCGGGCTGAAGCTGTCGTCCACGGTGAGCTCGGGCAGCCATTGAAACGGCCAGGTGAGCCAGTGATCGGCGAATTTCTCCCGGGCGATCTCGACGTAGTCCGAAAAAGCGCTCTCGATCACCAGGGCGCGAAGGCGGTCGCGACGGGGCGAATGCGCGACGTAGTACGCGGCGAGCGCACCTCCGAGGCTCTGGCCGACCATCACGATGCGGTTCTTGTCGACGTCGTTCCGGGCGAGCAGGGCGTCCAGGGCGGCATCGATGTCGATCTGCGCACCCGCGAGCGTGGGTTCGCCCTCGGAGGCTCCGTAGCCGCGGTAGTCGAAGATGAACACGTTGAAGCCGCGCGCTGGCATCCAGGCGAGGCTCATGAAATGCGTGCTGATATTCTCCGCGTTGCCGTGCAGCTGCAGGACGGTTCCGAGCGCATTGCCCTTCGCCGGCAGGAACCAGCCGACCAGCTCGAGTCCGTCCCGGGTCCTGAAGGTCACTTCCTGGAACGTGAGCCCCAGCTTGCTGGGCGTTGCCACCTGGTAGCGGTGCGGCTGGAAGAACACGCCCGTGCAGGCCGCAACCACGAGTGCCGCGATGACGGATGCCAGGCGCGCGCGCATGTTCAGAAGTAGTGGTGCAGAGAGAGCAGCGCGGTGTTCCAGAATTGTTTCTCCTGGCACTCGCGCGACAAGTCGAGGCGCAGCGCCCAGTCCCGGTCGAGCGTGTAGCGCTGCCGCAATCCCACGGTCCACGCCTTGTCGGTGTCGCCTGCGAAGAAGCTCTGCTCGCGGGCATAGGGCTCGGCGCGCCAGCGGTCGGTGAAGTCGATCAGCGCGCCGATGCTCGGGCCGATTCCCAGGGCGTAGTTGTTCTCGAGGCGCGTGTCGGCCTGCAGCGTGGATTCGAGGAAAGCATAGATCATGGTCTTGCTGCGCAAGGTGTCGGGAACCGTCCAGGCGAGGCCGGGCCCGCCGTGTACTCCGAACACCAGCGGCTCGGCGCCGCTCGCCAGGCGGCGGCGCGCCCAGCCGACGTCGATTTCCCACGATAGCGGCTGAAAGA
>JBGQKQ010000111.1:0-9859 GCA_041499655.1 Gammaproteobacteria bacterium
AGGGATGCGCGGCGCTCCCCAGGACGGTGCGAATATCCAGGTGGTCCTGGATATTGCGCAGCCTCGCGCCGTCGACGTCGACGACCGTGATGTCGTTCGCCTCGGACGCCAGGCTTTCTGCGACCGACGAGCCAACCTGGCCTGCACCGAGGATCACGATCTTCAAGTCGGCCGTCCGGGCGAAAAAGCACGCATTCTATGCCGAATCCCCAGGGCAACCCAAATCGGCGTCACTCTTCCTTTCGTCTGGCGAGAATACCGAGCGCCTTCAGCTTCCGGTACAGATGGGTGCGCTCGAGCCCGCTGCGCTCGGCCAGGCGCGCGATCGACCCGTTCGCCTGGGCGAGATGGTGCTCGAAATAGGTCCGCTCGAACGCCTCGCGCGCCTCTCGCAGCGGCAGATCGAACGAAACCTCGGCTTCCGCCGCGCGTCGCGCGAACTGCGGCAGCACGCGCTCGGCGTCGCCGACTCCGATTTCCTCCTCGAGACTGGTGAGGGCGAGCGTGCGCACCGCGGCGGCGAGGTCCTCGAGGTTGCCCGGCCAGGAAAAATACCGCAGCACGTTCAGGGCGCCGGTCGAGAAGATCCGCGGCGGGCAAAAACGCGTCTCCACGAGCTGGGTGAGCACCAGGGTCGCGATCTCGGGGATGTCCTCCGGGTGCTCGCGCAGGGCCGGAAGGGCGATCACGATTCCGCCGAGCGCCTGCATGAGCGCGGGATCGAACCCCTGCGAATCCACGAGGTGCTTGGGTTCTTCCGCGGTAAACGACACCAGGCGCACGTTGCTTTTTTCCGCGCGGGCGGCCAGGAACGCGAGGTGCTTCTGCTGGTTCTTCGACAGCGCAGCCAGCTCCGCGATGAACAGCACCCCGCTCGAGACCTGCTGCAGCAGTTCCTGGGACGCATCGTTGAGCGCCTGCGCCCCGTCGAACCAGGGCGTGTTGGGCTGCTGCAGGTAGCGTGCGTAGAGTTCGGGCATCACACCCTTCTCGCCGCGCATCAGCACGGCCGCACCGGCGGCGGAGATCTTCGACAGCCGTTTCTTCAGCTCGGTGATGGTGGTGGAGCGGCCGAAGCTCGCGATGCTGAGCGGCATGGCGGCCCGCGTCTCGCCGGCGCGCAGCGCGCGTTTTACCGTCGCCAGCAGCTTCTGCAGCGCGATCGGCTTTTCCAGGAAATCCATCGCGCCGATGCGCGTCGCCTCGACCGCCGTGTCGATGGTTCCGTGGCCCGACATCATGATTACCGGCATGTTCAGATGCCCGCCCGTGGCCCACTCCTTGAGGAGCGTGATGCCGTCCGCGTCGGGCATCCAGATGTCGAGCAGCACCAGGTCGGGACGCCCGCGCGCGCGCAAGGAGCGCGCCGCGGTGGCATTCTCGGCGACCTGCACCGTGTGCCCTTCGTCGGAGAGGATTTCCGAGAGCAGCTCCCGGATTCCGACTTCGTCGTCGACGACCAGTATCTGGGCCATTTGCGGTCAGGCCGCGAGGGGGAGGGAAATACGCACCGCCGCGCCGCGCCCCCCTTCTTTTCCGGTCCGGTTCTCGATGGTGACCGTGCCGTGGTGCTCGTCGATGATGCGCTTGACGATCGCGAGTCCCAGTCCGGTTCCCTTGGGCTTGGTCGTGACGTAGGGCTCGAAGGCCCCTTTGATGATGGCTTCCGGAAAACCGCAGCCGTTGTCACTGATGCGCAGCCACACCTGTCCTTCCGAGTGATCGGTCGTCACTTCGATTTTCGGATCGCTGCTTCCCGACAGGGCGTCCTGCGCGTTTTGCAGAAGGTTGTGGATGACCTGCCGCAGGCGATCGGGATCGCCGCGCACCAGGGGCAGGTTCTTGCCCAGGTTCGACTGGATCCGCGTGCCCGATTGCTCGTACAGGGCCAGTACCTCCGCGAGCAGGCGATTGAGGTCGAGCCCGCCGAGTTGCGGCGCCGGCGTGCGGGCGTAGTCGCGGAACTCGTCCACCATGTTCTTCATGGCGGTGACCTGCGCGACGATGGTTTCCGTGGCGTGATCGAGAGCCCGCGCCGCCTCCGGGGGGAGCCTGTCCGTGAGCTTCGCCTGCAGGCGCTCCGCGGCCAGTTGAATGGGCGTGAGAGGGTTCTTGATCTCGTGCGCGAGCCTGCGCGCGACCTCGCCCCAGGCGGTGGCACGCTGCGCCGCGATCAACTGGGTAATGTCATCGAACACGACAACGTAGCCGCCTCCGCCCGCTTCGGGCAGCCGCGACCCCCGCACGAGAATCACGGCGCCCCGGTCGCGCGTGGCGACCTGCTGCTGCCACGGCGCTTCCTTGTGCTGCCCGAGCTCGGACCTGAGCATCTCGGCGAACTCCGGAAGCAGGCTCCAGTCCCGAAGGTTCAGGCCGATCAGAGGACTCAAGTCCTCGTGCAGGATGCGCCCCGCACCGCTGTTTACAATGCGCAGCCCCAGCGCCTCGTCGAAAACCAGCACGCCCGCGGACAGATTGGCTAGGATGCTCTCCAGGTAGGCCTTGGCGGTTTCCAGCTGCGCCTGGTTGAGTTGCGCGGCCCGCTGCGCCTCGCCGAGCTGCTGAGTCATGCTGTTGAACGAGCTCGTGAGAATGCCCAGTTCGTCGCGGCTGGTGACCTGCGCCCGCCTCGAGAAATCTCCCCGCGCCACGGCCTGGGTGCCCTCGGCGAGCACCGCGAGGGGCCTGGACAGGCGCCGCGAGAGCAGGAACGCCAGCGCGACCGCGGAGAGCAGGGCCAGCAGGAGCGTCAGGGTCAGGGTAAGGATGTAGATTTCCTTCAAGCCCTCGCGCGACAACGACAGCTCCTTGTACGCGCGATACACGCTCTGCACCGATTCACCCTGCTCGGCGAGCTTCTGGGGAACCCAGTGAGTCACCTGCAGAAAGCGCCCGCTGCCGCGGCCACCCGAATTCTCCAGCGAGACAATGACCCGCAGGAGCAGCCCCTTGTCGCCCACGGGCTCGACTGCACCGTACCCTCTGACCTGCCGCGCGTCGCGCAACGCCTGCGGACCCGGCGCCGGCGGCTCCAGGTTCAAGGGCTCCCGGTAGGTCTTCGCCACGACCTCTCCTTGCGCGTCCATCAGCACCGCTTCCTCGACATAGGCCTGTTCGCGCACGCGCGCCAGGAGCGAAGGCTGCTCGCGCAGCGGCACTTCGGAAAGGTCGAGCGCCATGACATGGGCCTTGAGCAGGAGCTCGTTCAGCATGACGTCCAGAGCGGCACGGCCCAGATTGAGCCCGCCTTCGAGGGCGCGCTCGACGCGCACGTCGAACCAGGACTCGATGCTCTTCGAGAGGAACTGCAGCGACACGGTATACACGAGCAGCCCGGGGACCACGCCGACCAGGGCGAACATCACCAGCACGCGAAAGGTGAGCAGCGACCCGAATACCTTGGCGCGGCGCTGCCGCGCCAGCTTCAACAGCTGAAACGCGACCAGGCCGAGGAGGGCGAGCGCGATGGCTGCATTCAAGCCGAGGAGCAGCGGGTAGTGTTCGGCAAACAGCGGGGAGTTTGCGGTCGCCGATGCGAGGAGAAACAGCAATATGCCGCCGAGCGCCGCGCTCGCTATCAGCACATAGGTCATCGAGCCTCCCGCACCGGCGCGAGCGGCGTGAAGGGAAACCGCTTCCACTCGGACGCCAGAGTCCACTCTCGATTGGTCACGCTGCTTACGCGGAACGGGGCCGGCAGTTGTGCCGGGTCGAGCCGCAAGCGCACGGCGGCGACATACTTTCGCCCGTTGTCCACCTGATCCTGACCGAGCACCGACCAGCCGTGAACTCTGCCGAGAACTTGCAGCGCTTCGGCGAGCGTGGGGAAGTTCTGATACAGCGTCCCGCTGGAAATCCGGTACTGCTGCGCCAAGGGGAGATAGGAGAGCCGGATCTCCAGCTTTTCGAAGGCGGTTCTCTCGTCGAACCAGTACCAGCGCGGCCGCGTCAGCTCGAATTCGACCAGGAACCCGAGCGAGACGCCGTTGTTGAGCGCTTCGAGCAGGGGCCCGCCCAGATCGAGATGGAAATCCGCGTTCAGGAGATACCGCGTCTCGGAGATTTCCATGCCCACGCTGTTCACCTGAACGGGCTCGGCCGGCGCTGCCGTCGAAAAGCACAGTGCGAGAACCGCTCCAGCTAGACGGAAAAGCGCGTTCATCTCTCGGCCTGGGAGCCCGGTTTCTTCAGCAAGGCATAGTAGAACCCGTCGCTGGACGCGCCCGGCAGTATCTGGCCCTGGGAATCGTCGTCCCATCCGGGGAATTTCGGGAGCGGCAGCAATTCGGCTTCCGGTCGGCGCGAAAGGAAGTTCCGCACCTGCGCGCCGTTCTCCTCCGGAAAGACCGAGCACGTGGCGTACAGCAATTTACCACCCGGGGCCAGCACCCGCCACAAGGCGTCGAGCAATTGCGCCTGCGCGCGGCTGAACTCGGCTGCGTCCGTGCTGCGCCGCAGCCACCTGATGTCGGGATGACGCCTGACCACGCCCGAGGCCGAACAGGGCGCGTCCAGCAGGATGCGATCGTAGAGCCTGCCCTGCGAGAACGCCTCCGGCTCGCGGCAATCGGCCACCACTATCCTCGCCGTGAGCTGCAATCGGGAAAGGTTCTCCGAAATGCGGCGCGCGCGCGCGCCGTCCGCATCGGCCGCCACGAGCTCGGCATCCGCCAGCTCGAGCAGGTGGCCGGTCTTGCCCCCGGGAGCGGCGCAGGCGTCCAGGACCCGCATGCCGTCGCGAACATCCAACAGCAGCGCCGCCCGCTGGGCACCCGCATCCTGCACCGAGACTTCGCCGGCAACGAAGCCGGGCAGCCGCTCCACGCGGCAGGGTTTCTCCAGCAGCACCGCCTGCTGCCCGAGGGAGCGCGCGGCCATGCCGGCTCGATCGAGTTTTTCGAGATACGCATCCGCCGTCAGCCGGCGCCGGTTGACCCGGAGAATCATAGGCGGGTGCCGGTTGGACTCCAGGAGGACCGATTCCCACTGGTGCGGGTACGCCGAGCGCAGTGCGTCGATCCACCATTGCGGATGACGGTAGCGGCCGGAGTCGGTCGCTTCGATTTCCGAGATCAGCTCGGGCATGCGGCGCTGGAAGTTGCGCAGGACCGCGTTGACCAGGCCTTTCACCTGGTTCTTTCCGAGCAAGGCCGCGCCTTCCACGGCCTGGTGCACGACCGCGTGCGCCGACTGCGGCCGGGCCGCCAGTTCCGCGAGCGCGGCGAGCAGCAAGCCGCGCACCGGGACATCGGTGAGCGGTTTCTGAAGGAGCTTGTCCAAGGCCACGTCGACGAGCCCGTAGCCGCGCAACGCGTTGTAGCAGAGATCCTGCGCGGCGGCGGCGAGCGTGGGCGCGGTGGCGCGTTGTTTGAGGTCGGCCAGCGCGTCATTCAGACTCTGTCCGCTCAAGACCCGGCCGAGGGCGCGAGCGGCAGCGGCGAACGCATCTGCGAGGGAGTGGCTGGCGGCGACCGTGGACAAGGACGTGTTGCCGAAGGTGACGGGCGTTGCGCGCATTATAGGCGCAGCGCCCTCGGCCGCGCTCGGGCACGGCGCGAGCTAGGTTTCGAAGCGCTCCCCGGGAGAGAGCGCGAATCCACGGAGAAATTCAGCCGCGCGCAGGCGTTTTCCCCCGGGACGCTGCAACTCGGTCACGACCAGGGCGCCTTCTCCGCAGGCGACGCGCAGGCCGCCCTCGTCCGTGCCCAGCACTTCGCCTGGCTCTCCCTTGCCCGCGGCGACCGCGCAATTCCAGATCTTCAGATCCACGCCACGCAATCGCGCTCCAGCCCCGGGCGCGGGGTTGAATGCGCGCACCCGGCGATCCACCTTCACCGCGTCTTCACGCCAGTCCACACGGAACTCCCGCTTGTCGGGCTTGGGCGCATAGATGGCACCCTCGGCGGGCTGGGGCACCGGCTTGAGCTGTCCTGCTTCCAGCGCCTCCACGGCGCGCACCAGCAGCCTTCCTCCGAGCTCCGCGAGACGGCCGGTCAGCGTTCCGGCGGTGTCGCTCTTCGAAATGGGAATGCTCTCCTGAAGCAGCACCGGGCCGGTGTCCAGGCCGGCGTCCATCAGCATGATCGACACGCCGGTCACTTCATCGCCGGCGAGCAGCGCGCGCTGGACCGGCGCCGCGCCTCGCCAGCGCGGCAGCAACGACGCGTGAACGTTGACGGCGCCGCGCGGCGCGATATCGAGCACCCTCTGGGGAAGGATCAACCCGAAGGCGGCGGTGACGATGAGATCGGCGCCGAGGAGCCCGATCTCCTCCTGGACGGCGGCATCCTTCAGCGTTGCCGGCTGAAGGATGCGGATTCCGCGGGCAGACGCGAGCTTTTTGACCGGTGACGCAGCCGGCACCCAGCCTCGTCCCGCGGGGCGGTCCGGCTGCGTCATCACGCCGCACACCTCGTGGCGGGATTCGAGGAGCGTCGCGAGGCAACGCGCGGCGAATTCCGGGGTGCCGGCGAAAAGGACTCTCAAGCCGTCTTGCGGAGCTGTTTCTGGAGTTTTGCCTTGATGCGCTGCTGCTTCAGCCGCGACAGATAGTCGACGAAGACCTTGCCGTCGAGATGATCCAGCTCATGCTGGATGCACACCGCGAGCAGCTTGTCGGCCGTGACCGTGAAGGACTTCCCGTCCAATCCGAGGGCGCGCACCGTCACGCGCTCGGCGCGCTCGACCGCTTCGTAAATACCGGGCACCGACAGGCATCCCTCCTCGCAATACTGGACGCCTTCGCGCGAGACGAGCTCCGGATTGATCAGCACCCGCAGCTGATCGCGCGTTTCCGAGGCGTCGATCACCACCACGCGCTTGTGCACATTGACCTGCGTTGCGGCGAGCCCGACCCCGGGCGCCTGGTACATGGTGTCGGCCAAGTCACGGACCAGCGCGCGTACCGATTCGTCGACCTCGGCTACCGGAAAGGCCTTCTGGTAGAGCCTTGCATCGGGGTAGTGGAGGATGTCTCGTATCGCCATAAATACTTGCAAATTGAAAGTATTAGATGCAGAATTTAATGCAGACTGTAAAAAGCGGGCCGCAGCAGCTAATATAGGGATTGCGGCGCGCAAATCCAAACGAGGCGGTCATGCAAAAGTCTATCACAGCTCTCCTCGCGCTCAGCCTCGCGGGCACGGCGTGGTTCGCTCTCGCGCAGGGCGATCTGCAGGTGAAGGACACCGCGCCCGACCGTTACGTCGTTCAGAGAGGAGACACGCTCTGGAGCATCGCCACGAAGTTTCTCAAGGACCAGTGGCGCTGGCCGGAGATCTGGCGCATGAATCAGGAGCAGATCCGGAATCCGCACCAGATCTCCCCGGGCGACGTCCTGGTGCTCGATCGCAGCGTTTCGCCTCCCCAGTTGCGGCTCGGCGATGCGGGTGCGGGTGCGGCGAAAGCCCCTGAGGATTCGGATTCGGTCAAGCTCCTGCCCCGTGCCTACACCACGCCTCTGGCTGCCGGAGCCATTCCCGCGATTCCGCCGAGGGCGATCGAGCCGTTTCTCACGCAGCCGTTGCTGATCGAGGAAGGCGGCCTGGATCGGGCGCCCAGGATCATTGCCACGGAAGAAGACCGGGTGAATCTGGGAACGGGCAACGTGGCGTATGTCAGCGGATTCGGCAAGGCGACGAACCCGGTCTGGCAGGTGTATCGCACCGGACAGCCCCTGGTCGACCCCGAGAGCAACCTGACTCTGGGCTACGAAGCGGTGTTCCTCGGGACCGCGAGAGTGACGCGGCAGGGCGAGCCCGCCACGGTGCAGATCGTGAACTCCAAGAAGGAGATCTCCGCCGGGGACAGACTGCTTCCGGCGCCCCCGCCGGTCATTCCCCAGTATGTGCCTCACGCGCCGGCGTCCACGGTCAGCGGGCGCATCATCGCTTTCTACGACGCTCTCCCCACGAGCAGTGGCGGGCGCGATTCGATCATCTCGATCAACCGCGGCAAGCGGCATGGACTCGAGCCCGGCAACGTGCTCGCGATCCACCGCAATGTCGTCATATACGATCAGCAGGATTACCTCAAGTCGCGGGATCGCTCCGCGGCCATTCAACTGCCCCCGGAACGCTACGGCCTGGTGTATATTTTCCGTACGTTCAATTCGGTCTCCTATGCACTCGTGATGGAGAGCACAAGACCGGTTCAGAGCGGGGATATCGTTCAGAACCCCTGACAACAGGCGGAATCTTCCGAGGACTTTCGCAAATGAACGATTCAGGCGATCTGGCCGCCTGGATCGAGCTCAGTCTGGTGCCCGGACTCGGGGGCAGCAGATTGCGTTCCCTGCTCTCCGCTTTCGGCCTCCCGGTCCATGTCCTGGGCGCTACGCGATCGCAGCTGTGCCGCGTCGTCCCCGAGTCGCTCGCGGCGAGCATCCTCGAGAGGAGCCGCGGCCCCGAAATCGAAAAAGCGGTTCGCTGGGCCGGGCAGCCCGGGCACGCGGTGCTGACTCTCGCCGACGCGGCATATCCGAAGCAGCTCCTGGAAACCCCCGATCCTCCCGCCTTGCTGTACGTTGCCGGCAACCCGGCGCTGCTCTCCTGTCCGGCGCTGGCCGTCGTGGGGAGCCGGAACGCCACGCCGCAGGGTTTGAAGAACGCGCACGCCTTCGCGTCTGTTCTCAGCAACGCAGGGCTCACGATCGTGAGCGGCTTGGCGATCGGCGTGGACAGCGACGCGCACCGCGGCGGCCTCGAGGGACCCGGGTCGACAATCGCCGTGCTCGGCACCGGCGTCGACCTCACCTATCCGCGCCGCAATGCGCAGCTTGCCGATGAAATCCTCTCGCGCGGTGCCCTGGCGTCGGAATTTCCGCTCGGCACGGAGCCTCATGCCGGAAATTTTCCGCGCCGCAACCGCCTCATCTCCGGTCTCGCCAGGGGTTGCCTGGTCGTCGAGGCCGCCGTGGACTCGGGATCGCTGATCACCGCACGCTTCGCGGCCGACCAGGGCCGCGAGGTGTTCGCGATTCCCGGGTCGATTCATTCCCCGCTCTCGAAAGGCTGTCATGCCTTGATCAAGCAGGGAGCGAAGCTGGTCGAGAGCGCGCAGGACGTGCTCGAGGAGCTCGGTATGCCGGCACGCCGCGCGGAGAATGCGCCGCAGGCCGGCGAAGGCCACGACTTGCTGGAAAAAATGGGTTTCGATCCCTGCGACATCGACGAACTGACCCTCCGCAGCGGCCTGCCCGCAGAAGCCGTATCGGCCACCTTGCTCAAGTTGGAGCTCGACGGAAAGATAGCCGGCCTCCCTGGGGGCTTGTACCAACGCATCCGCTGAGGACACATGTTCGACATACTCGTCTACCTTTTCGAGAACTACTATCAGGCGCAGGCCTACCCGGACTACGACACGCTCGAGCGCAAGCTGCACGCGGCGGGCTTCGAAAACGAGGATATCCACGACGCTCTCGATTGGCTGAACAGCCTCACGCACCGCTCCGAGGAAGGGCTCCCGGAATCGCTGGACGCGCGATCTTCCTTCCGGGGATACACCACCGATGAATGCGCCAAGCTGCCCCTGGAAAGCCGCGGATTCATCGCATTTCTCGAAAGCGCCAAGATTCTCACCCCGCTGCTGCGCGAGCTCATCATCGAGCGGGCCATGGGCCTGCCGAGCGAGGTCGTCGGACCGGACAAGCTCAAGGTCATCGTGCTGATGGTGCTGTGGACCCGGCGCGGCAACGTCGACGCGCTGGTTCTCGACGAGCTGATTCCCGACGGCGAGAAGCGCCAAGTGCACTGAGCTCGCGTTCGGCAAGCGCGGCTTTCTTGCCTCGGTTTCCGATTACACTTATGATTCTGCGCTTCGCGTAGCGCGGGCCGGACTCCAATCGTCCGGTCCTTTTGCG
>JBGQKQ010000112.1:0-9728 GCA_041499655.1 Gammaproteobacteria bacterium
CGCCGCCCTGCACCAGCGCGCAAACCGTGTCGCCGACGCGCCAGCCGCTCGCGCCTTCGCCCAATGCGGCGACGCTGCCGGCGATCTCGAGCCCCGGAATGTCGGAAGCGCCGGGCGGCACCGGGTAGTTGCCGGTCCGCTGCAGCACGTCGGGACGGTTGACGCCCGCGGCGGCGACCTTGATCAGCACTTCGCCGGACTTGGGCTGCGGCACCGGGCGCGTGCCGATCTTGAGCACTTCGGGCTTGCCCGGCTGGGTGATTTCGACGGCGCGCATGTTGCTTGGGAGATTCATCGCTGTCCTGGATCGGAGAGGCGGAAAGCCCCGGCATTGTACCGCACGGCGCGGGACGATTTTCGCATCGCGGCACGGAGGATGGGATGTTTCCCATTTTCCGCCGGGTTGTTCGGCAAACCGCGTCAAGCCGGTCTGCAAGCAAGCTACAATACGCGCGGCCGACGCTGCGGCGCGGCATGAGCGCTTTCGCGGAACACTCCGGCGTTCACTTTCACGTCGCGACTGAAAGAACCAGGGCGCCCGTGCGCTGATCGTCCTCCCCGCAGGGGAAATTTTCACGGGAGATTTCGACGCTAAAGCTCGATTGTTGTCGGTGAAAGGAACCCAATGAAGCACAGCGACCGTATCCTGACCACGCACGCCGGCGCGCTGCCGCGCTCCGACGAATTGCGCCAGATGATCGTCGCGCGGGCCGAGGGCAAGCCCTATGACAGGCAAGCCGTGGCCGCGCGGCTGCGCAGCGAAGTCGCCGAAGTGGTGCGCAAGCAGCTCGCGTGCGGCCTCGACAGCATCAACGACGGCGAGCTGAGCAAAACCAGCTTCACCGGCTACGTGCGCGAGCGCCTCGGCGGCTTCGAGTCGCGGCCGTACAAGCCGGGCGAAGATCCGGCGCCGCTATCCATATTCGCCCGCGACAGCAAGAAGTTTCCCGAGTCGCGTCCGTCCTTCCCCCAGATAACCGCGCGTTTCCCAGAAGCGCCATAAAGCGCCGCCGAGTAGCAATCCTGTTTCCACCTGATCGCTCTCCGTCGACCATTCGAGCGCGGCGCGTCCGACGTAGCGGAGCGGGGCGACGCACACGGCGAGCTGCCGGCGCTGGGCGGCGCCGGTGAGCGCGCCCTTGCCGCCGGCGAAGTACTGGGGAAAGTCCTTCGAGTCGCGGGCGGTGATGTTGAGCGGCGCGGGATCGACGCCGGGACGGTAGTCGCGCATCTCGAAGCCGGCGAGGCGCTCGCGCACGTAGTTGGTGAAATTGGTCTTGCCGACCTCCCCGTCGTTGACGCTGTCGATGCCGCACGCCGCCTGCCTGCGCACGACCTCGGCGACCTCGCTCCGCAGTCTCGCGGACAGGGCGTTGCGGTCGTGGGGCTTGCCCTCGGCCCGGGCGAAAATCATCTCGCGCAGCTCCGGAGCGCGCGGCAGCGCGCCGGCGTGCGTGGTCAGGATGCGGCTGGAACTGCGGATCATGCGGATCTCCCTGGGGCAGCGCCGGTATTCTAGTCCGGCCCGGTGCGGAATGCGTCCCACTTCGCTCCCACCCGGAAAAAAGCGGGATTGGGGTTGACAGCGCGCCGCGCATCGCCTGAAATTCGTTCTCCGCAGTCCGAGCCCGGAGTCCCCGATGACACAACGAAAATCCCCCCCCTTTCGCGCCGACCACGTCGGCAGCCTGCTGCGCCCGCAGGAGCTGCACGACGCGCGCGATAAGGCGCGGCGCGGCGAGATGAGCGCCGCCGAGCTTCGCGCCGTCCAGGACAGGCACATCCGCGAAGTCGTCGCCAAGCAGGAATCGGTCGGCATGCAGGCGGTGACCGACGGCGAGTACCGCCGCGACTGGTGGCACATCGACTTTCTCGCCGGCTTCGACGGCGTGACGCTCTCGACCGGCGACGCCTACGGCGACGCGAAGTTCAAGAACACCGAGGAGCAGCCGCCGTTCATGATCATCTCGGGCAAGATCCGCCGCACCAAACCCTCGATGCTCGAGCACTTCAAATTCCTCAAGTCGGTCGCGAAGAAGACGCCCAAGTTCACCATGCCCTCGCCGGCGATGCTGCACGCGCGCGCCGACCGCGCGTCGCTGAAGAAGACCTATCCCGACGTCGACGAATTCTGGGCCGACCTCACCCAGGCCTACCGCGAGGAGATCGCCGACCTGTACAAGGCCGGCTGCCGCTACCTGCAGATCGACGACACCACGATCGCGATGATGGGCGACCCGAAGGTGCAGGAGAACTTCAGGAAGCTCGGCGACGACCCGAAGAAGGACAACGCGATGTACGCCGACGCGGTCAACGCCGCGATCCGCGACGTGCCCGACGACATGGCGGTCGCGATCCACACCTGCCGCGGCAACTTCAAGAGCACCTGGCTCGCGAGCGGCAGCTACGACTACGTGGCCGAGACGGTGTTCTCGCGCCTGGAAGTGGATGCCTTCTTCCTCGAGTACGACACCGACCGTGCCGGCGGCTTCGAGCCGCTGCGCTCCGTCCCCAAGGGCAAGGTCGTCGTGCTCGGGCTGGTGAGCTCCAAGGTCGCGGACCTGGAAAAGAAGGACGACCTCAAGCGCCGCATCGAAGCCGCGGCGAAGTACGTGCCGCTGGAAAACCTTTGCCTGTCGCCGCAGTGCGGCTTCTCGAGCACCCACCACGGCAACAAGCTCACCGCCGACGATCAATGGAAAAAACTCGCTCTGTGCCTGGACGTGGCGAAGAGCGTGTGGGGCTAGCGCACCAGTGCGCTCGTAAAGCTCACTCCGGCTTGATCCCGGCCGCCTTGACGATCGGCCACCATTTCCCGGCTTCGGCCTTGTGAAAGGCGGCGAGCGCCTCCGGGCTCTGCCGATCGGGCGGCGTGATCTCCTGCCCGAGATCGGCAAACCTCTGGCGAACGGCCGGATCGGCGAGCGCCGACACCATGGCCGCATTGACCTTCGCGACGACGTCATGCGGCGTGCCCTTCGGCGCCCAGATCCCGAACCAGACCGAGACGTACAGGTCCGGAAGCCCGGCCTCGTCCACGGTGGGAATGTCCGGCGCGGCCGTCAGGCGGGTCTTCGCCGTCACCGCGTACGCCTTGATCTTTCCCGCGCGCACCTGCGGCAGCGAGTTCGACGCCTGGTCGACCATGAAGTCGAGGCGGCCGGCGAGCAGGTCCTGCATCGCCGGTCCGGTGCCCTTGTACGGAATGTACTGGACCTTCGTTCGCGTGGCGCCCTGAAAATAGAGGCCGCCCATGTGCGAGGCTGACCCTACCCCGGCGGTGCCGACCGAGGCCTTGTCGGGATTCGCCTTCAGCCAGGCGATCAGTTCGCCCAGATCCCTTGCGGGGAACGAAGCTCTCGCCACGATCAACAGGGGATTCGCGCAGATCATGCCCACGGGCTCGAGGTCCTTGAGCACGTCGTACGGCAGCGGATAGATCGCCGCGTTGATCACGTGCGTGCTCCAGTGGCCGATGCTCAGGGTGTAGCCGTCGGGCGCCGCGCGCGCGACGCGGCCGACGCCGAGCGTGCCCGCCGCGCCGACGGTGTAGTCGACGAGGACCGGCTGCCCGAGGATTTTGCTCATCGGAGCCGACATGATGCGCGCGACCGCGTCGACGGGTCCGCCCGCGGCAAACGGGTTTACCAGCGTGATCGGTTTCGACGGATAGCCTTGGGCGGTTGCGGCCGAGACGCTGCCGAAGGCGATGGCCAGGACACAGGCGAGAGCTCGTGATGTCATTGCAGTTTCTCCCTAGTAGAGCGCGCCCCGCGCCGTGACCGGCCACAGCGCTTCGACTTTCCCCTTCCGTACGCACACGAACCAGTCGTAGAGATTGACCGTCGGGTCGCAGTGGCCGGGCACCAGCAGCAGTTTCTCGCCCAGGCGCGGCGCCTTCGCCCCGGCGGCGATTTTCAGCACGCCGTGCTCGTCGGACGCCTTCGTGTACTCGACGCCCGGGCGTTCGTGCACCAGCGGCATTCCGGAATCGACGCTCGAGGCCTTGAGGCCCGCGTCGACCACGGCGCGCCCGGGCGCAGGCGTGCTCATCACGGTGGCCAGGACGAAGAGGCTCTGCTCGAAGCGCGGCCAGCCCTCCTCCCAGGCGTTGCGGCTGTAGTCGGCGTCCATGAACACGTAGGAGCCGGGCTGGATCTCGTTGAACACGCGGCTCGCGCTCTCGAGCAGGAACGTCCCCGTGCCCGCACCGGTGATCGTCTCGCAGGCGATGCCCGCCCCTTCGATGAGCGCCTGGGTCATCCGGGCCGATTCGGCCGCCGCCGCGACCGCCGCGCGGCGCTCGGGCGCGGAGCGCAGGTGCTGCGCCGCCCCGTGGTAGGCGTGCAGGCCGGCGAAGCGCAGGTTGCGGCAGCCGGCGATCGCCTTCGCGAGGGCGAGCGCGGGAGCGCCCGGCTCGATGCCGCAGCGGTGCGCACCCACGTCGATCTCGATGAGCACGTCCAGGCGCACCCGCCCGGCGCGCGCGGCGGCGTCGAGCTCCGCGACGTTGCCCGCGTCGTCGGCGAGCACCGCGACCTTGGCTTCATGTGCGAGGCGCGCGAGCCGCGCCACCTTCTGCCTTCCCACGATCTCGTTGGTCACCAGCACGTCGACGACGCCGCCCGCGACCAGCGCCTCGGCCTCGCTCACCTTCTGCGCGCACACGCCGACCGCGCCCGCGGCGATCTGGGCCCTCGCGATCTGCGCGCACTTGTGGCTTTTCGCGTGCGGGCGCAGGCGCACTGAGCTGCCTTCGACCGCTTTCGCCATGCGCCCGATGTTCGCTTCGAGCGCGTCGAGGTCGACGAGTAGCGCCGGAGTGTCGACCTCTTCAACCGGGATTCCGACGCGGGCGGGCGGAGCAAGCGGCATGGCGCCGCCATTCTAGCGGAACGCGATACGGTAGAATCCGTGTCATCCTGAGCTGTCATCCCGAGCGAAGCGAGGGATCTCTGCCGGTACAATGGTGCCAACGGAGGTCCTTCGCTTCGCTCAGGACGACAGCGACAGCTGTCGCCTGCGGCCTCAGGATGACCATTCTCTTGAGAAATCGATGACCACCCCGAATACCATGCGCGCGGTCGAGATCACCCAGCCCGGCGGCCCCGAGGTGCTGAAAATCGGCACGCGTCCCGTTCCCCAGCCGAAAGCGGGCGAGGTGCTGATCAAGGTCGCCGCCGCCGGCGTCAACCGCCCCGACACCATGCAGCGCGCCGGCAACTATCCGGTGCCGCCCGGCGCCTCCGACATCCCGGGGCTGGAGCTCGCCGGCAGCATCGTCGCGACGGGTGAAGGCGTGCGCGACTGGCGCGTCGGCGACATGGCGACCGCGCTGGTGCAGGGCGGCGGCTACGCGGAGTACTGCACCGCACCCGCTCCGCAGTGCCTGCCGATCCCGAAGGGCATGACGCCGGTCGAGGCGGCATCGCTACCCGAGACCTTCTTCACCGTGTGGAGCAACGTCTTCGACCGCGCGAGCCTGAAGCCCGGCGAGTCCTTCCTGGTGCAGGGCGGGTCCTCGGGCATCGGCGTCACCGCGATCCAGATGGTCAAGGCCTTCGGCAACAGGGTGTTCGCCACGGCCGGCAGCGCCGAGAAGTGCGAGGCCTGCGTGAAGCTCGGCGCGGACCGCGCCATCAACTACAAGACCGAGGACTTCTCCACGGTGGTGAAGGAAGCAACCGCCGGCAAGGGCGTGAACGTCGTCCTCGACATGGTCGGCGGCGACTACCTCGACCGCGAGCTCAAGTGCCTCGCCGACGACGGCCGCATCGTCATCATCGCCTTCCTCGGCGGCAGCAAGGCGACCCTCTACCTCAACGACATCCTGCGGCGGCGCCTTACCGTGACCGGCTCGGCGCTGCGCCCGCGCTCGGTCGAATTCAAGGCCGCGATCGCCAGGAACCTGCGCGAGAAAGTGTGGCCGCTGATCGAATCCAGGAAGATCAAGGCGATCATCCACTCGACCTTCCCGCTCGCCGAGGCGTCGAAGGCCCATGCGCTGATGGAATCGGGCGCGCACATCGGCAAGATCGTGCTCACCGTCTAGCCGTGTTCAAGAAAGACCTCCTCAAGGGCAAGCGCATCCTCGTCACGGGCGGGGGCACGGGCCTGGGCCGGGAGATGGCGGCGAAGTACCTGGAGCTCGGCGCCGAGATCTTCATCTGCGGGCGCCGCGCCGCGACCCTCGAGAAAACCGCGATCGAGCTCACCGCCAAGCACGGCGGCTCGGTGAAGTTCCGCGGCGTCGACATCCGCGACGCCGCCGCGGTGGACGCGATGGTGCAATCGATCTGGGACGACGGCGGGCCGCTCACCGGCCTGGTGAACAACGCCGCAGGGAATTTCATCTCTCGCACCCAGGACCTGTCCTCGCGCGGCTTCGACGCCATCGCCAACACCGTGCTGCACGGGACGTTCTACACGACGCACGCCGTCGGCAAGCGCTGGATCGCGGGCGGCCACAAGGGATCGGTCGTGTCGATCGTCGTCACCTGGGTATGGACCGGCTCGCCCTTCGTCGTGCCCTCGGCGATGTCCAAGGCGGGCGTGCACGTGATGACGCAGTCGCTCGCCGTCGAGTGGGGGCGCTACGGCATCCGGCTCAACTGCATCGCGCCGGGGATTTTTCCGACCGAAGGCGCGGGCCAGCGCCTCGCGCCCGGCCGCGACACCGGCAAGGACAACGCGGGGATCAACCCGATGCACCGCTCGGGACAGATGCACGAGCTCCAGAACCTCGCCGCCTTCCTCATGGCCGACGGCTGCGAATGGCTCACCGGCCAGACCATCGCCATCGACGGCGGCGGCTGGCTCGCCAACGGCGCCTCGTTCACCGAGCTCTTCCCCTGGGGCGACGCCGAGTGGCAAAAAGCGCGCGAGGCGATCAAGGCGCAGAACGAGAAGGACAAGCAGCAGCGTTCGTCGTAGGAAACTTCGCGCGAGCGGGCGGAACGTCGCCAGGCAAATCCCTCCAGCATCAATGTGCGCGGTACTCCGCGCGGGACTGCTCCAGCCGGTCGAGCGGGCTCTTCACCCCGCGCGCGCCCTTGTTCATCACGTGCGTGTAGATCATCGTCGTCGACACGTCCGAATGCCCGAGCAGCTCCTGCACCGTGCGGATGTCGGAGCCCGAGTGCAGCAGGTGCGTGGCAAAGGAGTGGCGCAGGGTATGGCAGCTCACGTGCTTCGCGATGCCGGCAGCGCGCGTCGCGCGCTTCACAGCACGGATAAGGTAATTTTCGTACACGTGGTGACGCCGGATCACGCCGGTGCGCGGGTCGGCGGAGAGCTTGTGCGAGGGGAAGATGAATTTCCAGCCCCATTCGTAAGGCGCGCGCGGATACTTGCGCGAGAGGGCATCGGGCAATTCCACATCCCCGAAGCCATCGGCGAGATCCTTGTCGTGCAATGCCTTCACGCGAACAAGGTGCGCCTTGAGCGGTTCGATCACCGATTCGGGCAGCATGGTCACGCGGTCTTTTCCGCCTTTGCCGTCGCGCACCAGAATCTGCTTGTAATCGAAATCCACGTCCTTCACGCGCAGCTTAAGGCACTCGCGCAGGCGTAGACCCGCGCCATAGAGCAGGCTCGCCATCAGCCACCGGGTCCCGTCAATGTGCGCGAGCAAGCGTCGGACCTCGACCACCGAAAGCACCGTCGGCAGCCGCGCCGGACGTTTGGCGCGCTCAAGGCCGTCGAGCCACGCCAGCGGCTGATTGAGCGCCTCCTTGTAGAGAAAGAGCAGCGCAGAGAGTGCCTGATTCTGAGTCGAGGCGGCGACATCCCGATCGCGCGCGAGATGATTAAGAAATGCCGTCACCTCCGTCTCGCCCAGCTCGCGCGGGTGGCGCGTGCCGTGGAAGTGGATGAAACGTTTGATCCAGTGCACGTAGGTTTCCTCCGTGCGGCGGCTATAGTGACGGCGCGCGATCGCGTCGCGCACCCGATCGAGCAAGCGCGGGCGCGCGGCCGGCCGGCCCGCTGGCGTATCATCGTCCATGGTCCCTCCTGTCAGGGCCGTATCAAGGCCTTCGGGAGCGTAACGGATTGATCGGGTTGAAGGATGACAGACACCTGGAGCAGAATGGCGCTTTGCAAGCCGACCGAAGTGTCAACTATTTTGTCAACCAATTCACGTTAGAGCGCAAGAGGAGTATCGCTGTGACCGATTTGGGCTTCTACTCTACCGCTGCACTAGAGCGCGGTCTTGATTGCGAAGAAGACCAGTTCGAAGAACGCTTCGCAGCGTATTTTTTTGCTCTCTATCACTGCAAGCCAGACGAACCTGCAGGCATAAGTGAGCTTCGCGAGCAGCTTCGAGAACAATTCCCTAAAAAGAGTATTTCGTTTGGTCGTCGGTTCGTACTAACAGGGGAGGCAGCGTTTCGCGCGCTAACTGCGTACCACCACGCGCTCGCAGGTGCTGAGACGTTGTCGGAAGAATTCCGAGCATACTCGGCGGAACAGGTTCGCGAGATAACGGAGAAGCATCGCAATAGTCAATCATTGCCTGTGCCGATTGATCTAACAGAGGGTCAACTTAGCCAAGACTCCCGCCTGGAGCTTCTAACGTGCGTCGCAATTCGAAATGGACAGGTAGTAGTGCATGACGGTGGCAAGTAGCCGCGTCGGAACACCGGCACCGATAAGCATGTCGCGTTGGCGTTGCAGCGCATGAAATTTCGTACACCTAGCTCGCTTGAGTTCATTATCCCGGACGACTGGTGGCAATTCGCGGAAATGAATACGTTCTCCCCAAATGGCGGCGGCTACTATCCTTATCCCTTTCAGCTTGCCGAAGCTGTGACGGTCGTCAACCTGTCCGACGTCGAACCACCCAAGCGTGACAACGGCGTGCCCCCATTCAAGAAGTACAAGCTCTTGCCTGTTCTCTTCGCTTTTCAATCGCCTGAATGCGCCCTTCCGCCCGTCGAGGCCAAGTTGCTATCAGGTGAGTGCAAGTTCAAGTACGGCGTGCTCAATGGCTATCACCGCTACTACGCTTCGGTCGCAGTCGGTTATTCCAAGCTGCCAATTACCATTCGCGCGCACAATGCGCTCTAACAGCACGCCCCACTCGGACGCGCGCAATCAGGGCAGTGCCTTGCAAAGTTCATCGGTGCGCGCGCCCGGTGGGCGTGGACGTTAGAGGTCATGGGTCACTCGGCAACCGTCTGGGTCGGGGCGTTATTGATATCAGTTTTCCTTGGGCTCGTTTATGCGTCTGTGTGGCTTAAGGGCACCGCGTGGTTCACTACAACAATGAGCACATTGGGGGCAGCATTCGGTGTGCTTTCGTTGGAGCCAATAGGCACTGAGTCGGATACTTCACGCATACTTTCGATCATCGGCATGGCCATAGCATTCGCGTTCATGTTCTACGTGATTGGCGGCCGATATATCACGAAAACTTCAATTCGCGACATGACGTACCAATCGCACGAGGACCTAGTCGAGTACATCGAGCACAACCGACTCTCATCACCTCTTGCCCGGGTCCTTCGACTGCTAGGTCCGTCATTGCTTGTGGTGATAGTTGCGTTTGCGTGCATTGCATTTTGTGCAAAATACGCCGGGCTAGTTCTGGGCTTCCCCCGGTATTCCGGACACTTTCGATAGGTGGGATGATGATATCGGAGGTGTCAGATGGAGAGAAGACGATTCAACGCGGAGTTCAAGCGTGAGGCGGTAAGGCTGGCTACCCAGGCGGGGAGCTCGAGAGC
>JBGQKQ010000113.1:0-9705 GCA_041499655.1 Gammaproteobacteria bacterium
AGCCATCTCAACCTCGAGGAATTCATGTTCAAGACCGGCGCGAAGATGACGCACGTCCCGTATGGGGGCTGGGGGCAGTCCTCGCCGGCGCTCCTCGGCGGCCACATCGAGGCGGTGGTGGCGCAGCCGGGCGAGGCGAAGCCCATGGTCGAGGGCAAGCGCATCCGCGCGCTCGTGTTCTTCCAGGAAAAGCGCCACCCCGCTTTTCCCGACACGCCGACTGCGAAAGAAGCGGGCTGGGACGTGGCGAACGGCGTGTGGTACCTGCTCGCCGCGCCGAAGGGCACGCCCGCGCCCATACTGAAGCAGATCCACGACGCAGCGAAAGCGGTGACCGACGACCCCGCGTTCACCAAGACCATGGACGCGCGCGGCGTGGATGTCGACTACCGGCCGGGGGACAAGCTGCGCGCGGACCTGTGGGCGCAGTACAAGCTGCACACCGAGATCCTGCGCAGGATCGGGCTGATCAAGCCATGATTCATGCTGCGAAGCGCTGCCTGGGCATTCTCGGCGCCGCGGTCGCTGCGCTCGCGCTTCTCGAGAGCTGCGCCACCAGCCAACTCATAGCGCAGCAAAGCAACCCCGACTACATCGGCAAGTCCTTCAAGAGCGTGATGGTGGTGGCGGTGACGGCGGACGAGCTGATCCGCCGTACGTTCGAGGACCGCATGGTCGCGCTGCTCGGCCAGCGCGGGACAAAGGGGATTCCCGCCTACGCGGCGGTCGGATCCCGCGGCCAGGTCGAGGAAGCGGACCTGCGCCAGGCCATCGCCCGGTCGGGTGCCGAGGGTGTGCTCGTCACGCGGGTCACGCGGGTCGACCGGCCGTCGGGAACCCTGCCCGGCGCCACGGTCGCCGTCGGTTTCTACGGCTACTACTCCGGGGTGTGGGAGACGGTATATCTTGCTCCGCAAAAAATCACCGGCCCGTCGTGGACGGTCTCCGAGACGCGCCTGTTCGACGCGAAGAGCGGTGTGCTCGCATGGACCGGAGTAATGGACACCAGAGAGAACGACGACCTCGGTGCGGCATTGACGCAGTACATCAACGTCATTTTCGACGCCATGGTGAGCGACCGGGTTCTGTAGATCGAAGGAGTACTTTTCCATGAAAATCGCCGTTCGTTCCGTGCTGCTCGTCGCGGCAGCGCTGGTGGCGGGCTGTGTCACGACGCCCGTCACGTCGCTCGAAATAAGCTGGGTGACCCCGCAACTGCCGCCGCCATTCAGGAAGCTGCTCATCATTACCGTCGCGGCCGATGAGTTCGTCCAGATCGCCTTCCAGGACCAGATGGCCGCGCAGTTGAAGGAGCGCGGCGTGAACGCCGTGGCGTCGCACCGCTACTTTACCCGCTACACTGCGGCCGAGCGGGAGCGCTTCAAGCAGAGCATCGACGAATCGGATGCCGATTTCGTGCTGCTCGCGCGAGTGACCCTTACCGACGAGGGGGTGACCCACAGCGCGGACGCAGTCGTCGGGACGAATGGCATGCCGTACGCGGATGCGACCGGAATCTACGGCGCTTACGCGCGGTACACCACCCCGGGGTACGTTCAGCGGGGCGACTACACGGTGAAGACCGTTACCGCGGAGGCGTCGATCTTCGCGGAGAAAGGCGGGAAGCTCATCTGGTCCGCTCGGACCCGGACGACCAACGCCCAAGCCGTGAAAAGTGGCGCAGCCGCTGCAACGCAGTACATAACCGTCATCCTCGATGCAATGAAGAAGGACAAGTTGCTCTGACCCGCTAGCGCCCGCTCTATGTGCGCAAGCGCATAGAGCACCGAGCGAGCGCGGAAGTATCAGGAAAATCCGGGGCATCAGAAGTTTCGTTCCGCCTTATGCGCTCCAACGCACAGAGCATCGTGCATGAGAGCGAAATCATCGCAACAATCCCGAAGCATCAGAAATTTCTTTTCGCCCTATGCGCATCAACACACAGACCATCGTGTGCGAGAGCGCGATTATCACGACAATCCTGAGGCAGCGGAGTTTCTTCCCGCCTCACGTGCATCAGCGCACAGAGCATCGTGCGTGAGAGATGGCAGGAGTAACAAGGCGCGACAAGAACGCGCTTCTCCTGCCACCGAACATATCGCGCACTCATTCCTTGAGGTTATTTCATGTCGAACCGCCAGCTGGTCGGATCAAGAATTGTTCTGGGATTGTTTCCCGCGGCACTGCTCGTCGTGTTCGGCCTGTCCGGGTGCGGGAAGGGGGGGGCCGATGCGTCCGCTGCCGATCCCTCCCAGGACCCGGCTTCGGCCCTTTTCCGTCATCGCGATACCCAGCCCCCATCCGTTCCCACCGACCTCTCTGCAAGCGCCGTTTCCTCCGCGCAGATCGAGCTCGCGTGGTCCGCCTCCACGGATAACACGGCGGTTACCGGCTACAGGATCCGGCGAAACGGCACGCTGCTGGCCATACTGGGCAACGTCACCACATACGAAGACACGGGGCTGACTGCCTCCACCGCCTATTCCTACACCGTCCGGGCCTCTGACGCGGCGGGAAATATTTCCGGCAATTCGCTCGCGGCAGTCGCCACCACGCCGGCCTTTGATACGATACCGCCGACGGTGTCCTCGACTTCACCCGCGAACGCCGCGATCAACATCGCGGTGAACTCGGCGACTACGGTGACCTTCTCCGAGGTCATGCTGAAGCCGACGCTGAATACCAATACCTTCACCCTGATGACGCCGGCAGGCTTGCCGGTTGCCGGCACGGTAGTCGCGACCAGCAACTCCGCGACCTTTGCGCCTTCTGCCCCTCTTGCCGCAATGACCCCGCACACCGCCACCATCACCACCGGCGCGACGGATTCGGCAGGCAATACGCTGGCGGCGAATTTCACCTGGAATTTCACGACGGGCCCTGTCCCCGACACGACGCCGCCGACGGTGTCTGCCACATCGCCCGCGAACGGCGCGACCGGCGTGGCGCTGAATTCCTCGGTATCCGCGACCTTCTCCGAGGCAATGACGAATGCCACCCTGACGACCGCGAGCTTCACTGTGGCGAAGACGTCCGACGGGGCAGCCCTCAGCGGCCGGGTGAGCGTCAGCGGCAATACCGCAACGTTTACGCCGTCTGCCGCTCTGGGCGGGAGCATCCCGTACACCGCGACCGTTACCACTGGCGCTCAAGACGCAGCGGGCAACCCGCTGGCGGGCAATTTCTCGTGGACTTTTTCCACTGCGGCGGCCCCTGATACGACGCCGCCGACGGTGTCCGCCATGTCGCCTCCGAATGCCGCAACGGAAGTCGCCCTGAATGCCACGGTATCGGCAACCTTCTCCGAGGCGATGACCAACTCCACTCTGAGCACCGCGAGCTTCACCGTGGCGACGACCTCCACGGGCACCGCGGTCGCCGGCATGGTGAACGTCAGCGGCAATACCGCAACGTTTGCGCCTTCTGCCCCTCTCGCCGCAACGACGCAGTACACAGCGACCATCACTACCGCCGCAAAGGACGCGGCGGGCAATGCGCTGGCGGCCAATTTCAGTTCGACGTTCACCACGGCCGCGGTCCTTGATACGACGCCGCCGACGGTGTCCGTCACGTCGCCGGCGGATGCCGCGACGGGGGTCGCGCTGAATGCCGCGCTATCGGCGACGTTCTCCGAGGCGATGACCAACGCCACCTTGAGCACCACGAGCTTCACCGCGGCGGCGACCTCCGGGGGAGCGGCGGTGACCGGCACAGTGAGCGTCAGCGGCAATACTGCGACGTTTACGCCGTTGGCTCCTCTTGCCGGAAGCACGCTGTACACCGCCACCATCACCACCGACGCGGGAGACGCGGCGGGCAACAAGCTGGCAGCCAATTTCGCCTGGACCTTCACCACCATGGCGGTCGCACCGCCCCCGCCGACCGTGTCGCTTGCGGCCAACCCCGCGTCCGTCGCGAGCGGCGGCTCGTCGACCCTCACCTGGTCCTCGAGCGACGCGAGCTCCTGCACGGCTTCGGGTGCCTGGTCGGGCGCCAAGGGGATTTCCGGAAACGAGGCTACCGGCGCGTTGACGGTTTCCAGCACATTCGTTCTTGCCTGCAACGGGGCGGGTGGGACTGCCAGCGCATCCGCCACGGTCACGCAGACCGGGGTGCCGCCGACCCACAGCTACACAAGCAATTTCGACCTGACGGAAAATCCGATATCCGAAGGCGGTGTCTGGCGTCGCGCAAGCAATAGCTGGACGAATGTACGCACGGTCAATGGAATCGCCTTCGGCACGAACGGAATAACCAATCAATATGACGACTCGTACGCCCTGTTGTCCGGGTTCGCCCCCGACCAACAGGCACAGGCCGTCGTGTTTCGATCACCCGGCCTGGTGTCGACCGCTATTACGCACGAGATGGAACTGCTGCTGCGATTCTCGGACGACGCCGGCAACGCGCGCGGTTATGAGTGCCTTTTCGACTACTGGGGCAACGTGGACATCGTCAGGTGGAACGGCGGGCAAGGCAGCTTTACGGCACTGCCCTTTGGAGGCGGCGCCGGGAAGCTCGGCAGAAACCTGGTCAGCGGCGACGTAATAAGCGCGACTATCGTCGGCAACGTCATCAGCACCTACATCAACGGAGTGCTGATGGCCCGGGTCACCGATTCGACTTTTGCCACCGGACAACCCGGCATCGCGTTCTTTACCAGGCCGGAGGGCGTCAGTGCCAGTGCGGATTTCGGGATGACGAGCTACACGGCACAAGACCGTTAGCGCTTCCCCTCAGTCCACCTTCGCTCCGGAAGCCTTTACCACCTTCGCCCACTTCTCGATCTCGGAGCGGATCAGCGCGTCGAACTGCTCCGGCGTCGAGCCGATCGGCTCCATGCCCTGCTGCTTCATGCGCTCGGTGAGGTCGGAGGCTTTCACGGCGCGCGCGATGTCGGTGCTGATGCGGTTGACGAGATCGCGCGGCGTGGCGGCGGGGGCGACGATGCCGACGAGCGAGAGCGCGCTCACGCCGGGTACCGACTCGGCGACGATCGGATACTCGGGCGATTCGGGCGCGCGCGCTGGCGAAAGCAGCGCGAGCACCTTGATCTTGCCGCTCTTGATCAGCGGTTGCACCGTGTAGAGCACGTCCATGAGGATCGGCACGCGCCCGGACATCACGTCCTGCTGCGCCGCCGCGCCGCCCTTGTAGGGGACGTGAATGAGCTCGATGCCCGCGGTCGTCTTGAGCAGCTCGACCGACAGGTGCATCGCGGTGCCGCTCCCCGGGGTCGCGTAGGCGAGCTTGCCCGGTTCTTTTTTCGCGAGCGCGATCAGCTCGGGGATGGTGTTCGCCGGAAGCGAGGGATGCGCGGCCATCACCAGGTGCTGTACCGACACCTGCGTCACGCCGGTGAGGTCCTTCAGCGTGTTGTAGGGCAGGTCGCTCCGCAGGCTCGGGTTGATGACGTAGGCGGTGACGACCATGCCGAGGGTGGTGCCGTCGGGCGCGGACTTGGCGACGTACTCGGTGCCGACCACCGTGCCCGCGCCGGGCTTGTTCTCGATCACCACCGGCTGGCCCCAGACATCCTGCATCTTCGCGGCGACCAGGCGCCCGACGATGTCGGTGGCGCCGCCGGGCGGGAACGGGACCATCAAGCGGACCGGACGCGAGGGAAAGGTTTGCGCACTTGATGCAAGTGGCGCGAGCGCCGCTGCGAGCGCAAGACAACGCAGGATGTTCTTCATGCCTCTCCCGGCGCTAGCGGCTTCGCGCCGCTTCGCTGTCCGTGATCTTGAGATCGGGCACGCCGCCGGTCGCGAGCGGATCGTCGCGGTAGAGCTTCTTGAAGTCGTAAGTCGCGCGCCGGCCTTCCTGCTTCGGGATTCCGTTCTCCGCGAACAGGTTGAACTCGCGCGGCACGTCGCGGAATCCGTCAGCATCGAACCACAGCCGCACCAGGCGCCGCTGCCGCTCGGCCTCGGGGAAATTGGTGAAGCGGGTGCGCGCGTGCATCACGGTGTAATTGTTGATGACGATCATGTCGCCGCGCTCGAGGAAGAACGCGAGGCGATTCTCCGGCGCCGCCGCCACCTGGTCGAACAGGTTGAGGGCCTCGATATCGCGCCCGTCGAGCGGCACGCCGCGCTCGCGCTGGCCCGCGGCGATGCCGGCGCGCTGGTAGCGGCAGCTGATCTGGCCGCCGCGGTTCGCGAACACCGGCGTGCGGTAAGGCGTCGCCGGCTCCTCGCCGGGGCCTTCTTCGCCCAGGCGGTGGTAGTGGTAGCCGCGGTAAAGCGGTTCGAGCAGCTCGGGCGAGCGCTCGCGGATGGCGTCGTGCACGGTGACGCCGCTGACGATGATCGAGGCGCCGCCCGAAGCCGACTTGTGCCAGCAGGCGAGCGAGATCATCGCGGTGATGTCCGAGTGCGGCCGCAGCTCCAGGTTGCTGCGGTACATGCGCGGGGTCGCGTCCTCCGCGGTCGCGTCGATCACCGAGGTGATCCGCTCGCCTTGCGCATTCTGCGACAGCGCCCGGCCGAAGTGGAGGCCCAGGCACCACGCGGCGGCAGTGAATTGCTGCAGCGAAAGCCCCTCGAACGGCAAGCCGCGCAGAACGACGAAACCCTTGCCTGAGCGCACCTCCTCGTAGGCGCGCTCGAGCTTTGTGCCCAAGCCGTCGAAGCGGAAATCGCCTTTCGTTAGCGCATGGACAGGCGCGAGGCGACCGGCGCGCTCCACGGCCTGTACCGCCGCGAGCAGCTCGCCGCGGTCATCGCTGGTCAGCTCGATCAGGTAGTCGGAAGGACTCGTGAAAGTCGAGGCCTTCCAGGCGAAGGAGGCCGAGGCGTGCTCGTAGCTCATCGAGGCCATTGTAGCGCGACCCGCCCGCCGCAAGGTGCCGCCGGGATGTAGAATCCCGGCCCGTGAGCGCCAAGACTCGTCCGGAGATCCTCATCGTCGGAGGCGGCATCGGCGGCGTGGCGAGCGCGCTCGCTCTTGCCCGCAGGGGCCTGCGCTCGCGCGTGCTGGAGAAGGCCCCCGAGTTCGGCGAGATCGGCTACGGCATCCAGCAGGGGCCGAACGCCTATCGCATGCTCGACTGGCTCGGGGTGATGAAGGATCTCGAGCCGCAGGCCGTCTTCACCAAGAATCTGATCCTCATCGATGCGCTCACCGACCGGGAGCTCACGCGCATTTCGTGCGGCGACACCTTCCGGCGGCATTTCCGCGCGCCTTATACCGTGGTCCACCGGCGCGACCTGCACGGCGTGCTCCTCGAAGCCTGCCGCAAGCGCGACGAGATCACGCTGCACACCTCCAAGGAGCTGACGGATCTCGAGGACCGCGGCGACGGCGTCGTCGCGCGCTTCGCCGACGGCTCGGAATACCAGGGGCGCGCGCTGATCGGCGCCGACGGACTGCGCTCGCGCGTGCGCGAGATCCTCATCGGCGACGGCGCGCCGCGCCCCGCGGGGCACGTCACCTACCGCGGCGTGGTGCCCGTCACGGAGGTCAAGGACCAGTCGCACTTCGACGACATGGTGATCTGGATCGGGCCGAACCTTCACCTTGTGCAGTACCGCCTGCGCGGCGGCACCGTCATGAACAACGTCGCCACCGTCGCCAGCCGGAAATTCGAAAACGGAGAGCGCCGCGACTACGGCGGCCCGGACGAGCTCGCCGAGGTGTTCTCGCGCACCACGCCGAACGTCCAGGCCATGCTCGGCTACGTCGGCAAGGACAAGAACTGGGTGTTGCACGACCGCGAGCCGAGGCCGGGCTGGACGCGCGGCAACGTCGCGCTGCTCGGCGACGCCGCGCACCCGACCCTGCAGTACCTCGCACAGGGCGCGTGCATGGCGATCGAGGACTCGGTGGTGCTCTCGGGGCTGCTCGAAAAAGCGCTGGCGAGCGCCAGCGGCGACGTCGGAGCAGCGCTCCAGGTCTACGAGCGCGAGCGCTACCTGCGCACCGCGCGCGTCACCATCACCTCGCGCATCTTCGGCGACATCATCCACGCCGACGGCGGCGGGCGCGACCTGCGCAACCATCTGCTCGCGCAACGGACGCCCGACACCTTCTGGGAAATCGACTGGCTGTACCGCGGGATCGAGGCCTGAAAAAAACGGGGCGGCCGGAGCCGCCCCGTCAGTGTGGCGGTTACCGGTTCACTGGTTCCCGAACAAGCCCGTTCGGCCGTCAAACTGCCCCGGAAACAACGGGTGCGCCTGGGCCTGGCTGAACACGTAATCGCGCGAATTCTCGAGCTGCCGGCGCAGGTTGTCGAGGTTGACATCCAGCAGTTTGCCCTTCCACTTGCGCACCTTGCCTGCGACGATCACCGTCTCGACGTTGGTGCGGTCCATGAGCGACACCACCGCCCCGGGCACGTTGTTGAGCGGTGCCACGTTGATCGCCTGAGCGTCGAGGATGAGGATGTCGGCCTCTTTCCCCGGGGTGAGCGTGCCGGTCTTGCCCTCTAGCCTGAGCGCCTTCGCGCCGTTGATGGTGGCGTAGCGCAGCACGTCACGCGTCGTCAGCGGCGCAGGAATGCCCGCGGGCGGCCTCGGCCAATAGAGAAAGCCCGGGTTGTCGCCCGATGTTGCTGCACTCTGCGGGAGCTCCCAGTTTCGCGGGTCGGGGAGGTTCTGGTTCCCGTTGGGTTTGTCGAGGGTCATCTGGTTCACCACCAGCCGCTGCAGGTTCATCGCAGAGCGCATCTGGGTGAAGAAGTCCGCCGTCAAGGTGACTTCGACGTCCGTGGAGAGCGACGGCTCCATCCCCATCATCTGCATCCTGATGAGCGGCGGCATGCCGTGGCGCATATTCATCTCGATCGGGAAGGCGATCGAGACCTGGGCGCCGACGTCCTTGACCTTCTGCCACGCGAAGTCGGACATGCCGGTCATGTGGATGAAGAGGTTGTCGGGACCGATCCCGGTGTGGCCGTTGCCGCCTATGCCGTGCGTGAGATCGTCCATGATCGGGCGGATGCCGAATGGAGACAGGATGTGGGCCGCGATCTGCAGGTCGAGCTCGCGTCCTATCCTCCACGAGTCGTCCGTGCTCTGGTTGCCGAGATAGACCTCACCGCCCATGATCATGTGGACGAGCTGGTCGCTCGAGGAGAAGAATTTCTTCTTGATGCGGGGCGCGTCGAATGGATATTGATTGCCGGCGACCCCGCCCGCGCTCTCGAAATAGCCGAAGGCAGCGCGGCGCCCTGTGGCGATAAGCGCTTCGACAGCCGCGTCAGAGTGATCAGGCGAGTGGTGGATCTGCGAGACGTCGTGCACCGTGGTGACGCCATCGTCGAGCTGCGAGAGGCCCCCGAACAGCTCGCTGATGTGCACGTCCTCGGGCCGATACACCGGCGCGAAGGTGAGAAGGACGTACTCGAAGTAGGTCGTGCTCCCGGCCACCGATCCCGACCCGTCGTTGATGAGCACGCCGTCGGCGAGGAAGCTCCTGATCGCCGTCTCGAACTGGTGGTGATGGGTGTCGATGAAGCCGGGCATGACGATCTTGCCGCGCGCGTCGATCTCGCTCGCGCCGCCGGCGCTCAGGTTCGGGCCGACCGCCTTGATGTGCTTGCCCTCGACCAGCACGTCGGCCTTGGCGAATTCGCCCTTGTTGGGCATGCTCGGATCCATCGTCATCACCGCGCCGCCGCGGATGATGTAGCGCCGGCCCCTCTTGCCGCTGTCCTCCGGCCCGTCATCGTCGTGCGCCGCTGCCGGGCGCGCTGCGAAC